>NZ_JADYXJ010000027.1:0-64431 GCF_015864365.1 Pseudoalteromonas sp. SWXJ133
GGCAGGCCAGACTGGTTCTTTATCCTGAGCCAATGGGGCCTGGAAAAATAAAAGGTCTGCTGTGCTCTTTGGATGATAAACAGGCTTTTGGTGCGCAGGCCATTCTTGATGTCTATTTCGAGCGCTGAGAAATTGAAAATAGCTATGGAGAAATAAAACACCAGATGCTTGAGGATAGTATTCTTTTGCGTAGTCAGACTGTAGATGGAGTCAATCAAGAGCTATGGGGTATATTGCTAGCCTACAATTTAATTCGAGTAGAGATAAGTCGAATAGCCAAAGAGGCTAAAGTCTCCCCGCTGAGAATTAGTTTTGTCATGGCTTTGCGGGATATACAGGATGAAATACTCTGGTGTGCCATCGCTTCGCCAGGTTCAATTCCAAAGAAATTAAGGGCGATGCGAGAACGAGTGAAACGTTATATTCTTCCAGAAAAAAGAAAACGGCCCAAAAGTAGGACCGTTCGAATTTCAAAAACTCGGTACACCATTAAGTCAAAGCATGCTTAACTGAATGGTGTTAGCTATAAAGCGGCTTTTAAGTTTAATTATTTACAATTAACGTTTGGTAAATACAAGGCCGCCATCATTTGCATCAATAACAATCACGCAACCTGGTAAGTAGTCTCCATTAAGTAACTTTTGTGCCAGCGGGTTTTCAATCGTTTGTTGAATAGCACGCTTAAGCGGACGTGCACCGTACACAGGATCAAACCCACTTGCTGCAATTCGCTCAAGAGCAGCATCGCTTATTTCAAGCAGATATCCCATCTCAGTTAAACGCTCACGTAATTTCATTAACTGAATATCAGCTATTTCTTTTATATGCTCGTTTGCTAACGGGTGGAACACGACAGTCTCGTCTATACGGTTAATAAATTCAGGCCTAAACTCATTAATTAATACTTCCATTACTTTAGCTTTAAGGGTCGTGTAATCATTATTACCCGCTTGCTCTTGGATAATATCTGAGCCTAAATTTGAGGTCATGATAATAACAGTATTTTTAAAATCAACGGTTCTACCCTGCCCGTCAGTTAATCGGCCATCATCTAATACTTGCAGTAAAATATTAAACACATCAGGATGCGCCTTTTCTATTTCATCAAGCAATATCACTGAGTAAGGTTTACGACGTACTGCCTCGGTTAAATAACCGCCCTCTTCGTAGCCCACGTAACCTGGAGGTGCCCCTACTAAACGTGCAACTGAATGCTTTTCCATGAACTCAGACATGTCGATACGCACCATGGCATCTTCGGTATCAAACATAAAACCAGCCAGTGCTTTTGTCAGCTCTGTTTTACCCACACCAGTTGGACCTAAAAATAAGAAAGAACCAATAGGACGATTAGGATCTGCAAGCCCGGCACGTGAGCGTCGTATTGCGTTAGAAACAGCAACAACCGCTTCATCTTGCCCTATTACTTTACTGTGTAACTTATCTTCCATTTGCAGCAGCTTTTCACGCTCACCTTGTAGCATTCTTGCAACAGGAATACCTGTCCAGCGAGACAGTATTTCAGCTATTTCATCTTCACCTACTTGGTTTTTAAGCAGGGTCATTTCTTGCATTTCGGCTTGTGAGGCTAAATCAAGTTTTCGTTCAAGCTCTGGAATTCGCCCATATTGCAGCTCTGACATACGCTGTAAATCACTTGCCCTTCGCGCTACATCTAAATCTAATCTTGCTTGTTCAAGCTCGGCTTTAATTACTTGCGTGCCTTGAAGTGATGCTTTTTCAGCATTCCATATCTCGTCTAGCTCACGATATTGCCCATCAAGGTCGGTGATCAACTCTTGCATTTCAGCTCGGCGTTTTTGACTTGCTTCGTCTTTTTCTTTCGCTAGTGCGTTATCTTCAAGTTTTAATTGAATAATACGACGTTCGAGTTTGTCTAATGACTCTGGTTTTGAATCAATTTGTAATCGAATTGAAGAACCCGCTTCATCTATTAAATCAATCGCTTTATCCGGTAACTGACGGTCGCTAATGTAACGATGAGATAACTGCGCCGCAGCAACAATCGCGGGGTCAGTAATTTCTACTGAATGATGTAACTCATATCGCTCTTTTAAGCCACGTAATATTGCAATGGTATCTTCAACAGATGGCTCTTCAATAAGTACCTTTTGGAATCGACGCTCAAGAGCTGCGTCTTTTTCTATATATTTACGGTATTCATCAAGCGTGGTTGCGCCAACACAGTGTAATTCACCGCGTGCTAATGCTGGCTTTAACATATTGCCTGCATCCATGGCGCCGTCACTTTTTCCTGCACCTACAATAGTATGTATTTCATCAATAAATAAAATAACCTGGCCTTCTTCTTTAGCCAATTCGTTTAATACTGATTTTAAACGTTCTTCAAATTCGCCACGGTATTTAGCACCCGCAACTAACGCCCCTAAATCAAGTGATAGTACGCGTTTATTTTTTAATCCTTCAGGTACTTCACCATTAATAATACGCTGTGCTAACCCCTCGGCAATTGCTGTTTTACCAACACCTGGCTCACCGATTAATACAGGGTTATTTTTAGTGCGGCGTTGTAGTACCTGAATCGTGCGGCGAATTTCGTCATCGCGACCAATAACGGGGTCAAGCTTACCTTGCTCTGCTCGCTCAGTTAGATCAATCGTGAATTTTTCAAGCGCTTGACGTGTTTCTTCGGCATTTGGGTCATCAACTTTTTGACCGCCGCGAATCGCTTTAATTGCAGTTTCAATTTTAGTCGAGGTAATATTTAACGACCTAAATATATCGCCAAGTGGACCTTTATCATCGCATGCCGCCAGTACAAATAATTCACTTGAAATATATTTGTCTTTGCGCTTTTGCGCGTACTTATCGCATAGATTAATAAGTGAAGCCATATTGTTTGATAGCTGGACATCGCCACCTACACCTTCGACCTTAAATAATTTTTCTATTTCTTGTGAAAGCTTGGTGTTGAGTTCGTCAGCGCTGACACCCGTTTGTGCAAATAATGCACGTACACTAGAGCCACTTTGCTTTAGCAATGAATACATTAAATGTACGGGTTCAATAAATTGATGATCACGCCCAAGGGCTAGCGATTGCGCATCAGAAAGCGCAGATTGAAATTTACTTGTAAATCTATCTAAACGCATGGTGTTACCTATTAAATAATCTAATTGCTTAATTAATGGGTATGTTTAGGTGTTTGTTCAAGGTGTAGGGGGAAATATAATGATTAAAGATACTAATTACTTGCGCCAGATCAAACTTGCCATACGTCCAGTTTGTCCATCTCGTCGATAAGAAAAAAACAAGTCACTTTGAGAGACTGTACAATAGTCGCCACCCGTAATACTTTTAACTCCTAGCTGGGTAAGTAAAGTACGCGCAATACCATAAATATCAGCAAGATATTTGCCATTAGTTTGTAGTGTAAATGCTTGAATAAATAAAGAGGACCTTTTTTTAAATAACTCAAATACCTCAGCCCCAACCTCAAATCGGCTTGGTCCAATTGCAGGCCCTAGCCACGCACTTATATTTTCATATTTTGTACTAAAGCATTCTAATGTATTTTTAATAATTCCCTGCTCAAGCCCTCGCCAGCCAGCATGTATAGCTGCAACTTCTTTTTCATCATCACTCACTAATAAAATAGGTAAGCAATCGGCGGTCATTATAGCCAAAGGCTGATTTAATAACTGAGTATAAAGCGCATCAGCATCGTGTAACTCGTCAAAATCAAAATGTTCATCAACAATAATAACATTAGAGCTATGAACTTGATTTAGCCACACGGCAGGTTTAGGTAGGAGGTTTGTTAATAATGAGCGGTTTTTTGATACATGATTTTGATTATCACCAACATGGAATCCCAAATTAAAACTTTTAAATGGGACTTTTGAAACACCACCTCCACAAGTAGTACTTAACGTTCCTACTTTATGAAGGTTTTGCCATGTCGCTGACAATAAGTGCATTATCTATCGATATCAGGATTAGCTTTAGTATCTTCACGTAGTGCATGTGTCATAGCAACCATATCATCAGGGATAGGTGCTTGCCATGTCATCATTTCACCCGTGATTGGATGCGCAATGCTCAATTTTACAGCATGTAGTGCTTGGCGTCTAAAGCTACGAAGTAACTCAAATAACTCGGGTGTTGCACCTTTAGGTGGACGTGGACGGCCGCCATAAGATTGATCGCCAATTAGCGGATGATTTAAATGTGCCATGTGCACACGAATCTGGTGAGTACGACCTGTTTCTAAGCGTAAGCGCAAGCGTGTATGAGCACGGAATTTTTCAGCAACACGATAGTGCGTGATAGCCGGTTTACCCAGTTCATGTACTGCCATATGAGTACGCTGAGTCGGATGGCGGCCAATCGCTTTTTCAACCATACCACCAGCAGTCATAGTACCATTACACAGTGCTTCATATTCACGCGTGAAGTTTTCACGCTTTTGTAGCGCTGTTACTAAATGCGTTTGTGCTGGAATCGTTTTAGCTACAACCATTAAACCGGTCGTGTCTTTATCTAAACGATGTACAATACCTGCGCGTGGCACGTTAATTATTTCAGGGTAGTAATGTAGTAATGCGTTTAGCACTGTTCCATTAGGATTACCTGCACCAGGGTGAACCACTAGGCCCATAGGTTTATTAATTACCAAAATATCATCGTCTTCATAAACAATGTTTAATTTGATATCTTGTGCTTCGTATTCGCGTGGTGCTTCAATTGTTGTTTCAACACTAACAACTTCACCACCGAGTAGCTTTTCGCGTGGAGTGTTGAAAATTTCACCATCTACGGTGATTTTATCATCCAATATCCACGTTTTTATACGAGAACGTGAATAATCAGGGAACAATTGTGCTAATACTTGGTCTAGACGTTTACCACCTAATTCGGTTGGAACGTCGGCTTGAAGAGAAATTTGCTCTGACATTAGTAACTTTACCCAATTTACCAGTGCAAGCTTTGCTCGACTGGGTTAGAATCGCTTTTAATAAAAGCATAATATAATACGCATAGTTTACTCGGTTTTACCGACTTGGCCTAGCCGAAGACATCGAAGGTAACAAATAAAATGATAAATAAAATAGGGAAACGTGCATTTGCCATTGTTTTTTCAGTTTCTGTACTTAGTTTAGGCGCTTGTTCGTCTGCTCCAGACCAAGAAGACATTCAACGTGTACCGAATAAGTCTGCACACGCTTTATATGAAGATGCAAAAGAAACACTAGATTCTGGTTTATATGCTCGTGCAATTGAACTTTTGAGTGCAATAGACTCTCGCTACCCATTTGGCCCATTCTCTAAACAAGTACAAATGGACTTAGTGTATGCACATTACCAATCAGGTAATACTGAACAAGCACTTGCAACCATTGACCGCTTTATTCGCTTAAATCCAAACCATAAAGACCTAGATTACATGTATTACATGCGTGGTTTAGTAAACATTAAAGCAGATAAAAATGCGTTCCAAGAGTACTTTGGTGTAGATAGAGCTGATAGAGATGCAAACCGTACACGTGTTGCATTTACTGATTTATCGACACTAGTAAAACGCTTTCCAAAAAGTGATTACGCGCCTGAAGCTAAGCGTCGTTTAGTATGGCTTTTAAATCGTATGGCACGTTATGAATTAAAAGTAGCCACTTACTATTATGAGCGTGAAGCTTATTTAGCTGCTGCTAATAGAGGTAAGTTTGTTGTTGAACACTACTCACAAAGCAGTTACTTGGATCCCGCGCTTGAAATGATGGAAAAAAGTTACGACCAATTAGGTTTAACTGAGCTTAGTGAGCACGCAAAGCAAACACGAAGACTAAATAAAAGAACTAAATAAACAAAAAGGCGCTTAGTAAGCGCCTTCTTACTGCGTAGTAAAAAATCTTAAATCGCTTCTTCATCTTCCTCAGCAGTACGAATACGTATTACACGCTCAACATCAGTGACAAATATTTTACCGTCACCGATTTTTCCTGTTTGTGCCGTTTTTACAATAACTTCAATTGCACGGTCTACATCTTCATCAGTCAATACAATATCAAGTTTTACTTTAGGTAAAAAATCAACCATATACTCTGCGCCACGATATAACTCAGTGTGACCTTTCTGACGTCCAAAACCTTTTACTTCGCTTACCGTCATACCTGTAATACCCACATCAGACAATGCTTCACGCACATCGTCTAACTTAAAAGGTTTGATAATTGCTTCTATTTTTTTCATATTAATTACTTTTGAAAGCTCCAGTTGTCTCGATTTTAGACAATCATGGTGTTCATAGCAAACAAAGCAATTGAATTACGGTGATAAAACAACCGATCATGATATAATTTACTATATAAAAATAGCATACTTAAATAACTAGCAGTAAATGAGATTAATATGAAAAATAAACAAAACGGATTCACTCTTTTAGAACTCATGGTAACCGTTGCTATCGTTGGGATCATTGCATCCATTGCGATTTGGAATAGCAGCGATATGCTAGAAGAAAATAGAGCTGAAAATTTTTTGTTGGAATTAAAAAGAAATATTGCATATGCACGTGCTCAAGCAGCAATTACTGATGAGATTGTTATTGTGTGTCCGGTACTCAGAGCCAAAAAGTTTGGCAGTTCTAATCTAACGTGTAA
The DNA here is from genome assembly GCF_015864365.1 of Pseudoalteromonas sp. SWXJ133. Classification (NCBI taxonomy): domain Bacteria; kingdom Pseudomonadati; phylum Pseudomonadota; class Gammaproteobacteria; order Alteromonadales; family Pseudoalteromonadaceae; genus Pseudoalteromonas; species Pseudoalteromonas sp. SWXJ133. The sequence goes on from NZ_JADYXJ010000027.1 coordinate 6,642, forward strand.
AAGTGAGTGGGGCTCGACCAGTACTGTGATCTTATTTATAGATTCTGATAACAATGGAGGCTATGATAGTGCGAATGATAGTCTACTACGCGTAATGTCGGATATATCATCTAATGATAAAATAAAATTCACAGGCGACAGCAGCCTTCGCTTTAATACTAGCGGCCGAATTACAGCAAATCTAGTCAACTCAAAAATCAAAGAATTTACCGGCTTTATCTATTGTCCAAATAGCGATAACGAAAATAATAAAGCACTTAACGTATCAGTCTCTGGGACTGCTTTTTATCTTGGTGATACCACTATTACGTGCGATTAAAAAACATACAACCTTATCTTGTCATATTCGTATCATTTACTAGACTAAGTTAATCATCTATTAACTCAGGTCTTCACGGATGAGATTAACAATATCAAAAAATAAGGGAATAACACTTCTTGAATTAATGGTATCGATTGCTGTTGTCAGTATTGTTAGTCAATTATCCATGTGGTTTTATCCAGATTTTTTAGCAAAAAACAGGTTAGATAATCATATAAGTCTCCTACACAGAAATATAAATTACGGCCGCTTATATGCCATTGAGAATAGCACTTATGTTACATTATGTGCGCTAAAAGACACCCAATGTAAAGAAGGTGAATGGGGTGGTCAAATGTCACTATTTACCGATAAAGATAATTCGACCACGCTAGATGACGATGAATTACTCTTAAGTACATTTGAGAAAGTGCACGAAGCTGACAATCTTGAGTACCCTCGTAGTGCAATTACTTTTCGTCCTGATGGATCGTTAAATGGTTTTCAAAATGGTACTTTTATATATTGCCCTAATAACAATAAAGCCAATCTCGAAGGATTGGCTTTATCTGTTAGTCAAACAGGTAGAATACGCATTAAATCAACAGATAAATGCCAGAAGAAATAACTCTAATTATCTTCCCCAACAGTAACCAATATCTTTTCCTTTGTCTGTTTTGTCCCCTTGCGCGCCTTTAGTACCTGTATCAGTTATTGATAACTCAGTGCAATCGCCGTCTCCTTTTACCGGCCCTGCCACCGGTTTAGCAGAGATTGTGAAGGTATTTTTATCAATGACTTTAATTGATAATTCAAAATGTCCATTTTCTGTCTTACTCTGAATCCCTATATCACTCGTTAACTCGGTATACTCTCTGTTATCGACAAAGTACTGTTCTTCTTTGTTTGCTGCATCCAATAATGCTGCGATGGCCTCTGCGCGAGAAGCACGCTTTACATATTCAGTATAGTTAGGCAGCGCGATTGAAGCGAGTATGCCGATAATAGCAACGGCTATCATCAGCTCAATTAAGGTAAATCCTCGTTGTTTTTTCATCTAATTTCCTTAATTATTAACTTCGTCATTTTCTTCACGTTTATAAATATATGTTTGTTGTGTTTTAAAGCCAAACCCTAGAGTATTATCGTTTACTAACTGAATCTTACCATCGACAATAGTTAAACTAGGACCCTTTATTTCAGGTGGTTTCATTGGGTTTTCAGCATCTTCACCTTTAATACCAGGCCCTATTAAATAAAACTGACTTTCTTGTGTTACGTCAACGGTTGGATTGTCATCGCATTTACCGTCACCATTACCATCCACACATGAGGGACCTTCACCAAAGTATAACTGGGGTGTATCTGGTACATCATAGCTTGTTGTAAATTTAAGATCGTCATACACTTTCGTACCATAATGTAAGTGAAATGCATATAAAGAACCACCACCACCACTTAGCGAGCATTGGTTTTCAGTCGATGTACCTGATGATGGGGTAAAACTTGTAAAGTATGCAACACCTCCAACTACTGTTGCAGCCGCTAGTGACTTCTCTGCTGCACCTAGCTCATACCTCCAGCCATTAAATTTAGCCAAATCAACTTCTAAATCAACAAAATCATCAACGTCATCTAGTGCATTGCCAAATGGGTCTGAATTCATTTGCATCAGATCAGCAGGTAAAATAGTATCTGGAGCATTCGTTTTATACGATTTTGTAACCGTATTTTCATCTCTGATCATAAACAATTGATCTTTTTCATTGGTGCCAGTTGGTTTTGAGCGATTACCACTACCAATAACTATCGCATCATACGGTGTATCTAAGCGTGTTATAACAGTGCTACCATTAATTGTTGTTTCGCTTACTTTACTATAAATTGTACGTGCTACGAGTGGCTTATAGAAAAAGCGCCTGTCCTCGGTTGCTTTATTACTACCAAGCTCAGCTAATTTAAAGTGACTAAATTCACTAGTATTAGTACCTGGCATATCTATGCGCCAAACATCTCCACCGGTATCTGCCGCATAAATTCTGTCTATATATCCATCATAATCTGAATCAAGTGTCGTTATATTAGCCGCAATACTATGCTTACCTTTAAAGCCATTTATATCGGGTGTTAATGCCCACACTCTTTTACCTGTTTCAGCTTCAACAATATAGATACCTCGTCCTACATTATCTTCACTTTTAATTGCCGCATCTTTATTGGTATCGTACCCCGCACCAAAAATTAATAAAGGCTTATCACCAAATGCTTTAATATAGGCTATTTGCGGTTTTGACCATGTTTGTGCAAGCTCTTTAAAGTCGCCCTTTCCGCCTTCAATCGGACTATCCCATAGCTTTTTAGGCTGATCGGGATTTGTTATATCTAGTGCGTAATAGTTTTCCCCACCACGACGCATCCCTGCAAATACCCACACTTTATCATTACCACTAGCATCAATAATACCGTCATTTAAGCCATCACTATTTAAGTTTTTATTATTAAAATAAACGCTAATTGGACCATCCATACCATATTTTTTACCCGTTTCTTTGCTACGTAGTGGTTGAATAATACTGTACAGTGATGAGGGAATAAATGCCCAGCTCTCAGACACTTCATTATTAGTATCATCGTCTTTGAACATATGTAAAAAGCCAGCATTAGTACCAATAAGAATACGAATATCATCATTACCGTAGTCAAGCGCTACTGGCTTTGAATGAAGAGGATCACCAAAAATATCATCTCTTTGATCCGTAGTATCCTTATCTTCATCTTCGTCATCAACATCAATACCCATAGCCCATTTTATATCTGAGCTAGATAAGCTGATTGGGTTATTAGTGATTAAATCAAGAATGTCACTAACTATTGATGTAGTAAATCGAACAATATCACCTTGTTTATCTGTATATAATGTTCTTCGTTCTTCGGCGTTAGTTCCTGTTAAGGTGCTTAGTTGATAATTAACGCCACCTTGCGCTACTAAGTTACCATCTGCTGACTTACCGGCAGGAAGCCAAAATGTTTTTGCATCAGTATCTATTAAACCATCAGAATCGAGAGCTACATTGTTTGTTGAATCAACAATATTACTACCTGACATTTTTAATTTTTTTAAGTTACCGCCCCAACGCGTATTTGTCTCTGGATAGAACATTGCAAAATAAATAGCATCTCTACTACGGGTTTGATCTACGTTGTTACTAGCAACAGAAGGAGATGAAAAGCTATCATTTACCTCTCTAATACGTGAAATAGTATTTTTTAGTGCTTTAGACAGCGCTTCTGATGTTCGAGCCTCTAGATATTGCCCACCACCAACAGTTGCTGCTTTATCGAGTAAATCAATTCCTCCTTGGCTCATTCCAGTACCAAAGCCAATAGTATAAAGGCGAGCTGTATCTAAAACATCACTTGTTGGTGTATACAAATCCACCGGTCTATCGGACGTCCCGTGTAAAATTTTAGCCATTGCGACTAAATAGCTATCGCTATATTTACCATCATCAAAAGGAATAGCATCAGTAAAAAGACTATTGTGGACATCGGCAATAAAGGAATCTCTATCATTTTCGTTTGTAGGGTCACCATCTGTCATTAAAATAATGTTTATTGAATTATCGCAGCGTAATGGATCACTATTACTCTGCTCAAAAGGAGATCTATAAGTTACGTTATTATCAATACTTTTGTCTCTATCATTATAGTATCGACCATAATCAAGGGTTTTCCCTGTTATATAGCGATAAGCCTCCCATAACGTCTCTGTTATTGGCGTTCCACCATTGGCAGGTAAATCATCAATATCTTGTAAAATATTAGATTTATTAGCTCCAACTTTAGCTACTACATACCCACCAGCACTGTCCTTGAATCGCATTAAACCAAAATCAATATCATCATTATCACTAACTAATTGAGTAATAGCTCTTTGCGCAACGTTTAAGCGGCTATCATTACAAGACACAACAGGATATCCAAAATCATAGTTATTCCCACTAGTTTTCGTACCATTATAAAACCGACTTGAACGTATACCTTGAAAACTAGACTCCTTTTTGTAGCATTGGTATTGATCGCTAAAAAGGACATTACTTTCAAAACACGTAATCCGTGAAAAGCGAGGAGTGGTTCTTGCTACCCCATCCCACTGGTAACAGCGATCTCCATCTGCAACATCAAAGGCCATACTGCCTGATGTATCAAAAATTAATAAAACTTTGGGCTTTTCGTCTGTTTCTACATTATGGTTAACATACAACTCAATGTCTTCTGCGCTTGCTGCTAGACTGACTACTATGCCCAGTAATCCTGCTAGCACTTTGTTTAATTTATAATTCATATTAAATTCCCTTACTTATGCTAGCCATCTCTTGTGCTACGCCAGTAACAATCGTGAGTGTATGCTTGCTTTTAGAACCGTACTCAATCGTGGTAGCAACTTGTACCATGTTGCACGATATACCCGCTGTAAAATTGAAACGTCGTGGGCACTCTAAATCAAGAGCTCCGTTATTAAGGTTTATCATTTTACTTTGCATATCGTCATGAGTCGCAATTACCATACCCTCTTTGTCAGCAGCAGCAATCGAGGTGACTTCATCAGGACTCAAGAAAAACTGGTTATTTGCACCTTTATTTGCTTCATTAGAAATCATGCGCTGTACTTCACCAATAAGTTCATTTTCAGCCACCTCACGCTCTTGAGCAGCATTGGTAATTTTAATGTCGATGCTACTACTACTCATAAGAGTCACAGCTATACCCGTTACAGCAATTACCATTATTAGAGCAGTGATCAGTACTACACCCTGCTGCTTTTTCTGTGATTGTTTTAAATGCGCCATAAATTTGATCCAACATTATTTAATCGAATAGTAGTGGTAAATACCGTGCGTCTGAAAGTATCGGTAAATTTCAATTCACGTTTATCTTTATCTTCACCTAATGTATAAGTTTGGTTTTTAATTTTAACTCCAGGGTCTGGCTGCAATGCGCGTATTAATAAAAAAACCTGTACAGTTAAAATACCCTTTCGATTTTCCCAATCAGTATGCTCAATACCTTTGATACTTCGGTAGGTATCTACACGGTTATCACTGTTTGTATCAAGACCAAAAACAAACCGCATGTTCTCAACGCCTTCCATAATAGTTTCGGTGGTGATGCTCCCACCAACTAGACGCTTTCTCATTAATGCAGGTACAGTCAGGTTCTTGTTATTGACTTTATATGTTTGCTCTGAAATATAATAAACATGGTGGCTGTACGGCCAAATAGATGCATTAGCAGAACTACCCGAAATCACCTCTCGTTTAAATTGAGCGCTCTCTTGCTCTGCTACAAAGTAGTTTTCATCCGCTTGAGTCTCACTTTCAGTTAATTGGTCACCTTGTAAAAACTTTAACTGAATGATATCTGTGCCTTTGACAGGGTTAGTTACGCAGTTTAATTCTTTTGATACATCTGCAACCTTCGCATAAATAGTTCTAAAGTTACTCGCAGTTGCCAAGTCAGGAAAGCTACCATTGTTTAGTCCTTCAAAACAATCAGCTCCTGGGTTTGATAATGTTTTTGTATTTACCGCTGTAAATGAATCATCATAATAAGTACCCCAAAAACCAATTTGTTCGATATCGCGTTGCATTATGTTAATTGCAAGACGCCCTGATTCCTGGAGTTCACCAATAGTCATCGTATCTCTGGTGGTTACTTTCATACCTATATAGGTAAACATAACGCCGCCTAAAATTAACCCACCAATAAATAATGAAATCATCATTTCTACAAGTGTAAAACCTTTTTGCTTCATGTTAGCTCCTAAGGTAAATGTAACTAGTCAAAACAACTAAACGGCGTTTTTTATCAGCCGCTCCACACTTGATAGCGCCAGTCGTACTACTAGCATTAAACTCTTGTCGCCCTTGCCACGAAACAATTACCTCTAAATTAAATGCCTTACCACCTGAGCCAGCAACAGCTGTAGGTGCAATACATACAGTAGCATCATCTAAAGAGCCCGTATTTTCTCGAGCTCTTATAGCTCTTTTCCACTGTTCAAGATCTAGTGCAGCAACTTGCGCTGCGCTACAAGCACTTGTGAAGCAGGTCTGCGAGGTTGTCGTTGCAGTTTTACTATTAAATGTTTGTGTGTACAGTCCGGCTATTTGAGGGGTATCGTTAGCACGGATACGCTGCACAATATCATTACCAAGTGCAACTGCAGCAGCACGTTGCATAGAATCAAAGCTTGCTTGCTTTGCTTTTGCTTGCAGGGCAACTGCGCCTAAAAGACCAAAACTAAGAATAATAAATGCAATTAACACTTCAATTAGAGTGAAGCCTCTTTGCACTTTTGTTTGAGATGACTGCATAATAGAACCAAATAAAAATTATCTGATTATAAGTTTATGCTATTTATTTGAGGAATCAATGAGGACTAAGACAAGCGGTTATATTTGTTGATAAACGGTTAATTAAATCGGCTCATTCAACAAAAAAGTAGTAATTAAGCGTAAATGCATTTAACTCAGAGGCAACTTAATTGCGAAATAAGTCTAAAGCGTATTTTTAACTAATTTAAGCTCGCGACGGCTCACTGGCAATAACTCACTGCACCCTTGTAGCTCAATCATATGATTGCCATTCCCTTTTGAATGCAAAGCGATTACTTTTTGTTTATTCACTAAAGTATTGCGGTGAATTCGTAAAACATATGCGGGATATTGCAGCTCTAATTGCTTTAAGCTTTGTTCAAGTAAAGCCTCTCCACCTGAGAATATCATTTTGGTATATTTTTCTTCTGCACTAAAGTACAAAACATCATTTATATCAACACTACGTAAAGTACCCGCTAACTGATAAGATACTTTTACATTTTGTTGTTTTTGAATATGTACTTTATTTAAACGGCCTACTTGCTTAAGTACCTTCTGCAGTGATTGCTCTGTAATAGGTTTAACTAAATAACCTGCAGCACTTAACTGTAAAGCATCGAAAGCATGCTCAGGGTGGGCAGTTATAAAAACAACAGCAGGAGGTAGGGTTAAACGATTAAGTTCATTAGCAACTTGTAAACCATTCATACCGGGCATATCAACATCTAAAAAAATCAAATCTGGCGTTTGCTTTTTAGCAAGTGCTAAGGCTTCATTACCATTACTTGCCTCACCTTGCACAACTATACTTTTATCATGTGCTAACAAACGGATTAAGCGAGATCTCGCCAGAGGTTCATCATCAACAATGAGTACATTCATACACTGCCCTCAATTAGCTTAGGGATAACGACCTTGACCCTAAACACATCATTTTTATTAGTAATTGTTAGCTGTGCTTTATTTTTATAATAAATATTTAATCGCTGGCGAATATTTTCAAGTGCCATTCCGTTATTAGGCCTAGTTTGAGCATTAGAAATTGTTATAGGGTTGGAAACAATCATAGTTATATAGCCGGTAGTGATATGTAGCTCTACTTTTATTTCTGCACCATGCTCACTTGTTTCAACGCCGTGGCATACCGCATTTTCAATTAATGGCTGCAGGGTTAAGCAAGGAATGCTCAATGCGGGTAGTTCATTAGGTATTTGCCAATCAACTCTTAAGCGATTACCAAAACGCCATGTTTCAAGTGCGATATATTGCTTACTCAGCGTTATTTCATCTTCAAGAGATACATTCTTCCCCGGGTGCATTGCAGCCTGCGATAAGGCGGCTAATGCTAAAATAGCCTGTTCTGCCGCATCGGCATCATGATGGGTAAGCTCTGCAGCAGTGTTTAAACTATTATATAAAAAATGAGGACGTATTCTAGCTTGTAAGGCATCAAGCTCTGCACGAGAAAGTGCTTTAGTTTGCTGCTCTTTTTCAAAATGAATTAATAAAAATTGGACGAATAAAGCCGCCAGTAAAGCCACTATAATACAATTGCGAAGTGTGAAATAAATTAGGTTATTTGTATCATCTGTATCAAAAGCAAAATGAGAAAATAAAATACTAAAAATACAGGTAAATAATAAAAAAGAGACAAAAAATAGACTTAATTGAAAAGCTTGAGTACGTTTTTGTAAGAAAAATCTACAGAAGTATAAAGAAGAGGTACCGACTAAAACAATTAAATGCATAAACAAACTAATGATCCCAAGTCGAAGCCAAATATCTCCTTCTACATTAGGTGCAAAAGCTAAAACAATAGCAATAACTTGAGAAACAATAAGCGTGGCTAACACGCCTCGCTCATTAAAAAGAGCCGAAAAAAGCAAACCATCATTTTGAAGTGACTTGCTCATAACGACTCTCCTTTAATCTAAATGTTTAATATATTTAAATTAACGTAGCTCTACAGGAACAGCAAATACTATATTTTCTACTTCACCTGGATTCTCAACAACCTGTGTACCACCTAGCTCTTTTAATCGGCTTATTACTTGTTGTACAAGTACTTCTGGCGCAGATGCACCCGCAGTTACGCCAACTGATTTAGAGCCTGAAACCCACTGCTCTTGTACATCAGTTGCGTCATCAATTAAATAAGCAACAGTGCCCATTTTATCTGCAAGTTCACGTAGGCGATTAGAGTTAGAGCTGTTTTTAGCTCCTACAACTAATAGCACATCAACTTTATCAGCTAGGTCGCGAACAGCGTCTTGACGATTTTGCGTTGCATAACAAATGTCATCTTTACGAGGTCCGTCAATTGATGGAAACTTATTGCGTAGTGCATCAATAACATCTGCTGTGTCATCAACTGAGAGTGTTGTTTGGCTGCAATAAAAAAGATTTTCAGCATTTTTTACATTAAGCGCAACAACATCATCAACGGTTTCAACAAGATAAATGCCACCGGCTGAGTTATCATATTGTCCCATTGTTCCCTCTACTTCAGGGTGGCCATGGTGTCCAATTAAAATACACTCAATACCTTTACGACTCGCACGTGTAACTTCCATATGTACTTTAGTTACAAGCGGACACGTTGCATCAAATACTTTTAAATCACGACGTTTAGCTTCGCTGCGAACAGCTTGCGAAACACCATGTGCACTAAAAATAACAATGCTGTCGTCAGGTACTTGATCAAGCTCTTCAACAAATACCGCACCACGACTTTTTAATCCATCAACCACATAGCGGTTATGTACTACTTCGTGGCGCACATAAATTGGCTTTTCAAAAATATCTAGGGCGCGCTCAACAATACTAATAGCACGGTCAACACCAGCGCAAAAGCCGCGTGGATTAGCTAGTAATATTTCCATTAACCTTCCACCTCAATAATATCAACTTCAAACGTTAAACGTTGGCCAGATAAAGGGTGATTAAAATCAATCGTTACCGACTCACCTTGCACTTCGCGAACTAATCCAGGAAGCTCAGTACCGTCTGGTTGAGTAAACGCAATAATTGCACCTACCTTAGCTGGTGTTTCTGGGCCAAATTTACTACGGTCAACGTAGTAAATATTATCTGGATTTGGCTGACCAAATGCATCTTCAGGTTCTAATTCAAACGTTTTACTTTCGCCTGCAGTTAAACCTAATAAACACTTTTCGAAGTTTGCCGTTAAGCTGCCATCGCCCATTGTTAATTTAGCAGGTTTGTTGTGCACCTTGGTAGAATCAGCGGCAGAGCCATCTTCTAATTTAATAGAAAAATGGAAAATAACTTGCGAGTTTTCACCAATTACAGCTTGGCTCATGCTTTATGCTCCTTCGGACTCTCGCCGGTAAAGGCATCGAATAACAATAATGCTGCGCCAATACAAATAGCGCAATCAGCAATATTGAATACAGGAAAATGTGAGTCTTTATAAAATACGTGAATAAAGTCGATTACATAACCATACGCAATACGATCGTATAAATTACCAATAGCGCCTGCAAGTACCAGTGCATAAGCACCGCATAGTACTTTGTTTGTTGCAGGTAAGCGTTTTAGCCACCACACAAGCAAAGCACTAATAGCAATGGCAATCGCACTTAAAAACCAACGCTGCCAACCACCCGCTTCACTTAAAAAGCTATAAGCAGCACCATAGTTATGCACATAAGTAATACTAAAAACAGGGAGTAAGTTTATCGACTCTTGATAAGCCATAGTCCCTACAACGAGTGTTTTACTGGCAAAGTCTATTACTAGTAGTAATAGACTCAACCAAAGCCACACTAAACCACTTTTTTGGGCTAGTTTGCTCACTAAGAATAACTCCTAAGCGAATTGACGCTTTTCGCCTTCGCCGTCAACATTACTTACACAACGACCACAAATTTCAGGATGAGCAGGGTTAACACCTACATCTTCACTGTAATGCCAACAACGCTCACATTTAGCAGCATCTGTTGCAGCAACACTAATGAATAAACCTTCAATTTCGGTAGCTTGTGTATCAGCTGGCTGGCTATCAACTTCAGAAACATTTACGGCCGATGTTAATAATACAAAACGAAGTTCATCACCAAGCGCATTTAATTTAGCGGCAAGCTCTTTACCCGTGAATAAATTAACCGTTGCTTGAAGCGTTGCACCAATGACTTCTTCTTTACGTGCAGCTTCTAATAAACGGTTTACTTCGTCGCGTACTGTTAGAATTTCTAACCAGTCATCGTTACTAAATTGGCTATTTGTTGGCGCTTGTAAGCCATCGTACCAAACAGATGTAAATACGTAGTCACTACGCTCACCTGGTAAAGCTTCCCAAATTTCTTGTGCGGTAAAGCTCATAATAGGTGCCATCCAACGCGTCATTGCTTCTGCAATATGATAAAGCGCTGTTTGACAAGAACGACGTGCATGGCTGTCACTCTTAGCTGTGTACTGACGATCTTTAATGACGTCTAAATAGAACGAACCAAGCTCACCCGTACAGAAGTTCATTAGCTTTTGCGTTACTAATAGCATTTGGTAGCTATCGTATGCGGCTAAAATTTCGTCTTGCAACTGAGCAGCACGACCAACAATCCACTTATCAAGCTCAACCATATCATCAACAGCAACTTGATCAGTTTTTGGATCAAAACCATTTAGGTTAGCAAGCAAGTAACGGCTAGTGTTACGAATACGGCGGTAGCGATCGGCAGAGCGTTTAAATATTTCATCCGACACAGTCATTTCTGCCGTGTAATCCGTAGAGGCAACCCATAAACGTAGAATGTCGGCACCTAGTTTATTCATCACATTTTGTGGTGAAATAACATTACCTAGTGACTTAGACATCTTGCGGCCGTTTTCATCAACAGTAAAACCATGAGTCAATACTTGGCGGTATGGCGCATGACCATTAATAGCCACTGATGTCATCATTGATGACATAAACCAACCACGGTGTTGATCAGAGCCTTCAAGGTATAAATCAGCTGGACCAACCAAGTCTTCACGTGCGTCTACAACACATGCGTGTGAAACACCTGAGTCAAACCATACATCTAGCGTATCTTGCACTTTCATGTATTGCTTGGCATCTTCTTCACCAAGTAATGTAGCAGGGTCTAAATCGTACCATGCCTGAATACCAGATTTTTCAACTAACTGTGCAGCTTGCTCAATGAGTTCTTGAGTATTTGGATGAAGTGCACCGGTATCTTTATCAGCAAACAATGCAATTGGCACACCCCAAGTACGTTGGCGAGATATACACCAATCTGGGCGGCTTTCAACCATGTTCGAAATACGGCTTTCGCCCCACTCTGGCAACCACTGCGTGTTTTTAATTTCTTTTAAAGAATCTTCACGCAAGTTAGCCTGATCCATACTTACAAACCATTGTGGTGTAGCACGGAAAATAATCGGTGTTTTATGGCGCCAACAATGTGGGTAACTATGAGTTATAGCATGATGATGCATTAATGCACCGTGCTCTTTTAATACTTCAATTACGCTCGCATTTGCTTTAAATACATGCTGACCTGCAAAAAGTTCAGTATCTGGTAAATAAACGCCATTAGCGCCAACAGGGTTAGCTACTTCAAGGTTGTAATTTAAACCAGCCACGAAATCTTCTTGACCATGCCCTGGTGCTGTATGTACAACACCGGTACCTGAATCAGTCGTTACGTGTTCTGCAACAATCACGGGTACATTAAAATCATAAAAAGGATGGGCTACTTGTAAGTTTTCAAGTGCAGCACCTTTTACATAACCTAATACGTGGAAGTGATTAAAACCAAAGCGGTCCATTGCATCTTTAACAAGCTCAGAGCCTAAAATTAGACGTTGTTGTACGCCTTCATCTTCAACCTGCACCAATGCATATTCTAAATCGGCATGCACAGCTACTGCGCGGTTTGCTGGAAGCGTCCACGGTGTTGTTGTCCAAATAACAGTACCAACACTGCCTTCACCTTTATGACCATCAGCCAAATCAAATGCACTAACAACAGCATCTTGATCAACAAATGTAAAACGTACATCAATCGCTGGTGATTGCTTGTCTTGATACTCAACTTCAGCTTCTGCTAATGCAGAACCACAATCTGTACACCAATGAACAGGCTTAGCACCTTTATGCAAATGACCTTTTTCAATAATACGACCAAGTACACGAATTGCATTCGCTTCAAAGTCAAAGTTCATTGTTAAGTAAGGCTTATCCCAATCTGCAAATACGCCTAAACGTTTAAAATCAACTTTTTGACCTTCAACTTGTTTTTTAGCGTATGCACGGCATTTTTCACGAAACTCGCTCGCGGTTACTTTTACGCCCGGCTTGCCTACTTTTTTCTCAACCATTAACTCGATTGGTAAACCATGACAATCCCAACCTGGGACTAATGGTGAATCAAAGTCAGATAATGTTTTAGACTTAACAATAATGTCTTTTAATATTTTATTAACTGAGTGGCCTAAATGGATGTCGCCATTTGCATACGGAGGGCCGTCATGCAAAATAAAGGTCTTTTTACCTTTCTTAGCGCTGCGAATTTGACCGTATAGGTCGTCTTCATACCATGCTTTAAGCATTTTTGGTTCACGTTGTGCCAAATTGCCACGCATTGGAAACGGTGTTTCCGGTAAGTTCAAAGTATGTTTATAGTCGCTCATTTATCCTACATTCCGTCTCTATCGGCTACCTGATTTAAACCAAAACACTGCTTAGCGGCAGCAACATCAGTTGCTATTTGCGCCGTTAATTGTGTTAATGTCTCGAATTTTTTTTCATTGCGAAGTTTTTTTATTAACTCCACATGCATAAATTGTCCGTAAATATCCTGTGCAAAATCAAAAAGATGAACTTCTAATAATGCACGAGTTCCATTAAATGTCGGCTTATTGCCTACATTTGCAACTCCAAAAATCTGTTTTCCTGCAATCGTTGCTTGCACTGCAAACACCCCGTTGACAGGACACACTTGGCGTTTTAGGGCAATATTTGCCGTTCTAAAACCGAGTTCACGTCCTCTTTTCCAGCCGTGTATAACACGCCCAGAAATAGCATAATCGTGACCAAGCATTGTTTTAGCACTTGCTAAGTCACCAGATGCCAAAGCATCTCGTATTAAAGTGCTGCTTACTCTAGCATTTAATTGACGAAAACTCGCGGTGCTTTTTACGTCCATGCCCGCTTGCTTGCCCATGCTAGCAAGTAAGTCAAAGTTACCTTGGCGCTGCTTTCCAAACTTAAAATCATCGCCAACAGTGAGCGCTTTAACACCTAACTTTTTAATCAAAATATCATTAACAAATTGCTCAGCATGCATGTTTGCAAATTGCTGATTAAAGCTAATGCAAATAACTCGCTCAATACCTAAATCACTAAGCAAACGTAGCTTATCTCGTAAGCGCGTTAGCCGTGCTGGGGCATTATTTTTAGCAAAAAATTCTTGTGGCTGGGGTTCAAATAGCATTACAGTGCTAGACAAACTATGCGCTTTAGCATCAGTAAGTAAGCCTTTTAGTACTTCTGCGTGGCCTAAATGAACACCGTCAAAATTACCAATAGTTAACACACAACCAAAGTGGTGTGGGCGAATATTGTGTATACCTCTAATTAACTCCATGCCACCTAATGCCTTGTTTAGCGAGCTATTAATTACGACTAAAAATTAATTAAAGCCGCAGAGTTGCCGATTATAATCTTTTTTTTAGTTTGATTCAGTAATTGCTACACTTTTTATCGTATTTAGTCTAACGCCCATCAAAAATAGCATTGCAAAGTAACTAATACCTGCCAAAGCCACGAGTGCTATTAATAAGACTACCTGCTGTGTAAAAGCCCATGTAGCCCAGTAATAGTAACTGCTCACAAACCATGTAACAGCTCCCATAACCATACTTGCAACAACACATTTAAGTGTAAAGCGCATACTCATTGATGAAAACTGATACACATTTTCTTTTTTAAGCTGCCTATACAGCAAAAATGCATTACAACTAGCCGATAGCGAAGTAGCGAGTGCTAATCCTAAATAACCAATAAAAGGAGCCAGCATAATATTAAATACCATATTCAACACTAAGGTAATAATACCAATACGCACCGGCGTTTTTGTGTCTTGACGAGCATAAAAGCCAGGAGCAAGTACTTTAATCAGCATAAAGCTTACAAGCCCTACTGAATATGCGACTACGCCTAAACTTACTGCTTTAACATGATCAACACTGTCTTCTTTAAACGCACCGTGGTCGAACAATACGGTGATAATAAGCGGGCTGATGATCATTAGACCTATCATTGCTGGTAGGCCTAAAAATATAACAAAACGCACCCCCCAGTCGAGAGTATGCTGAAAGTCACTACTTTTTTTACTGCTATGTAACCTAGAGAGCGCCGGTAAAATAACTGTCGCAATACCAATACCAAATAAGCCCAGCGGAAATTCAATTAAACGGTCTGAATAATAAAGCCATGCAATCGAGCCTGTCATCAGTAATGAAGCAATCATGGTATCAAGCAACAAATTAATTTGGCTAATAGATACGCCAAACAAAGCAGGAAGCATAAGTTTACGTACTTTTTTTACGTTTTCGTCTTGCCATGCCCAGCGTGGACGCGCCAACATTTTTGCACGGTATAAAAATGGAAGTTGAAACAACAACTGCACAACGCCACCAATAAATACGCCAATTGCGAGAGAATAAGCCCCGACACTAAATCTATCATGTAAAAAAATTGCACATGTGATGATAGAAATATTAAGCAGAACAGGTGTAAATGCAGCAACAGCAAAACGGTTATACACGTTCATTACCGCACCACTAAGTGCAACTAAGCTTACAAAAAACAAATAAGGGAATGTAAATTTAAGTAATGAACTTGCAAGTTCAAACTTTTCGGCATTAGGTCCGCCCTGCCACCAATCTATAAACCAACCAGTGCCAAACAATGCTGCAATAACGGGTGAAGCAACAACACCTATAATAGTGACAATCAGTAAAATGCTTCCTAATGTGCCTGCGGCTTGTGCAACAAAAAGTCTGACCTTGTCGTCGCCTTGCTGTTCTTTAATTTCACTCAGCACGGGTACAAATGCTTGTGCGAAGGCGCCTTCTGCAAATAAACGACGTAAAAAATTAGGAATACGGTTAGCAAATAAAAAAACATCAGCCGCCGCACTCGCGCCTAATAAATTGGCAACAACAGCATCTCGAACGAGCCCTAAAATACGCGATATCATAGTCATACAACTAACAATCATACCGGAGCGAAATAAACCTTTTGACACCTTAAACCTACTCAAAAATCCTCAAGATAAGCGATTATGCCACAGTCTTTTTTATAAATCGCTTTAAAGCACTAGGCTGGGGGTCTGTGCTTTGTTACAATGTCGGTATTAACTGCTAAAGCGGCAAATTGATGCTCGTTATATGGTGCAGTTTTTCTTGGATTGTTAAATTTAAATTGACATCCATGATAGAAACAGGCATATTCCACGGCCTTTAATTTAAGCTTTATTTTAAGATTGTTAGGAGCAAACCTTGGCTAACATCAAGTCTGCAAAAAAACGCGCTATCACAAGCGAAAAAAACCGTCAGCACAACGCAAGCCGTCGTTCAATGATGCGCACTTACTTCAAAAAAGTAATTGTTGCTATTGAAGCGGGCGATAAAGAAGCTGCACAGCAAGCTTTTTCTGTTGCTACACCTATCCTAGACCGTTACGCAACTAAGGGTCTAATTCACAAAAACAAAGCAGCTCGTCATAAGAGCCGTATAGCAGCTAAGATTAAAGCTCTATAATTTGTTTTTGATAGAATATAAAAAACCGGCTTTTGCCGGTTTTTTTTTGTTTAAATTTTTAAATGTACTTTTCGTTATTAAACATTTTCTAAATCAGGGTAGAACTTATTAAGCATTGCCGCTATTTTTTTAGGTGTGAATGGCTTTACTACAAACCCTTTAGCGCCTTTATCAATTGCGTCCTTAACATTTTCAATACCAGAGTGTGCAGATACCATCACCACATTTGTCTCAGGGCTTAACTCGTTGATTTGTGCAATCAAATCTTTACCGTCACCGTCTGGTAATTCAATATCTAAAAAAATGATATTATAATTTGCAGCTTGGCACTCACGAATACATTGTGAGGCAGTAGATGCTTCCCTTACTTCGTCTATCCCTAAGTGCATGAGCGTTTGACTCAAAAAGCTACGCACTGTGCTAACGTCATCTACAATTAAAATTGATAGCTGCGTATTCATCTTTATTCCTCGTATGCTATAAGCTAGTTTTAAGTTATCACAATAATTAGCTTAGTTTATAAATTCACTCATTTAATTATAGAGACCTAAGAAAAAAAGGCCAGATTTGCTTTATATCTAAAACCCCAAATAAACAGCTATTGCTAAGTAAAATAGTCCAAGAAAGAAAATAGTAGAGTAAGCTCTACTCCCTCTCATTTTTGCTTCTAAATGTAAGCCTCCTAATTGATACTGTTATATACAAAAGCTACTAAGCTGCTAAAAACATCAAGAAATTGCTCACAGCGGTTTACTTCCGGCAGTAGACAACCATTTTTACCATTAAAAAAACTAATCTGAAAATTTAAAATTACTTGGTTGAAAGGTGTGCAAAATATCAACATAATGGCGCTCCTTTTTTCAACAACTGAACTATTGAAACGACCATGCTAAACGAGCTAGATTGGCTTTTAAATACTACATTACTTGCACTAGGTTTAGGTGCATTCTTTATTAACCAGATAACACTACTGCGGGTTGCCGCCATTAGTGCATGTGGTTTATTATTCTTATCATTTAGCTTAGATCTTATGTCGTCGAGTGTTATTTCAAATATGAGTTTAGTGTTGATCAATACTTTTTACTTGTTTAAAGTTTATACATTTGGGCAGTTTAATGTAACCCAAAATTAACAACTTTTCCTTAGAATAGTTAATAGCCCAGCATTGCTGGGTTTTTTATCAAAAGTTTAAAGATATTAGAAGGTACTTTGAACTAAAATAAAATTTAACCTATACATTTTCGTAGAAATTATTATCTCTTCATCTGAGCTTTGTTTATTTTTATCTTCCATATAAATTACTACACCTGATACCCACAATAGCATCAAGGCACTATCAATCATCACAATTAAACTTACACGATAATAAAAACTAAATATAAAGCACAGAGCTTTAGATTCTCATGGCAAGTTTTTGTGAAAGACATAATAGAATTTATAATCGATTGCCATCAATGATGATATATGCTTTGTATTAATACCAATCCGCAATAATTTTAACCAATTTGAAGAATTAAATCTTGACGCTAACCACGTTAAAAATTTTTATATAGAACAAATAAATAACCGAATTTTTGTCTTTTAATCGACACGGTTTTCTTACCTCAAAATATGCCACTTAATTAAGCAGATTGGCATAATGCGCCATGAGATTAAAAGTAGATATAAAACTGGGGATCTAAAAAATGCGATAATAAATGGCTAAAATAGCTATTTGCTGTTTTAACCACCTATACAGTGCTGAATCATCACTGCGGGAAGGTTATACTAGGACGCCGACAAAAATAGCGACCAGTAGAGATACAACAATTGGGAAAAGTATAGTTAGCGAGATTAGTCAGCTATTGTTGACTCAATTTTAGGAGGAGTATCATCTGCGTTAGCTTGATTAAACCAAGCTGAAACACCGAGTATAATAATTGAAATTACGACTAAACTTAACTTTACACCACTTTGATTCGACTTCATAAGACCCTCTTTTTATTTTTATTAGTGAGAACATCTTCAGACTAATAAAAATTACCTATGTTAACAAGCTATTTTTAAACTAATTACCTATCTACTAATAACCTTTAGTTCTATTTATTGAATTATTAAGTGCTAGGCCTTCCTTTAAACATTCAATATTATCGACAATTTGATCTATAACACTATTTAAATCAGAAAGTGCCGCGCAATGTGGTGTAAGCGTAATTTTTGGGTTCTCCCAGTAAGGGTGGTTTTGTGGTAATGGTTCTTGATCAAATACATCGAGGGTAGCAGCGCGTAATCTATCGTTATTTAATGCATTTAGTAAGTCTTGCTCAACCACATGAGGACCACGTGCCACATTAATAACAACCGCATGTGAAGGTAGCTTTGCAAGCATTGAGTGATTAATAATACCTGTCGTTGCTTGCGTGAGGGGTAATAGGCAAACGAGATAATCAACCTCAGGAAGCATATAGTTAAGCCCTTCTTCACCATAAAAAATATCTACATTAGTCGTGCTTTTATTACTTTGCGCCCAGGCACTTACTTTAAAACCATTAGTTACAAGTTTTTGAGCACAGGCTCTACCTAATTCACCGAACCCAAGTATACCGACATGTTTATTACTGTATGCACGTTTTGGCTTCCATGTTTGCTGCGTCTGTTTAATGTAATACTCTTTTAAACGTAACTTTTGCGCCAACACATGTGTAAGTACATACTCAGCCATATCCTCAGCCAGTTGCATGTCAACAATACGTACTACTTCAACATTTTGTGCAAGCAGTGTTAAATCAATGCTGTCTACTCCAGCACCAAATGACGACACAGCCTTTAAGTTAGGGAGCTGCGCCCACATAGATTCTGGTGCCTTCCATGCAAGTACAAAATCCACATCATTTACGTTTTCGCAATCAGGCCACTGCTCTATCAACGTATTTGGTAATCGTTCTTGTAACTTCGTTATTAGTTTTGTGTTGTCACGCCCAGTTATAGCAACCAATACCGACATAAATTCTCCTAACAATACATAGTTTATAAGTTAGCACTTTAAAAAGTCACACAACTGCAAAGTAACTGTCACACCCTTTTTTTAATATTACATGTATGGCAAATAGGCCAAACGGAATATGAGGTTAATATGATAAGTGTTGATAAAGTAATTGCTGCAAACTTACCACAACTAGAGAACTCTCCAAAAGTAAAAGGTTTAGTAAAAAAAGGCCTAGGCTATTTATTACATGAACAAGAATTTATCGCTTTTGGTGATACGTACCCCCATCTACAAGGATTAGAATTTGTAGAGCAAGTTCTTGATGAGCTCAATTTTGATACTCGCTATAAACCTAAGCAAATAGAGCATATTCCCAATGAAGGTAAACTTGTTATCGTTGCCAACCACCCTATTGGCTCTTTAGATGCTTTAGCACTTATTAAAGTGCTTTCAACTGTAAGACAGGATTTAAAAGTAGTGGCAAACCGCATGTTGATGTCGGTTACCCCAATGCACTCACTTTTGCTCCCCGTTGATAATTTATCTGGTATGAGTAAAAAGCAAGAGCTTAGTAACATACAAAACCATTTAAAAGATGATGGTGCATTGCTTATATTTCCGGCAGGAGAAGTGTCGCGATTAGGGCCAACTGGCATTAAAGACTGCAAATGGAATAGTGGCTTTTTACGTATGGCAAAAAAAGCCAATTGCCCTATTTTACCTATTTATATTAAAGCCAAAAACAGTCCACTTTTTTATGGCACCTCAATGATTTATAAACCGTTGGCAAGTTTACTATTAGTCGCAGAAATGTTTAAGCAGCGCCAAAAATCTTTAGAGTTTGAAATTGGAGCCTCTATCCCTCCTCAATCTTACTTAATAGAAAACCTTAAAGATAAAGAAGTTGTAAACCTTATCCGTAAACAGCTTTATAGGCTTACTACAAAAAAAGCGCTGCCGCTAAAAACACAAACACCTATCGCTGTTCCCGAATGCAGGAAGGAGCTAAAAAAAGCAATTGAGCAGTGCCAACTACTCGGCAAAACGCAAGACGGTATGCATATTCATCTATATCAATATACTGGTAGCTCACCTATTTTTAGAGAACTAGGGCGCCTTAGAGAAATCGCATTTAGAGCAGTAGGCGAAGGTAGCGGTAAACGCCGTGATATAGATAAATACGATATGGATTACCAACATCTTGTACTGTGGGATCCTATGCAACTGGAGTTGGTGGGCGCATATCGATTAGCCTGCGCACAACAGATAATACAAAAACATGGCCGAGAAGGTTTATATACTGATAGTTTGTTTTCTTACACTGATGCTATGACGCCTTATCTACACCAAGGAATTGAGCTTGGTAGAAGCTTTGTGCAACCTAAATATTGGGGTCGTAAGAGCCTCGACTATTTATGGTATGGTATTGGCGCTTTTATAAAAAGCTATCCACAGTACAGATATTTATTTGGAGCTGTAAGCGTATCAAACGCACTACCCGAGCGAGCAAAAGCCATGCTCGTTTATTACTATCAGCATTACTATAAAAGCAGTATTGAACTAGCTACGCCTAATAATGAGTTTAAGTTAACTGAGCAACAGCTAATCCAATGCCATACTCTTTTTTGCGGAGATAACGTGAAAGAAGATTTTGTAGAGTTAAAACATGTGTTAGCTAATATAGGTGCTCAAGTCCCTACTTTATTTAAACAATACACTGAACTTTGCAAACCGGGTGGTGTGCAATTTTTAAGTTTTAGTATTGATCCCGATTTTAATAATTGCATTGATGGATTGGTGTTAGTCGATCTTGAAAATGTTAAAGAAAACAAAGCTAAACGTTATTTAAAATAACTATTAATAGATAAGACCAGCCCACCTAGTACTTTCATAACTTACAAAGTACTTAGTTCATATTTAATTATTTATAAAATACCCACTCAATAGCATTTTGGATCTTCTAGAGCTTTTTTAAATCCCCCTGTTTTAATTGTTTTACGAATGCGACTAAAGATATGTTATGGCAAAATTTATTGTTCAAAAAGCCTTTATTAAAATACGAGCCTATAGCCAAGCAAGGTCAGTATTAATATATTCATGTGACTGTTAATCAAACAAATATGTCAATCTTTATGAAAGCAGAACGACACTAAAGTTAATCTAAATCAATAAAAAATTTCACAAGAATAAAATATTTTTAAACTTTGATCTAGAACAGGTTTTCATATTTATTTCTCGGTAATACTAGCGTCAATCAAACAGTAGTTCTTGGAGAACAACATGAAAACTCAAATTAGCATCGCATTATTAACCTCTCTATTAGCACTCTCTCCTGCTGCGCACGCTAACTTTAGCGTAAATGTTGGCGCTATTAACGTAAATCCTGATAATAGTAGCTCAGCAATCAATGAAGCGCCTACACTGGGTCTTAAAGGTGATTCTGATACTCAACTGGGTATCACCGTAGATTATGCATTTAACGATCAATGGGTGTTGGAACTGATAGCTGCAACACCTTTTTCACACGATGTGAATGGCGCTGGTGGCTTAGCGGGTAATAAAATTGCAGATATAAAACAACTTCCGCCGTCATTAGTTGCGCAATACCACTTTTTAGATACAAGCTATGCGCTAAGACCTTTTATAGGTGTAGGCATAAACTACACTGCATTTTTTGATGAGCAGCCTTCTGAAGCACTTAAAGCGACGCTGGGAACAGACGATGTAGAAGTAAAATTAGATGATTCGTTTGGTTTTATAGCGCAGGTAGGTGCTAACTATAAAATTGATGCAAACTGGGGTTTACACGCTATGGTATCAATTATGGATATTGATACAGATGCGACTGTTTATGCTAATGGTGCAAAAGCACTTACATCAACTGTTGAGCTTGACCCTGTTGTTGCTATGTTCGGTGTTAGATATAGCTTTTAAAGCATATAATAAAGAAGCACGTAGTTACCCAATTACAATGTGTGTTGAAAGGCCGAAAGGCCTTTTTTCATTTATAAAATTATAAGTTACTTGGGTAAGTTACTTGGGTAAGTTACTTATTTTTTTCTGCTCTAGCATTTCTTTCCAGTGCATAACTTCACTTGGCAATATAGGCGTTTGACCATCAAAACCAGCAACTTCAAGCATTTCTTCAATACTTATAATACCCTTTTTACTTTTAAATACACCGCGTACATAAGCGATAGCATGTAAGCCTCGTTCTGAGTGAAACTTTTGCTCAATATAAAAGTATTTATGATCCCATCCAACTAACCTAGTGCTTATTGTGTATCGCTGCATAGGTTTAATATCACGGATATAAGTAATGGCCGTCGCGTTGACAATCGGAAACCAACGACGTTTCATTATTTGCTTTAGTAAACCAACTCGCTCAGTCATCCAAGTGCGAGATAAATCCATCATCGCGAGATAACGTGAATTAGTTAAGTGTAGATTAATGTCACAATCAGTAGGTAAAGCTTTGTAATCAATATTTACTGTATCAAGTAAATTTTGATATTGCTTGTTACGTTTAATTTTGAAAAATAATAATAAAAGTCGAATATATAGATTCACAAAAAAGGTCTTACCAGTTAAATATATTTCAGTGTAGCATAGCCTCTTACGAGGACGTATATTCTACTTTAATCTTAAATCGTTATTACAATAAGAAAACTAGCCTATTAAATAGGAATTCATATTATCAATTGGCTAACCAGAACAACACCTAATTACGTTTCAGTGACTGACTTTATTATTATCCGATAAAAAGCTTATATTATTATAAAGAAGGTGATAACAAAACGGGCACTAAAAGCGAGTACCCATATTTAAAAGCTAAACTTTAACTGTTTTTCGATTAATGCCGTAATCACGTAACTTATTAGCTATGGCTGTATGGCTTAGGCCTAATCGCTTAGCTAACTGGCGTGAGCTCGGATAAGCTGGGTAGAGTTTACGAAGTAAGGTTGCTTCAAAACGTTTAACGGCTTGGTCTAGTGAGCCTTCAAAATCAGATTCTAAATACCCTAAATCATGGGTAAAAGTGGGTAACTGTAAATGCTCAACACGTAGCTCGCTGTCATCTAGTAACGACACTGCACGGTAAATTGCATTTTCAAGCTGACGAACATTTCCTGGCCACGGATACGCTTGTAAAAAGCTCAAGCACTCTTGCGATAAAACAGGTATTGCATGGCCATTTTGCTGCGCATATTTTTGAATAAAATGCTCAGCTAGTGGTCCTACATCTGCTTTCCTGTCTCTGAGTGGCGCAATTTCCAAAGTGAGCACGTTTATACGGTAATATAAGTCTTCTCTAAAAACCCCTTCTTGTACCATTGCGGGTAAGTCTTTTTGAGTAGCAGCAACAATACGAACATTTACTTTAACCTCGTTCTCATCACCTACTTTTCTAAATGTACCATCTTGTAAAAAGCGCAATAACTTAGTTTGTAGTTGAGTCGACATTTCGCCAACTTCATCTAAAAATACAGTTCCACCATCGGCTTGCTCTAATACACCGCGCTTTGGCGCTGTATTTTCTTCGTATCCGGCATAACCAAATAATTCAGACTCAGCAACATCATCAGGAAGTGAAGCACACGACAGCGCAATAAAAGGCTTAACAGAGCGATTGGAAGCATAATGGCACGCTCTAGCTAATAATTCTTTACCAGTGCCTGTTTCGCCAGTAATCAAAATTGGGGCTTCTAATTGCGCCATTTTGCGTGCTTCGCGCACTACTCGGCGCATTGACGTACTAAAATTATGGATAGTGGCAAAACTTTCTTGTCCGTAACGTCTAAATGCACTGACTTGCTGCCCTAACCGACTTTGCGATTTAATGTTAATAACCGCACCAGCAAGAACATCACCTTCACTACCTTGCGGTACCGCAATTGGCAAAATGTCTGCAATAAAATCCTCACCAGCAACTTCAACGCGAGTGGTTTGTCCGAGTACTTCTTTACCTTCTAACCAACGTGTAAAGTTAAAGCCTTTAAGTAAGTTATTAATATTTTCCCCAATAACTTCTTTTTCAGCAAGCTGTAAATCTTTACATGCTGCATCATTACACAAGCGTACCCAGCCTTTAGCATCAATAGAGATAACTCCATCAGGTAAGGCACGTAGTAAAGTATTTAGTTCGTTGTGTTCACGCTCAGATGGTAAGAATGCAGTGGTACGTACATCATGTACGCCGTCGATTAAACGTATCGATGGCATAATTTTTTGGAATTGTTCAAATTCAATTTCAGGAAAACTAACGTACATACGACAGTTGACAGAATCAACTTCAATTCCTTTTAGATCAACGCTGTAGTTAACTAATATATTAAGGATTTCTTGAGCAATACCAATTCGATCAGCACAGTGAATATCTAGACGCATACATCCTCAAAGAAGGAAAAACTATATTAGCCGAATAATACGCTAAGTCGCTTTGAGAAGGTAGTTTATTGTAAACATTTTTGGACAAAATAGCTTTTAGAGCCAAAGGGTGGGATGTAATTAAATGAAGAAAAACAGCACTGATATTTATACTTAACTATACCAGTGCTGTTTATTAAATCTTATTATGGAACTACTTACCTTGTGGGTAAGCTGACCAATCACCACCATCTAATTGTATGAATGGTCGTTGGTTAACATACATCATTATTGTGCCTTCATTTTCAGCAACTTTAGGTGCTTTAGGTAGGTTTTCAAGTAAATTAGCAACACTATTATTCCCACCAAACACATCAGTTTGCAGCGTCTTACTTACCAGCTCTGAAAGCGCAAAGTAACTTGTTGAATCATCAACCACAATTTGCGAGTAGTTTTGTACGTCTGGGCCTATAAATTTAATCGCTACAGGTACAGACACAATCGCAGGGCTAGGGATTTCACGTAAACCTGCAAATTGCACTTTATCACCTTTTAAATTAGCGCCGTGTTCAGGCACTATCATTAACATAACATTGCGGCCACGCTTTTCTAATTTTTTTACAAATTGGTTAATATCTGCAAACAAGTTTTTATGTCTGATGGGGTATGTTTCTTTACTATTCACCCTTGGTTGATTCTCTAGCTGATTACCGTCATGTAAACTTGTTGTGTTGTAGTACATTGCACAAGGCTTACAATCATCAGCTTGCTCTAACCAACTATCCAGCACTGCTTCATCTGAGTAAATTGGACTATTATCAAATCCTCGGAGCGCAACTGGCATTGAATCAATATTAAAAGGCGTGCTATCTAAGCCTCCGTACTTATTGATTAAGCCTTTAAACTCATCAAAATGTCCGTCGTGATTCATCACAACATTATTTTGATAACCTAGTCTCTCTAGGTTTTTAAATAAGTGGCATTGTTCAGGCGCCTCTTTAAATAGTGCTGTTTGGCTCGTTTGCCCACAACTGGCACGTAGCAGCCTTACCGCAGCCGGACCGCTGTATGATGTAGCCGAGTTGAAGTCTGAAAACACCACATCAAAATCTTTATACATGTCAGTAATACTTACACCAATAGCATTTAAATCAGCAACAGCCATTGAACATATGTTCAAAATAATTACATCAAACAACTCGCCATTTGCTTGGCTTGGAAAATGGCTCATTAATAAGCTTTGTTGTTGATAAAAATCAGCTAGTTTTTGATCGGGAGATTGAGCCGCTTGAGTGATCACTTGTGTTTGGGGATTGCTTTGATTTTGTGTAACCGATTGAGGGTTAGCCGCATTATTAACGAATTGTGATTGAGAGCTGCTCCCTTGCCAACCCACAACTAACAGCCCAATGATAGTGACTGTTGTAAAGCGTATCCATTGCGATGTATACCAAAAACACACACTAATTACGAACAATGCCAATAACATATCAATGTTAATAACACGGGTTAATAACTCAACAAAGTAACCGAAACTAAAATCTTGAACGTTACCCGCTTGTTTAGTCAATCTGTTTATTGGTGGCAACCATGAGTCTTGGTAAAGTAATACCACAGCAAACACAGCACCTACTATATGTTTTGCCTTCTCTATTAATGGCTGTTTAAATTTAATCGCAAGCAATGCAGCAAAAGCCGCATTAGTTAATACGTTAAAATCAATTGCACCGTAATAAAACAGAGCAAACTTAACTAAAAAATAAAGGTTCCAAACCCCTAAACCTGATAATTTCACTGCTTATCCTTTTTTACTGTATTTGGTGTATAAGGCTCTAGTACTTTATGTTTAAAAGTAAGTTTATAATAATATTTTGTTATTTTAGATAAAATGTATTTGCCTAGCACACAAAGCACAGCGCCAAGCAGCATTGCAAAAAATATGGTAATTAAAAGCTGGTTTATACTCATAAACTATCTCTTAATTTCATTACATAAGGCTTAGCATCGGGGCGGCTTTCGTTAGAAAAATCGGGTGCTTCCATATTTTCAGTAACACTTTGTGCTATATCAGGTGCAAATTTATAATTATTATTTTCAGCAAGTTTTTTTGAGAAATCTATAATACTTTTACCTTTATAAAAACGCCTCAATTGCTTACATTCTTGTTGAATATAAAAATGGTCAGAAATTACATTTTGCTGCACAAAAAAATCACTCGTTTTTAATTTAAACAAATGCTTAATTGCATTATCAACATCATTTTCTCTACAAGCATGCAGGTATAAGTAAACTGTATTTTCTGCAAGACTAAATACATCACCTTCACGCTTAATGTGAAATAAATGCAAAGGGTGAATAGGATCAATTCTTGGTAATAATTCAAGCTTCACTAACACACCACTCACACCTAAGTTAACCGCTGAGTCACTATGAATTTCTACTTGTTTTGTAAACTCATTGAAAGGTAAGTAACCTTTAGAAAAGGTATTTTCAGTGTATTTCAACACATCCTCAACTGAGGGTGGCAAAGGTCTTGAAAACTTAAACCCTTGAATAGATTGAATTTGTGAGAGTAATCGAGAGGGCTCTGAAAAGCTGTACAAAATAAGGTTTACACCCAAAGTTAAAAATAAGCATTCATCTTGATGACGAATAACACCATCTACATTTTGAATAACAAGTTTTAACCAGCGTCCGCAGTTTTTTCTAAGTTCAAAGCACTGTTTACCTAATAATGCTAAATCGGTGTAACGCGTTACTGAAAACACCAATGTGGCAGCTTCTAATTTTGGGCCTATAGCGAATAAATCATTATTATTTTTTACACTTTTATAGTGCAAAGGTAATTTAGTACCTTCGGGCACAGCACTTTGTACGAGCCAGACGTCACCTTCATCAGAGAAGTCTGAGCCTTTAGGTTTATTCCCCTCACTTATCGACCCCGCTTCAACAACAAACTGATTGTTACTTAATATTAGACGATAATACTCACCAGCAATAACACCTGTGCTATGTCGCCAATAATCATATCCAAGTACTCGCGCTACAGAATCGTTATCGACAAAAACAAGCCCATCAAATACATTATTTAATCGCCTAACTAAAAAGCGATAATTAGCAATACCAGGCCCTGATATTAAAAATAATAATGTTGCCCCTGTACTACGAACAAAATCGTTGTACCCCTTCATCATCAGTTCTAAGCTTTTTTCACCAGCACTGTTTAGCAGTCTCGTATTAAAGTGAACAAAAATAAGCGCTTCGTTTAGGCGTTTATAAGCACTTATCTCTTTTATAATACCTGAATTAATTCGTTCAATTGAATAGTGCAGTGTTTCTGGAGTCAACGAAAAGGGATGTACTCGATTATGCTCATAAGCATAATTTAATGGCGCAGAAAAAGAAGAATCAAAAAATGACTCAACCTCTTGAGAAACTATAAATATATCATTAATTAAACTTGGATTAATTGCATGTAAAGCAAGTTCTATCACTAAATTATCTAAAGGGGCTAAAACAGCATAACTTGAAGCCAATTTTAACTCTTTTGCAACAGGCTCTAATCCTGTTATGTTAAAGTTATGCACTTGAAATGCCCTATTAAAAATACTTCTTTACTAGTTTTAACCGTTATTCTATATATAATAGCAAAATATTGTCTACTTTTAATCAAAATAATTAACGTAACTACAAAGGTGAAGATGAATAACTTAAGCTCTAAAAACTCACAAACGTTAACATCAAGTGACGTAGAAAACCTTGTACTGCGTTTTGGTGGAAAGAGCGATGACTACATAGAAATTGTAAACAAGCAGCAAAATAAAAATACAATTAATAAATATGCATTACTTAAAGAAATAAATAACGAACTAAACATTCAAGCTCGTTCAATTAACGATAGGTAAAACATCCGTTGCAAAGAGTTTTCATTAAAGGTATCAAAGGCGGCTTAGGTAGCACTTCTGTAGTTGCTAACCTTGCGTGCGTACTAAAAAAATCTGACGTTGATGTTATTGCTATCGATTTAGATACTAAAAGTGACTTAGGTTTGCATTTTGGTTTACCGTGGAAATACACCAAAGGCTGGAGTAATGAAGCCTGCATTGAAGATGCACTTGCGCATTTTCATCAAGATAACGATGGTGTTATATTTTTACCGTTTGGTGACAACGATGGCACTAGCATCAATGACATCACTACCATGGTCGATAAATGCAAAAATCTAAATTACAGCGACCAAGCCTGGGTACTTTTTGACTGTCCTTCGCATATCAACCTTCCTTACTATCCGTTAGAGAAAAACGATATTGTAATTGAATTGGTTAATTGTGATGCCATTTGCCATAGTTTAATTTATAGACGCCTACAAACACTCAAGAATTCAGATAACAATTGGAAGCATTACTTTTTAGTTAATCGCTATAATTCTGCATCAACGCTAGAATTTGACTTGTTTTCCCTATGGCAATCAACACTTCCTCTTATAGCTCCCTTTTTTATCAACAGTGACGAAGTTATCAAAGAGTCAACCGCCTATAGAAATGTAGCACTCAATTGCGCGCCATATAGTATCGCAAACGATGACTTTGAAACGCTAGCTGGTTGGCTAGTTAGTAAAGCGGCCTTATAAAATGAGTATTACACTATTTTATCAGCGCCCCATTCACAGCACTTTATACTTGCTGCTAAGTGTTTTATTTACTGATAAGTTAGTAAGGTACATTTTATTCAAGTTTCATAGCTACTTTAATCAACACAAAGTAAATGTAATTGAAGCTTTTTTAATGCCATTTATTACACTTTTAAGCTCGCTATTTATAAACATTAAGCAGCATAAAATCAGCTTTGAGTTTACCCTTTATGACTACTACCCCCATTTAAGGCTACCTTACCGAACCTATATTTACTCAAATATATTACGCTTTGTTATACAAAGTGTTTTTTTAGTATTTTTTAAAAACCAACTTAAACCGAGCTCAGTAAAAGAAGATGCCATTAATTATTTTTACGGTGGCGTTAGCTTTCTTTTAAGACAATTACGTTGGTTTGATTTAAAGTTAGGTAAATTATTAAAGCGCCTACTATCAAAAAATAAAAAAGGTCCTAAAAAAAGTGCTACTAAGGCAATAGCTGATGCGCGTGTATGGCAAAATAAATTAGTTAAGTATGTCATTCTCGCGTTTATTTTATTTTTATTAGCAATATTCATTACAATTCCTTTTAGCTTAGAAGCTCAAGCCATTTTTATAAGCTTTATTTTGTTAGTTGCGTATGCACTTAAGCGGGTAAAAGGCCAAATGGCAACCATTGTTATGATCACCCTGTCAGTAACTACGTCTTCTCGTTACTTATGGTGGCGTTATACTGAGACTTTAAATTGGGATGATCCGCTTGCACTTGCACTAGGTGGCGGCTTACTACTTGCTGAAACTTATGCCTGGCTTGTACTTATTTTAGGGTTTTTCCAAACAATTAATCCACTTGAGCGAAAACCAATACCTTTACCAAAAAATACTGACTTATGGCCAACGGTTGATGTATATATTCCAACTTATAACGAGCCATTAAGCGTTGTAAGACCCACTACTCTCGCTGCTTTAAGTATCGATTGGCCTGCAGACAAGTTAAATGTTTATATATTAGATGATGGTAAGCGCTCAGAGTTTAAGGAATTTGCAGAGGAAATTGGAGTCGGCTATTTAGCTCGTTCGGATAACAATCATGCTAAAGCCGGTAATATGAATAGCGCTATGCGCTATACTGATGGCGAATATATTGCAATTTTTGATTGTGACCACGTGCCTGCTCGCTCGTTTTTGCAAATGACAATGGGCCAATTTTTAAAAGACAGTAAGCTGTGTTTGGTTCAAACGCCGCACCACTTTTTCTCAGCAGACCCATTTGAGCGAAATCTTAATAACCACAGTCAAATCCCTAACGAAAACATGTTGTTTTATGGACTAATTCAAGACGGTAACGACATGTGGGATGCAACCTTCTTTTGTGGTTCTTGCGCCGTATTAAAACGAGCAGCACTTGATGATATTGGCGGCTTTGCGTTTGAAACAGTAACTGAGGATGCTCACACGGCTCTTCGTATGCAGCGAGCTGGTTATAAAACTGCTTATATAAACATTCCACAAGCCGCAGGTCTTGCCACCGACAGTCTATCAGCGCATATAGGTCAACGAATTCGCTGGGCGCGTGGTATGGCGCAAATATTTAGACTTGATAATCCGTTAATGGGTAAAGGCTTAAGCTTTCCTCAACGGTTATGTTATATAAATGCAATGCTGCATTTCCTTTCTGGTATTCCCCGCATTGTATTTTTAACAGCCCCTTTAGCGTTGATATATTTTAACGCGTACATAATTTATGCCCCTTTTATCGCTATTTTTATCTATGTGGTGCCAACGTTAATTCAGATAAAAGCAACTAACTCACGCATTCAAGGTAAATACCGTTACTCCTTCTGGGGGGAAGTGTATGAGTCAGTACTTGCTTGGTACATATTAAAACCAACTACCGTTGCTTTATTTAATCCTAATAAAGGTAAATTTAACGTAACCGAAAAAGGCGGTTTAAATGATGAAGAGCATTACGACTGGGGGATTTCAAAACCGTATTTAATTCTCTTACTTATTAACTTACTTGGAATAATAGTGGGTGTATTACGTCTGTTTTTAGGTGATTCAAGCCAGATTGGCGTACTTATAATAAGTATGGGTTGGGCTTTTTATAATATTATTATTTTGGGTGCTGCGGTTGCGGTTGCTGCTGAGGCTCGCCAAGTGAGACACTCGCATCGTATAAAGGCAAACTTTCCTGCCGGCGTTCGTTTAGCAAATGGTCATACTTTAAAAGTAAAAATAACGGATTATTCAGATAACGGTGTAGGCATAGAGACTGAACACGCACATTTATGCCGCGTTAACGATAAAATTGAATTACTAATGAGTCGCGGTAACAAGCAATTTTCGTTTACAACTTATGTATGTAATACCCGTAAAAAACAAATTGGCCTTACACTTAAAGATTTATCTCTCGAAAAGCAAAGAGCTTTTATACAATGTACTTTCTCCAGAGCAGATGCTTGGTTAGATTGGCAAAATAACTTTAGACATGACCGTCCATCATATAGCTTCAAAGAAGTACAAAAAACCAGTTTACGGGGCTTTAGTAATTTACTATTTCATGCTCCAAGAGCGTTACAACCAATAATTAAGTTTATGACTAATACTGTCATTTACATAAATTCATTTACTCCAAAAAAACCGATAGTGCATAATAATTATGATTAAAAAGTTACTTAATACATTTCTAGCATTGTTACTTATTAGTAGCGCATATCAAGTGCTCGCTATCGAGCCTATGCACGACAAAACTATGTTTGTAAATGGCTACCCTGAGAGCGCTCAGGTATCTAGTCTACGTCTTAGCTTTGAAAAGTTAGGATTCAACGACTATAAACTCGACGGCGTGAATAATAATTCTCGAGTCGATTTCACAAATAGAATTGATAAATTAAGCACTAATTTAAAGCTTAACTTTTCGTATACTAACTCACCTTCATTGCTGGCTAATGTATCGCATTTAAAAGTTTATTTTAACGATAACTTAGTTACTGTTTTACCTATTAATGAGCAATTAAGTATTGTAAAAAATACGGTAAGTCATAGTCTAGACCTAAATGCTAAATACATTCAAGACTACAACCAAATTCGCTTTGAACTAGTTGGCTACTACGACTTACGATGCCAAGATTACTTTAGCCGCTCAATTTGGACTGAAATAAACAAATCAAGCCACATCACGCTTGATCAAAAACAGTTAGCAATTGATAGCCGCCTTGAATATTTACCAGAACCATTTTTTGATGCTAAAGATTACAACAAATTAAACTTACCTTTTGTATTTGCAAGCACACCTAATACACAAGCTATAGAAGCGGCAGCCACTTTATCAAGTTGGTTTGGCGCACAAGCAGACTGGCGTGGCGCTAACTTTCCCGTAGTTTTAAATAAAGCACCAGAGCAGCACAGTGTGGTGTTTATTACTAATGACTCAAAACCTGATTTTTTAAAAGATTATCCAGATGTTGAAAAGCCAACCGTCGAGCTAATTTCAAGCCCTATTCACAGATACAATAAAATGCTGCTAATTTTAGGGCGTGACGAAAAAGACTTAAAAACAGCGGTTACTGGTCTTGTGTTTGGTCATAAAATTATGACTGGCCGAAGTGCAAGCATCGAAGCAATTAACAAACTCCCACTGCGTAAAGCTTATGATGCGCCGAGATGGCTTAGAAACGATCGTCCCGTGCACTTTGACGAACTTATTGACTATCCAACTCAGTTACAAGCTGAAGGCCTTAACAATGGGCCTATTAAACTAAATGTTCGTTTTGCACCTGATTTATTTACTTGGCGTGAAAAAGGTATCCCTATTACTTTGCAATACCGTAATACGCCAGAGAGCGAAACCTTAAATTCACGTTTAAACATGCTAATAAACAAAGAATTTATAAGTGGTTTTTTACTTGATAAAAAAGACACATCGTTAACTACTGCTAAAACGTTGCTGCCTTTAATCGCTAATACAGACACAACGCAAAGCGCTGAAGACTTTTCATTAGACGGTATTAATCTTGCCAGCCGAAATGAGTTAAATTTTGACTTTAGATTTGCAGTACTTAAAAAAGGCGAGTGTGCCATTGCTCCACCTGGTGGCGAGTACGGGGTAATTGATGGAAACTCTAACATTGATGTAAGTGGGTTTGATCATTACATGGCTTTGCCTGATTTAAATGTATTTGCAAATAGCGGATTCCCATTTACAAAATACGCAGACTTACAACAAACTTTAGTATTGATAGATGAAGTTCCATCACCTAAAGCACTATCTGTATTGTTTAATTTAACAGGCCACTTTGGTGCTATTACAGGCTACCCCGCTCATAGAATAAGTGTTGCTCATTTAAATCAAGATGCCAACTTAGATGATAAAGATATCTTAGTTATCGCAAAACCTAATAGCATTGCTAATAACTTAGATGAAGATGCGCAAACCAATATCCTGCTTGATAATAATCAGCGCGCTATAAAACAAGCCATATACAATGGTGCTTACGATGAGCAGACAACAGATAAAGTCCAAGTAAGTATAAAAAGTAGTGGTGATATGGCCGTTATTACTGGCTTTCAATCACCGTTTGATTCAGAGCGTTCAATTGTATCGCTTAGTGCAACATCACAAAAAGCCTTTACTCTACTAGATGATGCGTTAATGAGTTCAGAAGCTCTTGCGCAAATTAAAGGCAGTGCTGCGGTCATAAATTCTCAAGGCATTAAGACAATTAAAACTGATGAGCAATATTTTGTTGGTCATATTCCTGTGCATACCCTAATTTGGTTCCATTTATCGGATCACCCATTTGTACTAGCGCTATTGTCTATTTTAACACTACTGTTGATCTCATTTATAATATGGCGATTACTGCAAGCATTAACATACAAGCGATTAGCTGAAGGAGATAAGTAATGAAGTCACTCATTAATGTATTTTTTACCGTGATTGCATTATTTACCTTTAATGCCAATGCACAAATAGAGCAATGCCAACCATGGGATGCATGGCAAACGTTTAAAAGTAACTTTATAAGCCAAGATGGTCGCGTTATTGATTTGGGGAGTGAGCAAAAAGTCACAACCTCTGAAGGCCAATCTTATGCCTTATTTTTTGCTGTCGTAGCAAATGACAAAGCAATGTTTGACCTAGTCCTGGATTGGACGCAAGAACATTTGTCAGAGGGTGATTTAAGCACTCGTTTACCAGCATGGCAATGGGGTGTTAACAATCAAAATGTTGGCGGAATTTTAGATTCAAATCCAGCGTCTGATTCTGACTTATGGATAGCATACAGTTTATCGCAAGCTGCTATTCTTTGGGATGACCGCCGCTACAGCATATTAGCAGCCGTACTTGCGAAGCGGATAATGCGTGAAGAAACCGCCTATATTTCGGGGCTAGGTTTATCATTACTACCCGCCCCTACTGGTTTTGAATTTGATAATGAGCGTTTTAAGTTAAACCCGAGCTACTCACCGTTATTTATTTATCAGCAGTTTAAAATGCTTTATCCACACTCGCCTTGGCATCAACTGCACGAAGGCTCAGCAAAGTTGATTTTAGATACAGCAAAGCAAGGTGTTAGCCCTGACTGGGTAATGTTTGATGCAAATAACGGCTTTTATTACGATAAAAAAACGAGCGACTTGGGCAGTTACAACGCTATTAGAGTGTATTTATGGGCAAGTATGATGGCAGACAACGCGCCTTATAAAAAAGAGCTATTAGCGCAATTCAACCCTTTTATAGAAACAATTAATAAACGTGGTTACGTGCCTTTAAATACTTTTGCTAAATCAGGAAAATCTGAAAAAAGAGGCCCTCTAGGCTTTAACTCAGCTTTATTACCTTTACTAGCGACTAATAACGATAATTCTACAGTAATGGCGATTCAGCAAAAACTAATGATTGATAAATCATTTACCCAGACTCGTTATTACGACAGCGTACTTAACTTGTTTGGTACAAGTGCTTTAAATAAGCGTTTTTCAATTACAGCAGATGGGACGCTACAACCGGTATGGAGCACTGAATGCCGTTAAGGTTTGCCCTCGCTTGCACATTAGCGCTTAGCTCTGGATTAAGCGCTAACACAGTCAACGATATTGATACGCAATCTGTTGATTGGTTACTAAGCCAAATAGGTATTGGTGAAGCACAGCAAAATAAAAAACTAGTTGAAGATAGCTTGCGAAAGCTAGTCGCTATTGCCCCTGCCCGCATAGAAACACAGTGCGCAGTAGCGCGTTATGATTTTGCCAATGGCGAATCAGCGAAAGCCAACCAATTACTAAGTAAAATAGATAATGGGCTTACCAAACAAGCTCCGTGCGTTGAAAAGCTAAAAGTTCTTTCTCGTACTGAAGGAAAAGACAAATCTTCAATTCAGCAAGCTAAATTATTGGCTCGTGCGGGTCGTTATGAACAAGCTCGCGAAATCTATAATAATATTTTTAAAAACGTCTACCCTACATTAGGTTACGAGCTTGAGCATTTAAGCTGGTATGGACAAGATAGCTCCCAATGGGAAAGTGTTAAAAAAGGCTATAATAAATTAACTCAAAGCTACCCAAGTATTGCGCAGATAGAAATTGCTTATGCCCGTCACATACTTAGGCGTAATCTTACAGATAAAAAAGCGATTGATATTTTAAGTAAATATGGCGCAGGCTCTACTTTTATTAATGAAGTAGAATATATTTGGCTTAGTGCTTTGCTAGAAATGCCCTTAACGAATGATACAGTTAAGCAGTATCAGCGCTATTTCACTCTTTATCCTTTTAGTAGTAAAGGTGAATTACAATACCAAGATTTTCTAAAAGATTATAAAAAACGTCAAACACTTCTTGTCGACCCCGCCTATCAGCTTTGGGTTAGGGGCGATAGATTACTTGAGAAAAATAAACTTGCTGCCGCAGAGCCTTTACTTTTAAAAGCTTTAAGAGGCCGACCGCAAGACGGCGCTATAATGCGAAGCCTTGGCACACTCTATTTACGCCTTGGTGAAAACCAAAAATCGTATCAATATTTTACTCGTGCACAAAAGTACACAACTGAGTTCGCTGAACGTGAAACACTACAAGAATTAGCAAAAACAGCTAAGCTTTGGCTTTATATACGCGAAGCTAAAAATGCCATTAATAATAAAGAATTTAAAACGGCTAAGCTTAAGCTTGATTTAGCAGCCACCTTAGAGCAAGAAACTAATACAGTAATATATAACAAAGGTTTATTACAATTTGCTCAAGGGCAATATTCACAGGCTGCACTTACATATCAAATTGTTTTAAGAAGTGATCCACTTAATAGCAGCGCTTTAATAGGCCTACTTGAAATAGCTGAATTAGATCAGAATGAAAAAGCCCTAACCTCTTTTTATAACAGCTTATCGTTTAATCAAAAGAAACTAATTAAAGAATCTTATTCTGTATCTTTAAGCAGTCAGTACCGCGCAAAGGCAAATACGTTTGCACAGTCGGGAGATTTAGAGGAAGCCGAAAAAGTATTAAAAGACGCTATTGAAATAGCGCCAGAACAGCCTTGGTTATACTACGATTTAGCCTTTATATACCAACAAAAGGGGCTGACAGAAGAGGCCCGCGCTTTATTTAATAATGTGCTGTGGCAATTCCCGTTGAACCCTCAGATTCGTTACAGCCACGCGCTTTTTTTACGCTCTCTTGATGACTATCAAGGTGCTATTAAAACCTTGCAGTACATTCCATTTAAATCCAGAGATAAAGACATTATTGCGCTTGAACAGCAGCTGCAACTTAATGAATCTTTAACACAAAGTGAGCGCCACCTTGACGCTAAAGATAAAGCCACTGCTATTTATCATTTAAGTAACTTAGAAGCACAGAGCTTAACACCTGCTATGCAGGCTGAGTTATCACGAAGCTGGTATAGAATCGACGAAAAAAAGCACGCTATAAAACTTATAAACAAAGCACTGAAAGCTGAGCCTTCGCTTTCTGCTTATTGGCATACACTTTATGGTGAATGGCTTTTAAATCAAGGTGATGAGAATAAAACGAAGCAATGGTTTGAAAATTACGTACTACCAGAGAGCGCCACTGAAAACGAAACAACTCAATATGTACAACTACAAAATAGCTATATTACTCAGTATTACATTGGTAGTGATTTAATCGCGAAGCTTAACCAGCTGGATCAAAAATATAAAAATACTCCAGCAACAACTACTGCCCTTATTAATGCAAATTTAGCACTTGAACAGCGCGAAGCGGCCGTTATTTTGTATCAGCAAAAAGTACAAAATAAACAAACCATAGAGCCTCAGGCACTGCTCGCTATTGCTAATACCTACCTAGAACTTGGGGACGACTTTCAAGCAAAAGAAGTAACGCAAAAAGCGATTACGCAAACCACGTCGCAAGAAGGTTATTTACAACGCCAAATCATGTCATCTCTTAATGAGTTTAATTACTCAGGGGATGCACTTTATTTAGCTAACCAACTTGTTGAAAAGTCACCCAACGATCAAGAGTTACGCTATTTAGGTGCTCAAGTAGCCAGTAAGTTTAATGAAACCGAACAAGCACAATCTTGGTACGCACAAACCCTATTTCCTAATCGTACATTAAATGAAAAAGAACTTTACGGGGCGCTTTCAAAAATAGATGAAAACGACGAATGGTATGTAAACGGTGCTAAACGGGAGCTAATAAACGAGCAAAATAAAAACCAAGCTTACATTGCCATTGGTGTTAACTTTAGCGGACAAACAAGTACTGAAAGCGAAGCAACGCTTGGTGCAGGCTTAGTCCCAATTGAAGCTTACTTTCCTCTTTGGCAAGGCCAAGGGTTTATTAAAATAGACCCGACTACTATTAGCGCACAAACAACGCGTTTTGATGAGCAATTTGCTGGCAGTCGCTATGGACAAGGTGCACTGTGTATTTTCACCTGTTCAATCGATGAAGTAACACCACAGGAAAGTGGTGTAGATGTAGGTATTGGTTGGCAAAATGAAAACTGGCGTGTTGATGTAGGTACGACCCCACTCGGCTTTTTAATTGAAGATATTGTATGGGGTGTAAATTACGCAGACAGTTTTGGCGACTTTGGTTACAGCCTCGAACTTGAAAAGCGCCCAGTTACAAGTTCGGTACTTTCTTATGCAGGTCTTAAAGATGTAAAAACAGGTGAAGTTTGGGGTGGTGTACGCTCTACAGGCCTAACTGCTAATGTATCGCACGACTTAGGCGGAAAATGGGGTTTTTGGTCAAGTGCCGACTTTACCCTGTATAAAGGCCAAAATGTAAAAGACAATCAACGCTATCGTATGATGGGCGGCACTTATTACCGTGTAATTAGCAATCAAGATCGTGAATTTACCGCAGGCGCTAGCTTATTACATTGGGCATACAAATATAATTTAAGTGAAGAAACATGGGGCCATGGTGGTTATTACAGCCCACAAAACTATGTAGGTTTATCTGTACCTCTCACTTATGATGCACGTTGGGGCGATGATTTTGTTTATCGATTAAAAACCGGTGTTTCGTATTCACAAACAACGACTCAATCTATTGATTTCTTCCCCAACAACACTAATCTGCAATTAGACGCATACGCTATAGAATCAATAACAGGTGTTGACCCTATTTTTGAAGGTGAAACAAGTTCTGGTGTTTCATATAACCTTGAAGGTAGTTTTGAGTATAGAATTACGCCAAATTGGTTTTTTGGTGGCTACTTAGCCATTGATCGTTCTGACTTCTACGAGCCAAATTTTGGTCAGCTTTATATACGTTATTACTTTAATCCTGTGTACGGAACACTTGAGTTTCCAGGTACTCCAATTGTTCCTTATGCTGAGTTTTAACTTGGCATAGGGTGATATACCGCGAATACTTCCCCTAGCACTAAGGTATATGTATACTTGAGCGCAATTGTAACTAGGATAAGGGTGTGTCTCTTACCTTGTGGTGTTACTGCCATATAGCAAATCATTATCTTAGCTACAAATAATATACTGATGGTCGAGCATTTTAGTCGTTACAAATTCTAAAATAGCTAAAGCAAAAAATTATAAGGCCATCATAACAATACTTAAAGTTAGGAAGTAAATATGAGTTCAGCTCCAGATAGTGGCTGGTTTGGCCACCCTAAAGGACTTTCAACATTGTTCTTCACTGAAATGTGGGAACGAATGAGTTATTACGGTATGCGAGCTATGCTCGTATTGTTTATGACAGCAAGCTTACAAGAAGAAGGCCTTGCCTTTACTGTTGCATCAGCTGCTGCAATCTATGGTTTGTACACAGGCGCAGTATACTTTTTAGGTTTACCTGGTGGTTGGCTAGCTGATAGATTGTTCGGCGGTCAAAAAGCAGTATGGTATGGCGGCATAATTATTATGATTGGTCATATTATTTTGGCTATTCCACATGATTATTCTTTTTTCATTGGCTTAATATTTGTAGCAACAGGTACTGGTTTGCTAAAACCAAATATCAGCGCAATGGTCGGCCAATTATACAGCGATGCTGATGAGCGTCGTGATGGCGGTTACGCTATTTACTACATGGGTATTAACTTAGGTTCTTTAATTGGTTACTACGTTTGTGGTTACTTTATGGAAAACGTAGGTTGGCACTGGGCGTTTGGTGCAGCAGCTGTTGGTATGGCTATTGGTTTAGTGCAGTATAAACGCTCACTTAATAACTTACCTGAGCACAGTGCTTTACCAGCTAATCCATTAGGTCCAAAAGGCACTTCACGCGCTTGGGGTGGTATTGCTATATTTATAATTGCAGCGGCTGCAATTACCACCGCCGCGATGACTGGCACTATTATTATTAACCCTACAGTTGTTGCAGGTTACACCGCGATTGTATTCACTGTTATATTTTTTGTTTATTTTGGTGTTATTTACTTTACGGGTAAATTAACTGATGCCGAAAAACAAAGAATGTGGGCACTCTTTTTAGTATGTATTGCATCTGCATGTTTTTGGTCAGGCTTTGAACAAGCCGGTTCATCATTAAATTTATTTGCTCGCGACTATACTGACCGTCTTATTGGTACTTTTGAAATCCCTACCACTTGGTTTCAATCATTAAACTCGCTGTTTATTATTGCTTTATCGCCATTTTTTGCAGCGCTTTGGATTAATTTATCTAAAAGTTTAGTGTCACCTAGCTATAGTGTTAAGTGTGCGCTTGGTTTAATTATCATGGCATCAGGATTTTTAGTTATGTTTATGGCGGCTCATTACGCAGCTGAAGGCTTAAAAGTAGCGCCTTACTGGCTTGTTACTACGTACTTTTTGCATACTGTGGGTGAACTTTGTTTAAGCCCTGTAGCATTAAGTGCGGTAAGTAAGTTATCGCCTAAACGTTACACAGGTCAAATGATGGGTGTATTTGTATTAACTTACTCAATCGGTAATATTATTGCAGGTTTACTTGCTGGTAATTTCGATCCGAATAATGTTGATGAAATTCCTAACTTATATTTACAAATTGCATTATTTAGCATTGGTGTTGGTGTTGTTTTAGTACTAATGACCTTTAAAGCTAAAGTATGGGAAAAACAAGGGTTAGAAGAGAAAGCCTCTTAATTGTTGTTTATTTTAAATATAACAACATAACCTGAACATTCCTCCATAGCTTCTATGGGGGAATTTTTTTATTCAACTTTGCCCCCACACACTCGTTAACTGATATTATGTCCTAATTAGCTATGGA
The DNA here is from genome assembly GCF_015864365.1 of Pseudoalteromonas sp. SWXJ133. NCBI lineage: Bacteria > Pseudomonadati > Pseudomonadota > Gammaproteobacteria > Alteromonadales > Pseudoalteromonadaceae > Pseudoalteromonas > Pseudoalteromonas sp. SWXJ133. The sequence goes on from NZ_JADYXJ010000027.1 coordinate 47,796, forward strand.
ATAGACTCAGGGACAGCAGTACATGCAATTATTAACGATATCACGTGTTATTACATTTATAATTATTAGCTTTTTTTTATCCGCCTGCGGTGCCGGTGATGAAGTAACAGTCAATCCAAACGATCCAGTGGAGTCTGAGCCTAGTGGTTTAATTATTACCAATATTAATGGCTTACAAACGTCATTAGATGAAGGTAACTTTACTATCAATGCCCCCGGGCAAATAGTTGCTAGCGATACTGAAATAACCTACGAAAAATCAATCCTCGATGAAAATAATCAAACAAAAAATATCATTTCAGATATACATACGCTCACTCCAGGTACATTGCAACTTTCAAGCTTAATGACAATCACCATAAAAATACCTGACGACTACGCCTTAGGTGGGCAACTAACTATTGCTCATTTAAACGGGGGTTCTTGGTCTAGCATTACTAATTCAACGGTATCGCAAGGTTTTGTTAGCGCACAAGTAGATCAACTAGGTAGCTATGCATTAGAAATGCAACGTACTGTGGCATTTTCTGATGTTGGCCCTACATGTGATGCTAATGCGACAGAGCAATCAATACGATTTGTTCACGTTGCCGACATGCATGCTCGCTTTGGGTATCAAGAGCAGTACTTTAGTCGCATCAAAGCCTATTATAAAAAAGTGCTAAGCGAATCGCCGCATACATTATTTACCGATGGTGGCGATGATTATGAAAAAGGAACTGTTGCAGAGCAAATATCACAAGGGTTAGCCTCTGATGAAACTGTAAAGCTAATGGCTTTTGATTTACGTGTTTTAGGCAATCATGACTATGCGTGGGGTCCTGAAAAGCTACTTGAGTTTTCACAAGACAACAATGCTGTTGTACTTGCCAGTAATACCCGTTTTGAGGGAGAGAAAAACCAGAAATTTGGTGGTGTCGATTTTGCTAAGGTACAGGTTGGCTGCATAACATTCGGTGTGTTTGGGATGACTTCGGTACCATGGGATGAGCTTGACAAGCCAATTGAAGGTGACCCTATTCCTGACTTTATAAAACAATTTAAAATGAGTTGGAAATGGCAACAAATCGCACAAAGTATTGTAAGCCAATACAGTGATGACGTTGATTACATGATTATGCTAAGCCACTTGGGCAAAGGAACTGATGTTGAGATAGCAACCAATGTACCGGGTATAGACTTAGTACTTGGCGGGCATACTCACGGTGGTGAGGACTTTATAGAGCTTGATAATAACGCCTTAGTCATTCAGCCTGATTTTTATGCACGCGGTGTTACCGATTTAAACTTGATCTTTAATACTGCCAATAAAACACTAAGTAGTTACGATTATCAACATGTAGATACGCGAACATCTATAGAACCTGACGAAGAAACCAAGCTAGCTATCGATGAAATAATGGGACGTTACGCACCCGATGCTGATACCGAAATTGCCATTTCAGAAAACTATCCGAGTGATTTTGAAGTTGCGGGTATTACTGCACTTGCAACTAAACATTCAAGCTCAATTAATGCAGCACTGCTTAACCCTGAGCTTGTGCAAAAAAGATGGACGCCAGGTACAGTTACACAAGAAGATTTTCACAAAACATTTTATGTTGAAAGACAGCCATCAAACACACCTGGCTTTAATTCACTGTATCAAGTAACTGTTACGGGCACTGATTTAAACACAATGATTGCCAGCCAACCCGATTGGTTTGTGTTAAAGCCAGAAGATATTCAAGTAACGACAAATTATAATGTCGCTTTATTTAAAGGTGCGGCACTTAATCCAGATTTATTTTTTAGCAGTGTTACTTTCAATGATGTTAAACCAATTGCCGAAGCATGGTGGCTACTTGATCAATACGCACGCTTTAGAACAACTCAATGTCTTCACCTTGATACAGACACACAGCTTAATGCTTGCCAAGATGTGGCTAATATAACAACTTGGAACTTTGACGATCCAACAAACCCACTAACTCCAGACTCTGGCCCATCGGTTTTAAGCTACTTTGATCCAGAAAATGACGGTTGGGGCCCAGAAGATACACGCTATGAGACAACCACTGCTCTTGATATTGCGGATTTAACTGATGGTCCTTCTGGTGTAATGGCTTTTACTGATCACTCACCTACAGAGGGTTTTAAAATTGAATTAAACACGCAAGCAAATGGTGACTTTGCAAGTGAAGGTATGGTATCTGACTATACTCTAGTAATGGATTTATATTGGCCGTCTGAAGGCAAAGATATTTATCGGGCTATAATACAAGCTGAAACAGTGAATTACTCAGAAGATGATGCTGATATATTTATTGATCCCACTGGTGGCTATGGCCAATCTACCTTTAAAAGCGGTTATTTTGGTGCTACTGAGCCAGAAAAATGGCACCGTGTAGCATTTGTGTTCTACACAGCACCGACAAATGGCGTATTTGAGGTATATATTGATGGCGAATTAGCAGGTGTAAAAGAATTTGGTGAAATAGACAAACGCTGGGCGCTCGATAAAGCGGTACTTTTATTTACCGATAATAACTACGAAACAGTACCCGGTTACTTAAACGCACTACTTTATGCTGGCCGTGCAATGACCCGTGGCGAAATTAAAAGTATGGGCGCTGCACAACAAAAATTAACCTTTGAACAACCAACGCGTGTGTTAAATCAAACGATTGAACGTCACTACAAAGCAGCTCCAGCAATAAAAACTAACTTATGGATAGAGCAGCGAAACAAGTTCTTTGGTAACGCCTCTCAAAGTGTAAACAATTAAATACAAACAGGCTTTGACTTGTTGATTATAAAAGGAGGTTTAACACAGGTTAAACCTCCTTTTTATCGTTTAAAAACAACTAATTAATAATAAAAGATCACCATTCAATCCTATGGTATATTTCTTCATTTCACTTAACTGTATTACAAACGCGTAACTTTATAATAACCGTCCTATTAAATTTACACATACCACATTTACTAAATAGCGCTCCCCTCTTCCCCAAATCAAAAATCTGGTTGATTATCTACTGCAATATGACAACAACACATAATCGCAGTGCTTAATTGCGGGAGTAATAATGATGAGTGAAGTAAATAACTATTTAGGTTTAGTCGGTATTGAATTTACCGAATACGCAACACCTGATGCTGATTATATGGATAAAGTATTTACTGATTTTGGCTTCTCCAAGCTTAAAAAATTCAAAGGTAAAGACATTGTTTATTACAACCAAAACGATATTCACTTTTTACTGAATAACGAGCGTGAAGGTTTTTCTGCCGAATTTGCTAAAAGCCATGGTCCTGCTATTTGTTCAATGGGTTGGCGTGTTGAGAATGCGCAAAAAGCATTTGAAACTGCAGTAGAGCGTGGTGCAAAACCAGCCACTGATTCAACACATAAAAACATGCCTTACCCGGCAATTTATGGCATTGGCGACAGCCTAATTTACTTTATTGAAAATTTTGGCGACAAAGGCACTATTTACGAAAGTGATTTTGAAGATTTAGAAACGCAAAATGTTGTAGAAGATAAAGGCTTTATCCGAATCGATCATTTAACTAATAACGTTTATAAAGGCACCATGGAAAAATGGGCTAACTTTTATAAAGACGTATTTGGTTTTACAGAAGTACGCTACTTTGACATTAAAGGTCAAAAAACAGCGCTTATTTCGTATGCACTTAAATCCCCTTGTGGCACCTTCTCTATTCCAATAAACGAAGGTAAAGGAAACGATAATAACCAAATTGACGAATACCTTGGCGAATACAACGGCCCTGGTGTTCAGCATTTAGCGTTTTTAACAGATGATTTAGTAAGCTCTCTTGATAAGCTTGATAAATCAACAATCGCTACTTTGGATATTATTCCAGAGTACTACGATACTATTTTTGACCGCGTACCTTGGGTTGCAGAAGACAAAGAAAAAATTCGTCAGCATCAAATACTCGTAGATAGCCAGAGTGAAAATTGTTATTTATTACAAATTTTCTCTAAAAACTTGTTTGGTCCAATCTTTATAGAAATGATCCAACGCGTTGATGATGGTGGCTTTGGTGAAGGTAACTTCCAAGCATTATTTGAATCAATCGAACGCGACCAAGAGCGTCGCGGCGTTTTATAAAATATTTGAGTAAATTAAAAGCAGCGAACTTCGCTGCTTTTTGTCGTTTTAATATTTAAAAAGTATTGCGCTGAGTACAAGTATGATTAAATAAACTATACCTTGTCGCCATACAGTAAAATCCAAAGGAAATGTAATGAGCCTAATTAACGAAACCCATGATATTAATTTAACCAGCTGGGTAGAGTCAGCTAATGTTGATAATTGTGACTTCCCTATTCAAAACTTACCGTTTGCAGAGTTTCGTCGCAAAGGGTCTGATGAGGCCTTTCGTGGTAGTGTTGCAATTGGCGACCAAGTAATTGATTTAGCAAAACTGAGCAAATTAAACGTTTTAAAAGGTGACGCAAAAACAGCCGCTGATGCAGCAAGTGAAGCAACCCTAAATACATTTATGGGTTTAGGGAAGCAATATTGGTCAGCACTTCGTTTAGCGCTTTCAAAAGCACTACGAGCAGGCTCTGAGCACCAACAAGCACTTAGCGATACACTTGTTGCACAATCTGATATAGAGTTTTCACTACCTTGTCGCATCGGTGATTACACCGACTTTTACACCTCTATTTACCATGCAACCGCCGTGGGCAGTTTATTTCGCCCTGATAACCCATTACTACCTAACTATAAATGGGTACCTATTGGTTATCATGGTCGCTCTTCTTCAATTGACGTATCGGGTCAAACATTTCATCGCCCTAAAGGTCAAACTAAAGCGCCAGATGCAGAAGTACCGTCATTTGGTCCGTGTAAGCGCCTTGATTACGAACTAGAAGTAGGTATTTACTTAGGTAAAGGTAATGCACTGGGCGATGCAATTGCGATTGAAAATGCAGAAAATCACGTATTTGGCTTTTGTGTATTTAACGATTGGTCAGCACGCGATTTACAAGCATGGGAATACCAACCGCTTGGTCCATTTTTAGCTAAAAACTTTGCCTCAACTGTATCACCTTGGATTGTTACAACCGAAGCATTAGCGCCTTATAGAACAAGCTGGACACGTGATGAAAACGATCCACAGCCCATGGACTATTTAGAATCAAAAGCGAACCGCGACCAAGGTGCTTTTGATATTCAAATGGATGTTAAAATTCAAACGCAAAAAATGCGCAGCGAAGGGCATAACCCTACACGCGTATCAACATCTAGCTTTAAGCACTCTTACTGGACTGTGGCACAAATGGTTACTCACCATACAGTAAACGGCTGTAACTTTATGCCAGGTGACATGTTAGGTTCTGGCACTCAATCTGGTCCAACGCATGAAGAGGCGGGTTCTTTACTTGAGCTTTCTCGTGGCGGTAAAGAAAAAATCACGCTAAGTAATGGCGAACAACGCAACTTTTTAGAAGATGGCGATAACGTTATTATGCGCGGTTGGTGTGAAAAAGAAGGTTATGTACGTATTGGTTTTGGCTCTGTAGAGAGCACAGTACTGCCTACAAAATAATACGCATATTAAAAAACATCATGAAAAGGGATGCTTACTAAAAGCAGCCCTTTTTTATTAATTTTCGAATAGTTACAATATTTTTCTGGCTTTTTAAACTCAAATTGCTATCTTGATCTAGTTAATAGCCAGTATTTAGATGCCATGTCAGTATTTATAAAGTCTTTTTATCAAAAATTTTTCCCGGCTCGTCAGCTGCTTATTCGCCAAAATGGAGAGGTTAAGCATGTTGTTTTAGCACCTTGGTTTCAACTTCTTGTAGCATTGCTTATTTTAGTTACTTTTGCTTGGCTGAGTATTTCGAGTTTTCGTGTTTACACACAAACAAATAAAATTTCTGACATAGAACAAAGTCAAATAAATAAACAAACACTTTGGCAGAAAAAAGCCTCTGAACAGCATGCCCTTCAAGCTACCCAATTAGAACAACTTGCAGTACTTGAGCAAAAACAAGCGCTGCTACAGAACATGATAGAATCTCTTCCAAATTCGATTAGTAAAGATGCAATTAAATTTGATGAAGAACTTCAATCACCAATTAATGAAAGTAGCGGTGAGTTTCATGAGCCGTTAATCGATGAAAATAAAAAAGATAAACAAGTACAATCAATAAGCCCAATTACATTTACAGAAAGATCTGTTCGTTTAAATAACTATTACGAACAAAATTTTACTCTGTTAGGTAGTCAGATAAAAGAGCGACACGAAGCTATTTTATCCATGGTTAAAGGTGCAGGTCTTGAGTCGGCTCTTGAACAACATTTAATATTAAGCGCACAAATTACAGCGCAGGGTGGTCCGCTTGATATATTTGACGAAACAAAAATCCCAAGCCACTTTCTAGCCATTGTTGATAAATTATTAGTATTAAATAATTTAGAAAATTTTTTGACTGAGTTGCCAAACACTCTTCCCTTGGTTAATGCTAAATATTATATTTCGAGCAATTTTGGACTCAGAAAAGATCCGATGAATAGCAATCATGCATTTCATAAAGGAATTGACTTAGCTGGTTGGCATAAAACCAAAATATTTGCCCCTGCCGACGCTGTAGTTCTTAGAGCTGGTCGCAACGGCGGTTATGGTAACTTTATTGAGCTTGAACATAAAAATGGCTTAGTAACACGATTTGGTCATTTAAATAAAATCAAAGTTAAAAAAGGGCAGCTAATCACTAAACACGACGTAATTGGTCTAATGGGTAGCACAGGTCGAAGTACAGGTACTCATTTGCACTACGAAGTATTACTTAATGGCAAGCAAGTCAATCCTCTAAAAATAACAAAGGCGTTTTCTAGTGTTCAGTAAAAAAAAGCAAAAAGTAGATAACTCATCTTCAAATAACTCACCTTTAAAAAAGATAAGTCAAACTCCCTCTATCATCTCTGAGGATGTACGTATGACTGGTACTTTAATCAGCCAAGGAGAAGTGCAACTAGATGGTCGTATAGATGGTGATATTAAAGCTGAACATTTAGTTATAGGTTCTACTGGGGTTGTTGAAGGCATTGTTGAAGCTAAAAGTGTTGTTGTAAAAGGTAAAATTATTGGTACCTTAAATGCCAGTGAAGTAAAAATTCAGCATACGGCACATGTAAATGGCGATGTATTACATGATACGTTGAGTATTGATGCTGGTGCAGTTATTGAGGGCAGCTTAAAGCAGCGCTTTGAAAAGGAAAATGTTGAATTGATTAATGATAAATCTAAGCCTTCTGTAAGTGAGGTTAAAGTATTGCTTAAAGAAGATGATGCCAGTGGTTTGTCTTTTACTAATAAGAAAGCTGTAGAGAAAAAGTAAGTTACTTTTTCTCTGTAATGTACATTGTAATATCGGCAGTGAAAACAAGTTCATTGCGGGTATTAAAAAGTTTAACGGATACTACTAGGTCCTCTTTGTCAATCCATTTATGTGGTAAATCAATTTCAGCGACGGCTCTTACATCTGTATCTACTTTAGCCAAATACCTAACTGTCATCCCTTTAGGGATCCAACGATGCGTTTTAACGGGTACTGTTGCATCTACCATTACACCTGCACACAACTCAGCTAAGTTACACTGCGCAATAGCATGAATAGTTCCAATATGGTTATGGACGCTGCGACGATTTTTTACCACTGCACTACAATGCCCTTCTCGAAGATCGAGCACGTAAGGTTTCATCGAACCAAAATATGGCGCTTTAAAACAAACAGCTTTAGTAAAAAGCCAGTTCCCAAAAGGTAAGCGCTTAAATTTGTGCCATGTTTGTACAAGTGCAGATTTATTACTCATTATTATTTTCCATCAACAGTTACTTTTATCAAACTAACACATCAGACCAGTTTTAAAAAGTGCATTTACACTGCCTTTTTAGCTTAATCCAATCAAAAAATAAAAATGACAACCTATGCAGGGGTCATAAGCCCTTTCTTTTTTACGAGTGCCCACCTAAAATACTCGGCAAAAGGAGACTCAATGCAAACACAGCCCGCTAAACCTAATATGACTTTGTTACTTATCTTAGTGTTACTCGTTATATTTTGCCCTATGGCAATTGATATTTACTTACCCGCTTTTCCTACTATTGCAGAACAATTTGCAGTTACAGAACAACAAGTTCAGCAAACCGTTGCTATTTTTATGCTAACAGTAGGTTTGGGCCAATTAATTGCGGGGCCTTTGGCCGATAGGTTTGGCCGAAAGCCAGTGGCTATAGTGGGTATAAGTTTATATGCAGGCTCAGCATTACTTGCCTATTACTCGCCTTCTTTTGAGATATTGATGATTGCACGTGCCCTTCAAGGTTTTGGAGCCTGTGCCACATTTGTTGTCGCATTTGCGATAGTACGTGACAAATATGGCAGTGAACGAAGTGGACAAATGATCACCTACCTTAACGGGATTGTGTGCTTTATTCCGGCAATGGCACCTATTTTAGGAGCTTGGCTTACCGTACAATTTGGCTGGCGTATGAACTTTATGTTTTTAACCGCGTTTGCAATTGTAGGCCTTGTTGTTACGCTATTCTTTTTTAGAGAAACTCGTCCTGCTGATAGCCATTATCAGGGGCATATTTTAGATTTACGTCGCTTTACACCTATTATAAAAACACCGGTATTTTTGTTTAATAGCCTAATTTGCATGGTCTCAATGTCGGCCATATTAGTTTATGTGACGCTAGCTCCAGGCTGGCTCATTACGCATTTAGGCGGCACCGTAGCCGACTTTACTTTTTGGTTTACGTTAAACGCCGTAATAAGTATTGTCGCTAGTTTTATTTTACCAACGTACATTAAACGAAATAGCCAACGTGCTTTACGTGTCGGTGTGAGTGTACTGGTTTTTTCAGGCGTTTTAATGCTAGCCCTTAGCGGTATAGAAACGGCATTTGCGCTTATGTTACCTATTTTAATTGCAGCATTAGGCTTTGCTCTAAGTTTAGGCTCAGCAGCAGGTATGGCTCTGTCGAGTTTTCCTAAACAAGCAGGCACAGCCTCGGCATTACTTGGTGCTATGCAAATGAGTGGCGCGAGTATACTCGTTGTTTTAACCCAATATTTAGGGTTAAGTACACCGTGGTTAATTGCTTTTCATTTATTATTACTAGTTCCGCTTTGGATTATTTTAATGAGCAAAAAAGCACATACTTTACACCCAACTAAAAGCGCTCAATGATCAATCCTGATTTTTTAGTCTCGTTTTTATTAGCCAGCTTTTTAATGGCTGTAGCACCTGGGCCATCAAATGCATTTTTGATGGCACAAACATTTGCTAATGGTCGAAGCGCCGGTATGCAAAGTGCTTTTGGTTTTGCATTAGGTGGGGTTATTCATACTCTATTTGCTGTTGTAGGCCTAAGCGCAGTCCTAAAAGCTTCCCCTAGCGCCTATGCCGCAGTGCAATATGCAGGCGCAGCATATTTATGTTATTTGGGGTTTATGATGATTAAAGGCACGCTAAAGCAGCCAGAACCTATATCTGAGGGCAAGCAAACCGATAAACCGCATATAAGTACCAGTAAAAAAAGTAATGTCATGTTTCAAGCTATGATGACTGAAGTGCTAAACCCTAAAGTGGCGCTGTTTTTTATTGCATTTATTCCGCAATTTGTAGATCCAACGCTTTCATCTGCTACTTTTCAACTCGCTTTTTTTGGCTTACTTTACCCTCTTTTTGCTTTTCCGATTGACTGCACGTATATTTATTTTGGCGACAAAATTGCACAGTTTTTTAGACGTAACCCAAATAGCCAACTTTGGATTGATAGGATCACCGGCATTGTATTTATAGCCCTTGCTATCAATCTATTATTTTAACTAACCTGCACTTTGATTAAGAAATTTATTCTTCCGAGTTTAGGTTCACCAATAAAAAGAATTAGCATGGAACAAAAAACACAATCTCTTCCCGCACAAAAAAATATTGCTTTAGTGGCACACGATGGTAAAAAAGCAGCACTAAAATTATGGTGTGAAAAACACAAAGAAATACTAAGTAAGCACACTTTATATGGCACAGGTACTACGGGGCATTTAATTCAAAAAACCACGGGACTTGATGTAGTTCAGCTTTTAAGTGGTCCTATGGGCGGCGATCAACAACTTGGCGCTAAAATAGCAGAACATGAGATACATGTTTTAATATTTTTTTGGGACCCATTAGCATCACAGCCTCATGACCCTGATGTTAAAGCACTGCTGCGTTTAGCCGCTGTTTGGAATATTCCGGTGGCGTGTAATGAGGTGAGTGCAGATATGTTATTAAGCTCACCACTTATGGATGTAGAGCTTGAACGTACATTGCCAGATTACGAAAAATACCTCGCAACCCGACAAATAGATCTTTAAACCTCAATTGTAATCTAGGTTATTTATAAAGCATGCTGGCCCATTTAGTCAGGCCAGCAGTTACACTACCAAAGTGATCTCCGTTAACCATTTTTATATTGCCTAAGTGCTCACTTAAAGCCGCTTTAATCAATGGTGATTGTGCACTGCCACCTGTTAAGTAAATAATGTCTGGCGTGGTCGCAGCGTCGCTGATTGCTTGTTTTGCTAAAGTCACTATTTGACTAATACTACTCTCAACGGCAACAGCTAAATCGCTTACCGATACATTTTTATTCAGCCCACTATCTAAAAAGCTTAAATCACAATCAAACGCACTAGCTGATGAAAGTGCTATTTTAGCCGCTTCACCTTGCTGTACTAACTGATGACCTTGCTTGTTTTGCTGTAAATGTATTAAACGCTTATAAAGCTCAGGTGCACTTACATCACGTAATTGTGCATTTAGCTCTCGGGTATGGCTTTCACTATAAAATTGACTTTGTAAGTTTACATCGTTAATTTTACACGCTTGCCAAAACGCTTGATTAGGCAAAGGTAGACCTGATTTAAACGTACTGCCTAAACCCAATAACGGCATTAAACCATGAAAGCTCAAAGCAATATCTAAATCGTTTCCGCCAACACGTTTACCACTGTGAGATAAAAAATCGCTATCGCGCTGGCTATTTCCTCTAAAGCTTGGGCCCATTTGTACAAATGAGCAGTCACTTGTACCACCACCAATATCAATAACGAGTACTTTTTGATCCTGAGTTAAATCACTCTCGTAATCGATACCCGCAGCAAGTGGCTCATATAAAAACTCTACATCTTTAAAACCAGCACGTTTAGCAGCACGCTCTAAAATACCGACCGCTTGTTGATTTGATTGCTCGCCACCCACAGCTTGAAAGTTTACTGGGCGACCAATCACTGTTTGTGTAAGTGTTTTACCTAAAGAGAGCTCAGCGCGTTGCTTAATTTTTAAGATCATCGCGGTTGCAATATCTTCAAAAAAGTTAATTTGACCTTGCTTTAAACCTGTTGCGCCAAAAAATGATTTAGGGGACTTAACAAAGTAGCCTTCTTCAGGAAACTGCACGTACTCGCTAATCGCTTCACGACCAATAAATAGGGTTTCATCTGAAGGTTGTAAATCAAGGTCTGACTTAATACGAGGTAAGGTATTTAATAATGCTTGGCGCTGCGTTAAAAAGTCATGCTCATGGGCTGTGCCATGTAAGTGCTTAGCAACAAAGTCAACAACCAAGGCACTGTGATGAGTGTAAAGTGTAGACGGTAAGTAATGTTTTCCTTGCTCTAGCGCTACTAATTGAACATTACCCTCGCTCATTACACCCATAGCACAATTAGAACTACCGTAATCAAAACCTACAAACATACTTCACCACACATTACCAAAAAGGCCGCGCAATTTAGCACACTTTGTAAAAATTATAAATGTTATAAACTATCTCTTACTCGTAAAAAACTAGCAAAACGCGGTAAACCGTTTTTTGTTAATCCATGAAAGCGGTACGTTACTGTGCTACCTATCTCAGGCGGAGCTGAGCGCTCTGCATCATTAAACCCAGTACCAATTGAAAACACCTGCCCTTGTGCTGTTTTTACCCTTAATGCCCCTAACATACCTTGGTATTTGCCTTTGCCTGGTAAGTGCGCAATTACAACCGCTTCTGCATCTAAATAAGGCTTTAATTTTAGTAATGCACTGCTTCGCCCATTGCTGTGCTTAGCACTGGCCAAATGAAGCATTACGCCCTCGCCGCCCTGCTTAGTTATGTTTTCAAAATACTCTGTGAGCTCCTCATTATTAGTAAAGCTATATTGAACTACAACGCTAATGTGCGGCGAGTTTAGGCTAGTAATAAGCTCATTATAGTTTTTATAACGAGTGCTAAAAGGCAGATTTTCATCTGGCATATCAAATATTTTATAAGTAATAGTTTGCCAATCATGATTATTAGGTTTTTTAGTCCTTACTATGCCACTAAGCGCAGAAAAGTGCTCACGCTTGGTCCATAGCTCACCATCAAGCCATACATTTGGCAATGGCGCTGTAAACCAACTCGGCGCATTGATAATATTGCCCTTGCGAGTAACAAACTGCGTGCCGGTCCATATAGCTCTTACGCCATCATATTTTTCACTGACTAAATACTTACTTACATCGTAATGTTTAGTTTCGTTATATACTTTAGCCAGTAAAACAGAGGGTTGTGCTGCACTTATACATTGCGTAAAAAGTACAACAACAATTAAAAGCAGGTGTTTAATAGTAAACATTGGCGCATCCAAGCAAGTAAAAGTTGGCTTAAACTATAGTTGAGATTGCACCCATTGCCAAAACTCATCTAAGTTACTCATTTTATAGGTAGCTTGGCTAAAATCGTGATCTTTAGTGTGGCTATTAGCAATGGCTACAACACGTAACAAGGCGTTGTTGGCCGCCGTAACGCCAGTAAATGTATCCTCAACGGCTATTGCATTGCCTACCTGTATATTTATCTGCTTAAGTGCCAGTAAATATGGGTCTCCAGCAGGTTTAGGATTAGTTACATCGTCTTTTGTTACCACCGTGTCAAACAGCTCATAAAACCCTAAACCTTTAAGTATTGGCATGGCTTCACTTTTAGCACTACCTGTTACTAGCGCCATTTTTAAGCCACTACTTTTTACCGCTTTCAACGTTTGCTCAGTAAACGGCATTAGTGGCGGTAAATGTGTTATTACATATTCACCAAATAAACGGTATTTTTCATCTGCTAAAAATTGTGCGGTTACTGATAGATTATGCTCTTGCTTGATGTCGATGGCAGCTTCTAAAGTAGGACGCCCCGAAAAACGCTGACAAAAATCACTTTCTAAATAACTAACACCATAAGGCTTAAGTAGTTTACTCCAACATACAAAGTGCATGCTTTCTGAATCAACTAATGTGCCATCCATATCAAATAATACTGCTTCTAATGTCATCCTCATCCCTTATTTAACCTAAGCCAAATTTTGACAATAAAAAAGGCGCCTAAGCGCCTTTATTTATACTATTACTGAGTCAAACCTGCTGGTGGCTCACCCGTTGCTTCTTCACCTGTTTCAACATCAACAAGCTCGTAGCCGCGCGTTTTACGCATAACTTTAAGTACAGGCTTTTCAAATGCTGTTTTTAAACGATCTGAGTCATCTTTCAACTCATCAAGTGTTGTACCAAAAGGGGCTGCGCCTGTTTCTGACCAGTTAGTCACTTTACCGTTCAAGTTATATTCTACTTCGTGTATTTGATATTGCGCTGCTTCATCTTTCGTTGCTTCACAAAAAATTACACGGTAATTCCAAAATCCAGCCATTTTCTTATCTCTTTAAATTAATTAACGCTACTTTACCAGCTTTATAAAAACATAAAAGCCTGCACAAGGCAGGCTTTTAAAAATTAATACATTTAGGTTAACGTTTAGAAAAAGTTAACTTTAAATTCAGCACCAACATAGCGCTCTTCATTAACAATACCTGTATTGTTATTAAAGTCTATAGCACCAATAACTTGTTGCTCGTCAAATAAGTTACGAACAAAAGCGGCTACTTCGTATTCATAATCACCTTCAGACCATGTGTAACCTGTACGCAAACCTGTTTCAATAAGCTCTTTACCTTCAAACTCTACTGATTCGTAAAGGAACATATTGATTTTACTGCGGTAAGAAATATCACCGCTAGCAAAGAAATTACCATCAGCTAATTCTTTAGTGTAGCGAAGCGTAAAGTTAGAGATCCACTCAGGTGCATGCGGTAAGTTATTGCCATCAAGAAATACTTTACCGTCTACTACAGGGTCTGTAATATTTAACGTTGGACGATTAGGAGCTGCAATACTTAGATTGCTATCTTTGATTTCAGTTTTATTGTAGCTTAAGTTAAATGTAGCATTAAATTCGTCACTTAATACCCACTGCGAGTCTAGTTCAAAACCATAGCCTGTTGTTTTATCAGCATTAAGCAAGCGGTTAAAGTTAGCACCACCACCAACAGCGGTAAGTTGCTGGTCATCCATTGTGTAGTAAAACACAGTGGCATTAACACGGCCTTGCCCATCTAGCACGTCTGATTTAATACCAGTTTCGTAAGAAGTGATTGTTTCTGATTCAGCAGTCGTTACATCATTACCAAACAAAATACGACCTTGTAAACTCGGTGCGCGGAAGCTGTTAGCTACGCGGCCGTACCAGTTAATATCGTCGTTAATTTTATAGTTTGCTGATAAATCCCAGCTAATATGATCATCGCTCACATTTTGCTTAACAGGTGGTAACGGACCGGCACCAATTGGGCTTATAGTACGGTAAGCTACAAAATCTTTATCATCATCAGAGTAGCGAAGGCCCGCAGTTACTTTTAAATCATCTGTAAAGGTATAATCTACTGAGCCAAATACAGCCCAAGCAGTTGTGTCTTGTTGCTGACGAACATAACCATTTAAAACACCATTATTTGAAGTGTCATAACTAAAGTTTTCAATTGTTAGCTCTTCATCAAAGTAAAATACACCTACTTGATAATTTAAGTCACCATCAAAGTTACTTGATAAACGTAGCTCTTGCGTTAACTGATCGTGCTCTGGAATGCCATCCGCACTTTCATTAAAAAATGGAATAGAACCTGGTCCCATAGCAACAGGTACATCATCTATTGAAAAGCCGCCGTAGCCACCATCGATATCGGCACGCGAATATATTTCAGCACTTTCCCATGCGGAGATAGACGTGATTGTGTGGTTTTTAAGTTCCCACTCAAGCTTTAAGCTTGCACCTTCCGATTCTACTTGTTGAGTAGAACGAGATGCTGCATCTTGATAAACAATATCGTTTTCAAAGTTGTCTACAAGCTCATTAGTACCTGGTTTAATTACGTTTGCACGAAAGGCAATTGGCGAGCCATCTAAATCACGTGTGTGGTAATTTAATAAAGCAGTAAAATCATCGCCTTCATATAAAAACTGAACGCGTGCCGCTTTTTCAGTGTAACCACCTTGCTCGTCTTTAGCTTCAAAACCTGGAGCTTGGTTATCAATGTAATCGTCTTTATCTTGCCATAATAATGAAACACGAGCAGATAAGCGGTCAGTTAAAGCACCACCTACAGCACCACTTGTGTCTACAGCGCCACGGCTACCATATGAAACAGAGCCATAGCCATCAAATTCTTGGCTTGGTTTAACAGTATCAAACTTAACAAGGCCAGCTGGCGTATTACGCCCAAATAAAGTTCCCTGTGGTCCACGTAATACTTCTACGCGTTCAACATCAAATACTGGGAAGCCTTTTAAAATTGCATTTTCTTGAACGACTTCATCAACAACAAGTGATACTGGTTGTGATGCATTCAAATCGAAATCGGTATTACCTAAACCACGAACGTAAAAGCGTGGGAATGAACGACCAAATGAAGATTCAATAGATAAACTTGGAATTTTCGCATTTAAAAAACGAATATCCATACCCGCAGAGCTATACGCATCAAGGTTATCACCTTGTAGAGCAGATACTGCTACTGGTACTTCTTGAGCGTTTTCTACGCGTTTACGAGCTGTTACTTGAATAACTTCTAGTTGATTACTTTTTTTAACTGCTTCTTGTGCAGCTAAAGAAGAAAATGAAGTACCTGCTACTGCAGAGAACAACGTTGCATTGATTAGGGTAGCTAACGTAGATCTTTTCATTGCTTTCATGTTGGGTTTAACCTTTTTTGTGCACTCTTGTTCAACGGTTTTTTGTGTTGCGCAATGTATTCATTGCGGGCTCGTTCAATTTTTCGCGACTTGCGTCATGCGCGCGGACCTTATTACCGAGAGTACAAAAACGATGTTATAAGGCTGAACGAACGATGACGATTATATCATTATGTGACAACTTTACTGCATAAATATAGACATAAGCAGAAACTTTTTTGCAACATTTAACTACAAAATCGCGTATTCTTACCACTATTTAGATGAAAAACCCTAATAATGCGGACATATGTCCTTTATTGGATTTAATGAAATGAAGTACGAAGAAGGGATTGTTTTACATGTTAACCTAAAATAGAAACACCTGTGTTTTTTTTTAAAGCCGCCCAAGAGCTAACACCATTCAGTTAAGCATGCTTTGACTTAATGGTGTACCGAGTTTTTGAAATTCGAACGGTCCTACTTTTGGGCCGTTTTCTTTTTTCTGGAAGAATATAACGTTTCACTCGTTC
>NZ_JADYXJ010000028.1:0-63538 GCF_015864365.1 Pseudoalteromonas sp. SWXJ133
AATCGTAATTATTTAACTCTTTCATCTTAATTCCTTTATTAATTAATTTTCACTTTTACCAATACAAACACCATACTCACCATCAGTCGTTCCTAACCAAACTCCAGTACACTTTCCACCAAAAACACTACTTGTTATTTCTTTTTTATTTAACTCTTTCATTTTATTTTTCCTATCTGATTATTTAAGTTGATTCATTAGATCTTTAATGGCTTGCAGCCATGCACCCTCATGATAAACCGTTGAAACACCACCACTCACTACTTCCAACTGAACTATATTTAATGTTTTCATATACCTCTCCTATTGAAAAATCTTTGGAATAGTTGGGACTTTAGGTCCAATTACACAACCACCATCTACAATGCCACCATTAGCTTCTTTCACTTGCATTATGTTCAATTCATTCATGATATTTTCCTATTTTAAGTTTATTGTGTTTTAGTAAGTCTGATTAGATTTTGGTATTTCAATGGGGCCACATATAACAGGCCTACTCCCGGAAGAAATTGCACCACCATTAACTTCTTTTAACTGAACTACATTTAACTCTTTCATTTATTTCTCCTTTTTTATTAATTAACTTATTAAAAAACTTCCGTCTGAACTTGTATCTATAAACTCTTCATTTTCAACATTTAAGCTATTTATCTTCTTTATAGCTTTAGTTCTTGAACCTAAATCAGGCTTATCTACCTCTATGGCTTCACCATATCTAAGCTCTATAACCCTGTCTGCACTGGCTATTGTTTCTGGCCTATGTGCAATAATAATGCGTGTTACATCTAGATTTTTAACGGCTTCGTTTACTGAAAACTCAAGCTTTGTATCTAAGTTACTTGTTGCTTCGTCCATAAATAATATTTTAGGTTTTCTGTACAGAGCTCTTGCAAGTAATAAGCGCTGTATTTGCCCGCCTGATAATGCCGCCCCCATATCACCAACGAGTGTGTTGTAGCCCATTGTCATTTGTAAAATATCTTTATCTATAGCCGCAATTTTGGCTGCCCATTCAACTTGTTGCATGTCTAGCTCGGGGTCAAAAAATGATATATTATCTGCTATTGAGCCTGATAGAAGCTGGTCGTCCTGCATTACAGCTGCAATCTGCGTTCTATATTGACCAAGCCCAAGTTGTCTAATATCAATGCCATCTACTTCAATCTTGCCTTCGTCTGCTTCGAACAACCCAAGCATTAACTTTGCTAACGTCGTTTTACCGCAACCAGACGGCCCAATAATTGCGACTGACTCTCCGGCTTTAATTGATAAGTCTAGGTGTTTAAATACCGGTGCTTCTTTTTTGTTGTATCGGTAATTAATGCCTTTAAGCTCTATGTTGCCACTGATTTTCTTTCCACTCATTTTGCCTTGAATGTTTTGCTCTTTATCAGTTAGAGAGATATCAGCTAAGCGGTTAAAATGAAGGCTAAGCATTTTAAACTCGATCACTTTTTCAATTAAGCTTGCCATTTTTTCTACAAATTGGCGCTTATAAGCCATAAAGGCAAACAACATACCAACCGTTAAATCCCCCTCCATAACCAGCATGGCTGCAAAGTAAATAACTAGAACATTTTCAATACCAAAAATAATTTTATTAAATGCTTCGTAGCCTATGTTTAAGTGACCTACGCGTATACCTGAGTTCAAACTGTCTGCGTACTTGTTATGCCACACACTTTGTCTTTGTACTTCTCGCCCAAACAATTTAATCGTTTGGATACCTCTCACTGTTTCCATAAAGTTCGATTGCTCTTTGGCAAGGTTTACGATGACCTCTTCTGACATTTGACGAAGTGGGCGATACATTGCAATTCTAAACACTGCATAAATGGCTATCGCTATTAAAACAATGATACTGAGCTTTGGGCTGTACAAAAAAATCATGATAAGTGTTGCGATAGCCATCACACCATCAATAACCGCCTCTATTACCCCTTTAGTAAGTAGTTCCTTTACTTGTTGTAGTGAGCCGAACCGAGAGACAACATCACCTATGTGCCGTTTTTCAAAATACTGTAATGGTAATCTGATTAAATGATGAAATAGATTGGCACCAAGCTGTATGCTCATTAAATTACCAAAATGCAATAATAAAACACTCCGTACAGCTCCCGTGACCATTTCTATTCCCATCAGCAAGCCAAATCCAATTGCTAAAATAGCGAGTAGGTTTTGGTCGTAGCTTAAAATCACTTCATCAACTACAAGCTGCATGTAGTAAGGGCTTGCTATTGCAAATGCTTGTAGTAATAGTGATAAAACAAATACTTTGCCCAGCGTTGACTTTAGGCCGGTTACTTTGCTCCAAAAGTCAGATAATTTTAAATTTACCCGCGAATCTTCAGATTTAAACTCTTCTGTTGGACTAAGCTCTAATGCAACACCAGTAAAGTGTTTAGAAAACTCCTCCATTGTGTATTTGCGCTCACCTAAACCTGGGTCATGTATCTCTATTGATTTTTTAGTTACTTTTTTTAGTACTACAAAGTGATTCATGTCCCAGTGCAAAATACAGGGTGTTTTAAGCTGCGATAAGTGTTCTAAATCTAATCTTAAAGCTCGTGTACTTAACTTTAACTTATCTGCAATTTGCATTAGCTCTTCAAGGTTTGCGCCTTTTAAAGAAATTTCATGTTCTTGGCGTAAGCTCGTTAAATCTGTTTTGTAACCATAGTAAGCAGCAACCATTGCTATACTTGCTAACCCACATTCTGCAGCTTCTGTTTGTAAAATTACTGGGAGACGCTTTGCCCCGCTAAATTTCAATAAATGCATTGGGTTTTCCATCATACTGCTCCCTTAATGCTATATATTGGTTCAAATAACCACTCAAAGAGCGAACGACTATCAACCATAATGTCTGCTTCGAGTAACATGCCAGCTTGTAGAGGAACAGAAGCTCCATAAGCTTTTGCATTTTGATTGGTTAACTCTACTACTACTTGATACATTGGCTCTTGAAGCGAAACAGGTAAAGCCGTCTCGTTTGGTAAAAGTATTGATTTAGATACACTTTTTATTACCCCGTCATAAATACCAAAGCGTTGGTATGGAAATGCCTGATAACGAATGCGTGTACCTTGCCCTTTTTGTACAAACCCATAAGCTCTAGTTGGTACAAAAAGAACGGCCTCTAATTTTGTATCTTCTGGTAACACTGCCATTAATGGATAATTTGATTGTGCCATCATCCCTGGCTTAACTAATAAGTTACTAATGCGGCCACTACGCTGACTACGGACATCATAACTACCTTGTGATTCAGCTTGGCTAATCTGCTGATTTATATTCGCTAATTGAGAACGTAGCTGTGATTCAACCTCTTGTTGATTCATCGGCATTTGTATTAATTCAAAACGATACTGACTCAGCAACTCTTTTTGCGTAAGTAAACGCGCTTCTAGATCTTCGGCTTGTTGTTGAATTGCAAAGTAATTATCTTTTACCGTCTCCAAATCAGCGTTAGAAGCAAATTGTTTTTCTATAAGCGATTCGGTATCAGTAACTCTTTTTTTACTCAAAACAACTCGTTTATCTAATAATGTCAGCTGTTTTTGGGCCTGCTCCACTTGAAAAGTCGTGCTCGCTATTTGAGATTCTAATTTTTCAACACTCACTTCAGCTAATAATTTTTGATTTTGTAAGTTTTCATTTAAGAATTGCTTTTGCTTAGTTAACTCACTCACGATTACATCATTAATATCGTTACCAGAAGAAAGTAACCTTTCCATCCGTATCCGCGCTAGCAATTGACCTTTAATGACATGTTCACCTTCTTCTACAAAAATCTCTTCAACAACACCTGTTGTTAAAGGATAAACCTTAGATAAACCGGTTGTTGGTCGTAAATAACCAGAAACAACTTCTTTTCGGTGATATTCACCTAAAATAAGGTATGTGAAGCCAATAATAACAATCCCTAAAATCAACCCTAATATCCATGTAAACGACATATGAGTTGCTATTGTTACCTCACCATCAAGTTTTTGTCCTTGATGGTCAATAGCTTCTTTGCGAAATAAACCTGACATATTTACACCATTGCCTCAGGTAGTGGTGTACTACAATGCAATTTCCATTCACCTGACTCTTTTACTAACGAATGTAAATTACTCGACACTTTATCTATATCTTTGCCATCTATCTCTGCTTTAAAATTAACTACATCTCTTACAACTAATAAGTCGTCTTGCTTTGCAATTAGTGCCACATTTTGCAAAGTAAACTTAAAGTCAAATTGCTTTCTTAGTGTTTCAAACTGTTGCTTGGTCGCATTAAATAAAGGGGAGCCAGAACAGAAATAATCTTCTAGATCATCTAAGCTACCATCGCAGATTAATGCATAGTAACGGCTAAAATATTCATTAAGCGTCATAGTAAGCTCCAAATTATTTAACTTTTAAAAGAGGGTTTTATTGGCCCCCTCTGATTCGATGGAATTTATATTCACAGATAATTATTCATTTAGCAAATGTAAGGATAATTAATAAAATTATTTTTTTTCAGTTACTTAAGCTAAAAAGTTATTTGTAAATAAGCTAGTAATAGTGATTAGATTTGCTTTGCTAATATGGTAAACATATTTATAGATATAGATTTGCGAAGGGAATACATAAGAAGTATCATCCCGATGGTTGCTCGGGTCTAATTTAGCTGAACGCTTAATTTATTGACTAACGAGCAAGGCTACAGTATTGCAAAAATTGCTAAGTTTGTGTGTATAACGCTTAACTTTAAAGGTGAAAATATAAAGAAATAGCTAAAACGCAGCAGAGACTTCGGATGAGTCTAAAAAGCGTATGCCGTAATAACTGAGTAAAAAGCACTAAATAAAAAGTTCGAAAAGTAATACTAACCAAGGCTAACTCCTTTTCCACTAAAAAAAGTAATGATTATGAGCATAAAAACTAGTGTTCCTGAATCACCTTTAAAATTAATTTGTTACATGATGGGAATAAATAATGGCTAACTTAAATACCGAGTAGTGTTATCAGCCTATACTTTAAAATTTAATACGCGTGTTTGGTGTCTATTTAAAACTAAGAAGGGTAAGTAGTTTGGGATAACAAGGTAAATATAATTTAGAAAACAAGTAGATGAGTAACTACAGATAGATGAGTAACTACAGATTTAATTGGTATGCTTTTGATATAAGCCTGTTATTTTCTGTGGCCCTGGGCGGGAAAGTGGTTAAAATTATTGCCAGCTATTTCTCCAGCGGTTGTTAAATATAACACAACTTAAGAAAAGAAAGGAATGTAGATATATACTGCTAATAAACGCTTTTTCGGTAATTTATTTAGTACTAAGCCAGATTGTTTATGACAAAGTATACGGCCACTTATATAAAGCATGACTATATTTGGAAAATAGAGGTTAGAATGGTGAAGAGTGTAAAAATTCTTAAATAAAAATTTCCATTTAATAGAACTAAATAAGCTTAAATGGCGATTATGGCCGCTTAATAAATCTAAACCATCGTAATATAATGTAAAATTTGATAAAAATACTTACTCGTTTGCAAAGCAGATAGTACCTGCGAAACTAATTGCAATTATAAAAAACTTCATTAACCCCCTTATTTTTCATGCTCAAATCCTCATCTAAATTCTTAATTGATACTAAAATAGATGAATGGTCTACCTTGACCACTTTAAAACGAAAGTCATATGCGTCTGAACATAAGTAACCCTCTAGCTTTATAGAGGCAATGTTATCTAGCTCCTTATTATTAAAAGAAAGTACGCCATAAAACTCTTCGTTTTTGATTTTAAAAAGTAGCTCTCCCTTATAAAAAAAACCACCTTTTTCTAACCTTGACCCATATACGACATTTCCCTTTAAAGTAGAGTAAACATACTTTCTTGACTCATAATTATCATACGCCATTAATAAATCATTTTTATTAACTAAATCACCGTTCTTAACAAAAACATCACTAATATTCCCAGATTCTCTGGAATATAAATACTCCTGAAGTTCAGGTGTATTTATATTCAAAACAGCAGAGAATGAAATTGCAGTATATAAATTGATTACTAACAAAAAGCCCCCTATTTAGTGACTTCAGTAAATATTGTAACTGAACCTGGAATTTGAACATCAGGGTCTTCCGGATTACACCAGCTTGTTCTAATCGTCACAGTTTTTGCCGCACCGTTTATCATTTTCGTTTGTTCTAGCGCTAGGATATTATTAGTATTTAAGCCTTCTGATTTAAGAACTTTTAGGTTTTTTTTCTTTAATGAAAATTTCATGAATCTTAATCCTATAGATAATTGTTTGTTATAGTTTCTTAGTGAACACAATTAATTTATCCTAAAAATATAAAAAAATGTAATTATCAATCATTATTAAATCATATAATAATTAGACTTAAACTACTGAAATTAAATAACTTAACAATATTAGCAATTGAAAATATTAGAATAATAAAAAACTTGTCTTATTTTTGGAACGGCTGTAAAATTTAGTTTCCTTATTGCATTTGCATTTCTCGCATATGTAGCCCAAAGTACCGCCATACTTTGGGCATATATATACAAAGTCAAATAAGTAAGTCCTAAAATACATATAATTGTTTTAAGTACAACAAAGTGACGCCAGCATTGAAAATAACACTTTTCACTATTAAGCCCTTAAGTTAAATACAAAAATATTGCATCCGATTTGAAGAAACTTATAAGGCGCAAGTTTACTTTTAAATTTATAAAATTAAGTAACAGAGTTTTTCAAGTTAGTTGTCGCATCAAGTTAAATTTTATGCCGCCCGCACTTCTTCTTTTTTCTCTGGATTTAAATTTACTTCATTGATCATTGTCCAATCTCGCGACTTTCCTGACCAACGGCTTGGATTCTGTAATTTCGCCATTTCATTTACCCGATGAGGTTTCGCTAGTATCGCTTTATCTAATCCTAAATGGCGCTGGTTTGGCGTGACAAATTTAATACCGCTGTGCAAGTGCGATCCATCGTTGTAAAGTTGAATAACCGATGTCTAAATCAAGCGCAATATCTTCTAGGCGAACATCATCACATTGAGATAATGCTTTTTCAACAGCTTGAACTTTAAATTCGTGTGTAAATCGACGTCTCATTTTATCTGCCTCTATTAAAAGTTAGAGGCGACAACTATCCTGACACAGGGGGGTAACAAAGATGAATTGGATTAGCTGAGAAGTTATAATATCAAACTTAGTTTTACTTAGTAATGCAGACCACATTAAATTAAAAATCAAGCTAGTTACTATATCTAACACTGTTGATTAAAAGCGATCGCATGAAAGAGCGCGCATAAATTTATCGTTTATAAGTTATTACATGCAGAAAGTCTTCGTATAAACTACTTAAATTAAGGCATAAAAGTTTTGATAACTATATTGATAATTTCAAAAAATACTAGTTAATCACTTTTCTCTAGCGATAATCTCACAAGCTCATTGTTTAGCAATTCAACTATTTCTAAGGTTAGAGTGCTATCTGAACTCGAAGAATTTACATTTAGAATAACATCTTCTGCATTGCTAACTTCAAATACTTTTTTAGGCAATATATCAACACTCTCAGCAAAATCATATTCGTAAATTGCTTTACCGGTCGAATGATAAACTTTATTTTTATTTATCGATAAAGAGTGCTTATAAGTTGATTGTTTAACTTCTAAGCCAGTTGTTTGCACCCCTGTAGATAAATCAAAAAATATTAACATACCTAGATTATTCAAAAATACTATTTTATTATTTTGTAACTGGCCAAACCACAATGCATTATTTACAGGTAATAATATACTTTTAGAGTTAACCCTATTAAAAATGTAAGAGTGAGTACTTGCACCAGATTCATCTTGCACAATATAACCAATGTTTTTATCTAGTAAATAACTAGCTGAAATCAAATTACCTTTTGGGGTAATAACATCCCTAACGGATAAATTTTCATAATTAAGTATTTCTATTTCACTTTCATTAACACCAAAAGCCTCTTGGGAATCAGAAGATATTTTAAAGTCTCGATAGCTGAAGCTAACTTTTTTTGATTTGACCTTACCATCTTTGAATACCGTATTTAATTTAATTGATTCCCCATCATTACTTAAAAACACAAGGTTTTCTCCAATAGAACTTGCAAACCTGCTATCGTATTTTGATACACGTTCAAAGTTTTTAGAAGTTAGATCTAATCTGTAGACATTATGAAAAAAAGGATATATCAACCCTAGAACATTGTTATTGTTAATAGGATAAGTTGCCGAGTAGCGACTTCTACTATGAACTTTTGTTTTACTTTTTATACGGTTATTATTTAACGAATATTGGTAAAAAATTTCTTCTGTATTGTCATACCATAACAATGAGTCGGTTTCTTTTTGATAGTTAATTGACCATATTCTATTTTTGGTCTCAAATAGTTTTATCTGCGCGCCACCTTCTAAATCAGTCATGTATAATTCACTAGAATTAAATTGATGTCTTTCAAATATAATTTTATTCTTGTTTTTTATAAAATATAAAAACTTATCACCATATGAATTTAGGTTTGGTGAACTTATTTGAAACTCCTCACCTGTACTTAAGTTTCGATTAACAAGAACTGATAATTCAGAGCGGTTTCTATAACCATACTTTGAATAAATAAGAGAATTATTATCAATATTAATCGCATTTATTGGGTATGAAGACTCACAATTAAATAAAAACTTACTATCCGCATTACTTGTTAAACCTACTTCCCACAGCTCACATTTGCCTTTACTTTCTACACTATAAATTGCACGTTCACTATCAATTGACCAACCTGCCGGGGAAATATTAGCGTTAGCTTCTGAAATTTTTATTTCTTGCCCAGTATTTAAGTTTTTTAATAAAAGCACTGAATCTAATTGTTCTTCTCCAAGGAATGAAAGTGCAACGGTTGAGTTATTTGGGGAAAGTATCATTTGACTATATACCCCCTGTAGCCAAGAGAGTGTTTCTTCGTTAAATTTTTTCTCTACAATGTTTGGGCTTTTTGTTCCTACCTTTGATAGCGTATCCTTTTGTTTATAGTCATTTTGATTTAGTAGGCTTTGAAATATGTAGATACTACCAATAACTCCTAAAACTAATATTACTATAAATCCTATTACCTTTTTTTGCATTTTATTAGGGGTTTCTTTTAATATATTAACCTGCCCCGAAGTCGAAGGCTCTTCTTCATAATAAATAATCTCAGGCTCCAAGAAAAAGCTATAACCCTTCCTGTAATGTGTTTTTACCACTAAACCACGTTGTATTTCTGACTTCAGTACTTTTCTAAGTTCTGACATTGCTCGGTTAATTGCGTTGTCATCAACATAGTGTTGACACCAAACATCATCAATTAAGTTTTGACGGGTAATGATCTCGTCTTTGTTAATAATCAAATAAGAAAGTACTTTAAAAAGAAGTGGTTCTAGTTCTCTTTCAACTTCACCATCAGAAATTATTTGAAGTTTTGGATTAAGGCTCCACGCACCGAACTTGACTTCTTTAACACTACGGGGAAAATTTGCTTCTTTCATAATTGTTATAACCCAACATCCATATCACAACTTGAGAATAAAAAATGTTTAAACTGTTTCAAATGCGAAAACATTAACGAGAGGTTAACAGCTATGTAAGGTAATGTCATCTGAACAGGCACAAAAAAGCCCACTCAAAGTGGGCTTTTTAAAAACCGGATAGGCTTACTTGTGACGTAATTGCTGAATTACGCGTAACTGAGCAACTGCTTCTGCCAGTCGCGTAGCCGCTTGCTGATAATCAAACTCAACAGCTGACGAATTCGCCATATGTTCTTCAGCTTCACGTTTAGCTTTTTGTACAGAATCTTCATCTAAATCTTCACCACGAACCGCAGTATCTGCAAGAATCGTGATGTGATTTGGTTGAACTTCTAATGTACCGCCAGCAACATATATCACATCTTCGTGACCAAATTGCTTAACTAAACGTACCATACCAGGTTTAAGGGCAGTTAGTAGTGGAGCATGGCCTAGGTTTACACCCAGCTCGCCTTCACTACCAGATACTTGAATCGATTCAACAAGACCAGAGAACAAACTCTGCTCAGCGCTTACTACGTCAAGATGTACAGTCATAGCTGTCATACTACCCTCCTAGTTACATGCCTTTGGCTTTTTCTTGAGCTTCTTCGATAGAGCCAACCATGTAGAACGCTTGCTCTGGCATATCATCAAATTCACCGTTTAAGATGCCTTTAAAGCCAGAAATTGTATCTTTTAGTGATACGTACTTACCAGACGCGCCTGTAAACACCTCTGCCACGAAGAATGGCTGAGATAGGAAACGTTGGATTTTACGTGCACGAGATACAAGTTGCTTATCTTCGTCAGAAAGCTCGTCCATACCTAGGATTGCAATGATGTCTTTAAGTTCTTTATAACGCTGAAGAACTGTTTGAACGCCACGTGCTGTATCGTAGTGCTCTTGACCAATTACTTGTGGGTCAAGTTGACGTGAAGATGAATCAAGTGGGTCTACCGCTGGGTAGATACCAAGTGACGCGATATCACGTGAAAGTACTACTGTTGCGTCTAAGTGAGCAAAGGTAGTTGCTGGAGATGGATCCGTTAAATCATCCGCAGGTACGTATACCGCTTGGATTGATGTAATTGAACCCGTCTTAGTAGAAGCGATACGCTCTTGAAGCACACCCATTTCTTCAGCAAGTGTAGGCTGGTAACCTACCGCTGATGGCATACGACCAAGTAGTGCAGATACTTCTGTACCAGCAAGAGTATAACGGTAGATGTTATCTACGAAGAAAAGTACATCGCGACCTTCATCACGGAACTTTTCAGCCATAGTAAGACCAGTTAACGCTACGCGTAAACGGTTACCAGGAGGCTCGTTCATCTGACCGTATACAAGCGATACTTTATCAAGTACGTTTGAATCGTTCATCTCATGGTAGAAATCGTTACCCTCACGTGTACGCTCACCAACACCTGCGAATACTGAGTAGCCGCTGTGCTCGATTGCGATGTTACGGATAAGTTCCATCATGTTTACAGTTTTACCAACACCGGCACCACCGAATAAACCAACTTTACCACCTTTAGCAAACGGACATACAAGGTCGATAACCTTGATACCAGTTTCTAAAAGTTCAACTGAACTTGATTGCTCTTCGTATGAAGGTGCTGCACGGTGAATAGACATACGGTCTTCTTCGCCGATTGGACCCGCTTCATCGATTGGCTCACCAAGTACGTTCATGATACGACCAAGTGTTGCTTTACCAACTGGAACTTGAATCGATTCACCTGTATTCATAACTAAAGCACTACGACGTAAACCATCAGTAGTACCCATAGCGATAGTACGCACTACACCGCCACCTAGCTGTTGTTGAACTTCTAGAGTCAAACCAGCTAAATCGCCATCTGTTACTCTTAGTGCGTGGTATACCGCTGGCACGCTATCTTGTGGAAATTCAATATCCACAACGGCGCCGATAATTTGGACGACCTTACCTAAACTCATGTCTATTCCTCTCGTTAATCTTTACCCGAAGCATTAAACTGCTGCTGAGCCAGAACAAATCTCACTAATTTCTTGTGTGATTGCTGCTTGGCGAGCCTTATTATAAACAAGCTGTAGCTCGTCCATAAGGTCACCTGCGTTATCAGTTGCAGCTTTCATTGCAACCATACGAGCAGCCTGTTCAGAGGCAGCATTTTCTACCACACCTTGGTATGCTTGAGACTCAATAAAGCGTACTAACAAAGACTCTAAAATAGCCTCTGGATTTGGCTCGTATAAGTAATCCCATGTGTGAGCAGATACTTCTTCTTCAGCTTTTGGCAAAGGGAGTAACTGATCTATAATTGGCTCTTGCCTCATGGTATTAACGAATTTGTTATATACCAAGAATAAACGGTCTATTTTGCCTTCAGAAAATGCATCAAGCATAACTTTTACAGGACCAATAACGTCTTGTACTGAAGGTTTATCTCCTAGGCCCGCTTTTTTAGCGAGTAGTTGACCACCAAAACGTTGAAAGAAGCCAGCTGCTTTACTACCTAAAGTAGCAAATTCAGCATCAACACCTTTTTCTTTCCACGCTTTAACATCAAGTGCAACTTTCTTAAACTCGTTTGAGTTTAGACCGCCACACAGACCACGGTCTGTAGAGATAACAATATAACCAACTCGTTTCACTTCACGATCTTTTAAGAACGGGTGAGTAAAATCAAGATTTGCTTGAGCAACACGACCAATTACTTCACGTAATTTGTCAGCGTATGGACGGCTTGAAGCAACGCGTTCTTGCGCCCTTTTCATTTTAGACGCAGCAACCATTTCCATTGCGCTAGTGATCTTTTGAGTATTTTTAATACTCCCGATCTTGCTTTTAATCTCTTTTCCGCTGGCCATGACTCTCTCTCCGAATCAAGGTGTGCTTTAGTTTCCTAAAGCGCACCATTAATAACTAAATTACCAAGTTTGCGTAGATTTGAACTTCGTTAGAAGTTCTTTAAGCTGCGCTTCGATCTCGGCATTCAAGTTACCAGTTTCATTGATTTGAGCCACAAGCTCTGCGTATGTGCTATTTGCATACGAAAGTAAAGCTGCTTCAAAGTCACCGATTTTCGCGATTTCGATGTCTTGAAGGAAGCCTTTTTCAGCAGCAAATAACGACAAAGACATATCAGCAACAGACATTGGCGCGTACTGTTTCTGCTTCATTAGCTCTGTTACACGCTCACCATGCTCAAGTTGAGCACGAGTTGCATCATCAAGGTCAGACGCGAACTGCGAAAACGCAGCTAATTCACGGTACTGAGCTAGGGCTAGACGAATACCGCCACCTAGTTTCTTAACGATTTTAGTTTGTGCAGCACCACCAACACGCGATACCGAGATACCAGCATTTACTGCCGGACGGATACCTGAGTTGAATAAGTCAGTTTCTAAGAAGATCTGACCATCGGTGATAGAGATAACGTTAGTCGGTACGAACGCAGAAACGTCGCCGCCTTGAGTTTCAATGATTGGCAATGCCGTCAATGAACCAGTTTTGCCTTTCACTTCACCATTAGTGAACTTTTCAACGTAATCTGCGTTTACACGCGATGCACGCTCTAAAAGACGAGAGTGAAGATAGAATACGTCACCTGGGTATGCTTCACGCCCTGGTGGACGCTTAAGTAGTAATGAAATTTGACGGTAGGCAACTGCTTGCTTAGACAAATCATCATATACGATTAATGCGTTTTCACCACGGTCACGGAAGTATTCACCCATAGTACAGCCCGCGAACGGTGCTAAGTACTGAAGTGCCGCAGATTCAGAAGCAGATGCAACAACTACGATAGTATTTGCTAGTGCACCATGCTCTTCTAATTTACGAACTACGTTTGCAATAGTAGATGCTTTTTGACCAATCGCAACGTACACACACTTAACGCCTGTGTCTTTTTGATTGATGATTGCATCGATTGCTAGTGCAGTTTTACCTGTTTGGCGATCCCCAATGATAAGTTCACGTTGACCACGACCAACTGGAATCATCGCATCAATAGATTTATAACCAGTTTGAACTGGCTCATCTACAGATTTACGCTCGATTACACCCGGTGCAATTTTTTCTACAGGTTCAAACCCGTCGTTATCTAGAGCGCCTTTACCATCGATTGGAGCACCTAGTGTGTTTACAACACGACCAAGTAAACCAGGACCAACAGGAACTTCTAAAATACGACCAGTTGTATATACTTTTACGCCTTCAGTAAGGTCAGCGTACGGACCCATTACTACTGCACCAATTGAGTCGCGCTCAAGGTTTAGTGCGATAGCATAACGGCTGCCAGGAAGCTCAATCATTTCACCTTGCATACAGTCAGCAAGACCGTGGATGCGGATGATACCGTCAGTAACAGATACAATAGTACCTTCGTTACGAGCTTCACTTACAACTTCGAACTTCTCAATACGTTGTTTGATCAGATCTGAAATTTCAGTGGAATTAAGTTGCATGCTCTTTTTCCCAATTACGATTGTAGTGTTGTAGCTAAGCGGTTTAATTTACCGCGAATAGTACCGTCGATTACAGTGTCGCCAGACCTAATAATAAGTCCACCAACCACTGACGCGTCTTCACTACAATTCAGCTTAACTTTGCGTGCGAAACGTTTTTCAAGTGCCGCTACCAATGACTCTTGTTGCGCAGCAACAAGAGGAGTTGCAGAAATCACATCTACTTCGATTTCTTTATCGTATTCTGCTTTAAATTCAGCAAATAACTGTGCAACTTCAGGTAGAGCTGTCAAACGTCCATTTTCAGCCATCACCTTAACTAGGTTCTGACCTTGTTCGTTGAGCTGCTCAGCACAAAGTTGAATAAATAATTCAGCTTGTGCAGTAGCTGTAGGCATACTCGCTAAAACAGACGATGCTTGCTCATTGCTGGCTACATGGCCTGCAAAGAACAACATATCATTCCAGCTTTCTAGAGTGCCTTTCTCAACGGCAAGTTCAAAAGCCGCTTTAGCGTATGGGCGAGCGATAGTAGTCAAATTAGACATGCTCATACCCTCCTAATTACAGCTCAGCGACAAGTTTTTCAACGATGTCACTATGTGCGGCTTGATTAATTTCACGCTCTAAAATACGTTCTGCGCCAATCACTGCCAGAGTTGCTACTTGCTTACGTAGTTCTTCTGTTATGCGATTACGTTCAGACTCAACTTCAGAGTGCCCTTGAGCAATGATACTTTCACGCTCTTGTTGACCACGAAGTGTTTCTTCGTCAACAATTAGCACTGCACGCTTTTTAGCTTGATCAATGATATCAGCCGCTTGAGCTTTTGCATCTTTAAGCTGTTCAGCAGCTTTCTTTTGCGCAAGTTCTAAGTCTTTTTCGGCTCTATCAGAGGCAGCTAAACCATCTTCGATTTTTTTCTGGCGAGCTTCAATTGCACCGTTTAGTGGTGGCCATACGTATTTCATACAAAATAATACGAACACCGTAAACGCAATCAATTCACCGATAAGAGTGGCGTTTAAATTCACAACCGCTCCTCCTTAAATAGTAAGCTGTTCAAAGAATAAAATTAAAGTACGAACAACAATACCATAGCGATACCAACACCAATCATTGCTACAGCATCGATTAGACCAGCAAGGATAAACATTTTAACTTGTAGCGAAGGTGCAAGCTCAGGTTGACGCGCACATGCTTCAAGGAATTTACCGCCCATGTTACCAAAACCGATTGCTGTGCCGATTGCACCAAAACCGATTAGTAAAGCTACTGCGATGTATTTTAAGCCTGTTAATAATTCTAAAGCTTCCATTTATTTCTCCAAAGTTTCAATTGTAAAGTTAAAAGTAAAAGTAAAATTGTAAATCTAAAAATTAGTGATTATCTGAACTTGCCATGCTTAGGTATACAATCGTAAGCATCATGAATAAGAATGCTTGTAATGTAATAACTAGAATATGGAATACTGCCCAAACAAAGTGCAACGGTAGTTGCATAAAACCGATAGCGCCGATCAAGATGAAAATCAACTCACCAGCATATAAGTTACCAAACAAACGTAGTGCTAATGAAAACGGTTTAGAAACGAGTGCAATCAGTTCAAGTAATAAGTTAAATGGTATCAAAATAATTTGAACGAACACGTTATTTGAGTTGAACGGATGAAGCGTTAACTCTTTAATAAACCCGCCAATACCTTTTATTTTGATTGAAAAGCCAACCATTAGTATAAATACACCCAGCGCTAGCGCTGAAGTCATATTAATGTCTGTCGTTGGTACAATTTTCATGTACACATCGTGTGAATCCATACCAAATGCAGTCTCACCAACGAAACCTGCAAATGCTGGAAGGAAATCAACTGGTATTAAATCCATTAAGTTCATTAAGAACACCCAAACGAAAATCGTTAAGGCTAATGGTGCAATAAGCTTGCTTTTACCATGGAAAGTATCGCGTACGTTGTCACCAACAAATTCTACGATTATTTCAATAAAACACTGAAATTTTCCAGGTACACCTAGTGTTGATTTTTTAGCGGCACTACGAAAGATCCATAAAAATATAAGACCTAAACCGATAGACCATGCAAGGGTATCTATATGCCATGTCCAGAATCCACTGTCCGTACATGCTTTATTGAAGGCGAGACCTGTATCGGTCGAACACATCTTAGCATTGGTCAAATGGTGCTGGATATGGCCAGATAGAGTAACTTCTTCTGCTGCCATGTTATATCCCAAAAGTTAATGTTTAAAAAAAACGGGTGCGAACAATCCAGTAAAGAGCGCCAGTATATAAGTACTAAAAAAGGGTAATAAAATTACCGGAAAATGCTTCAGTACTAGCGCAAACAATACAATTGTTAGCATAAACTTTAATCCGTTGCCGCGTTTCAACGAGGCATACGCTTGATTTGCTCGACTTGCACCCATATATCTGAATGCATAAAGTGCAAATACAAAGTGCGGAAGTACTGCTACAGCTCCACCAGCGAGTGATGAAAGCGAGGCATTGACTCCCGAACTAAAAAAAATAATTACAGCAGCAACTAATGCTACAACACCCTGAAGGAAAATTAACTTTAATACGGCAAGTCGATATGGACTCGCTAACTTATCAGTCACGTTTAGTTAACCTTTATTGCGTTCTAATTGTTAGGGTGTGAAAACTGGCGAAATTATACTTAATCCTGCCAGTTTTGCAACTTGAGTAGATGCTTTGTAACACGAAATAGCTACAAATGTCCCTTTTTAGACATGTAGAAAACTAATGGTGGGTATTGTCGTGATTTATACGATTTAAAATGCCGTCAAGTTCATCTAGGTTAGTATACGAAATAACCAGTTTACCTTTGCCTTTTTTATTGTAGTTAATCTCTACTTTAGCACCTAGATTTTCAGCGAGTTGTTGTTCTAACTGCTTAACATCTGGATCTTTTTCGGTTATTTCTTTAGCAGGTAAAGGTTCTAAAATTGAGCGTACGAGCTTTTCAGTTTCTCGAACTGTTAATGCTTTAGCTACAGCTAAACGAGCAGCATCTGACTGCGCTTCACCTTCAAGGGCTAACAGGCAACGAGCATGGCCCATTTCAATATCGCCATGTTCTAACAGAATTTTTACATCACTATTTAAGTTATTTAAACGCAATAAGTTAGTTACAGTCGTACGTGATTTACCCACCGCATCTGCTACTTGCTGATGTGTTAATTCAAATTCTATTAGTAAACGATTAAGTGCAACTGCTTCTTCCATGGCATTTAAATCTTCACGCTGAATATTTTCTATCAGTGCAATCGCAACGGCAGCTTCATCAGGTACATCTTTAATAATACAAGGTACTGTTTCAAGCTTAGCTATTTGCGCTGCGCGCCAACGACGCTCACCAGCAATAATCTCAAAGCTATTGTGTGCAATAGGGCGCACAACAATAGGTTGAATAATACCTTGTGAGCGAATAGAACTAGCAAGCTCTTCTAGCGCCTCTTCAGACATGTCTTTACGAGGTTGGTATTTACCAGAGTGTAAGAACTCTATTGGAAGTTTTTGTAATTCACTATTATTAGCCGCGGCATTTTGCACAGCCTCAGAAACGTTTGATGTGTCGTGTTCCTTGCTTGGGCTCGGTGCAGGCTTTGACGAACTTAAAAGTGCATCGAGTCCTCGGCCTAAACCTCGTTTTTTAGCAGACATGTTATTTTTTTACCTCAAAGTTAGGCGACAACGGACGCTGTTTTTTCTTTTCTGCGTAACATTTCACCAGCGAGTGCTAAATACGCTTTAGCGCCACTTGATGCCCGGTCATAGTACATAGCAGGAGTACCAAAACTAGGTGCTTCAGCTAAACGAACATTACGCGGGATCACCGTACGGTATACTTTATCGCCAAAATGTTGTTTTAATTGTTCTGATACATCATTTGCCAAACGGTTACGTGGGTCGTACATAGTACGAAGTATGCCTTCAATTTGTAAGCTAGGATTCACTAACTTAGCAAGTTGCGTAATCGTATCCATTAATGCGGTTAACCCTTCAAGTGCATAATACTCACATTGCATTGGCACTAAAATAGAATCAGCTGCGGCCATTGCATTAACAGTTAACATATTTAGAGAGGGTGGACAGTCGATAAAAATAAATTCGTACTGGTCCTGAATTTTTTCAAGTGCATTACGTAAACGCACTTCACGGGCAAATAATTCCATCAATTTAACTTCTGCAGCGGTTACATCACCGTTTGCAGCAATCATATGGTATTCACCAGACGTTTCTTTAATGATAACGTCTTCTATAGGTTTATCTTCAATAAGTAGGTCGTAAATAGTTGGCACGTCGCCATATTTATCTACGCCACTACCCATAGTCGCATTACCTTGCGGATCGAGATCAATTAACAGCACTTTACGTTTCGTTGCAGCCATAGAAGCAGCGAGGTTAACAGCGGTTGTAGTTTTACCCACTCCACCTTTTTGATTTGCTAATGCGATGACTTTTGCCACGGTATCTCTGATCCCTAATCTTTAGAAAGAATAATTAAATGTCGTTGTGCATCTAAATTAGGTACTTCTAATGCAATTTTTTGCTCAAACTTAACACCTGCAGGTAGTGACTCTAGCTCTTCGCTAGGGAACACGCCTTTAAGTGCTATAAATTTACCCGAATGATCGATTAAGTGCGAACACCAGTCAACCATATCTTGTAATGAAGCAAAAGCACGACTTAGTACGCCGTCTAATTTAACACTTGGTTGATATTCTTCAACTCTTGACTGAACCGGGGTTACATTATCAAGACCAAGCTCATGTTTAACATGCATTAAAAATCGTACACGTTTACCTAAGCTATCTAGTAACACAAAATGTGTATTAGGTAATGCAATTGCTAATACGATACCCGGTAATCCAGGACCCGTTCCAACATCAATATAATGATGACCGGGTAAGTGAGGCGCAACAACTAAGCTATCCATAATATGCTTAATCATCATTTCTTCAGGTAAGCGTACTGAGGTTAAGTTATAAGCCTTATTCCACTTATTCAATAACTCGACGTAACGAACTAGCTGTTGCTGTTGTTTTTCTGTTAGCGCAATATCAGTTTGCGCTAACAATGTAGTTAATTGTTGCTGTAACACTATGTACCCTTACCGTTACGCGGATTTGCGTAATAAGCCTTGCTTCTTCAGATACACTAATAATAGCGAAATCGCCGCTGGGGTGATACCAGAAATACGCGATGCTTGACCAATAGTGTCAGGACGCGACTCAATAAGCTTGGCAACTACCTCATTTGACAAACCAGATACGGTTTTATAATCAAACTCTTTTGGTAAAATTGTTTGCTCATGACGAAGCTGTTTGTTGATCTCATCTTGTTGACGCGCAATATAACCTGCGTACTTAGTATGGATCTCAACTTGTTCAAGTGCCGCTTTGTTTGTAAATTCAGATCCTAATCCTTCTATAGCCATAAGATCGTTATAACGAATCTCTGGGCGACGAAGTAATTCTTCTAAACTTGCTTCACGTGTAAGCGGTGTTTTCAGTAATGCATTTACTTGTTCTACAACGGCGTGATCTTTGTGAATCCACGTATCTTTGATGCGTTGCTTCTCTTTTTCGATTACTTCCATTTTTTCGTTAAATGCCTGCCAGCGTTCGTCATTAACCAAACCTAGCTCACGGCCTTTTTCAGTTAAACGAATATCAGCATTATCTTCACGAAGTAATAAACGGTATTCGGCACGACTGGTAAACATACGGTATGGTTCTTTTGTACCCAGTGTTGCTAAGTCGTCGATTAATACGCCAACGTAAGCTTCATCACGACGTGGTGTCCAAGAATCTTTGCCTTGCACTTTTAGTGCAGCATTCATACCTGCAATTAAGCCTTGTGCACCCGCTTCTTCATAGCCGGTAGTACCGTTAATTTGACCCGCAAAAAATAAACCTTCAATAAATTTAGTTTCTAAAGATTGTTTTAAATCACGTGGATCAAAGTAATCATATTCAATTGCGTAACCAGGTCGACAAATATGTGCATTTTCAAAACCTGTAATCGATTGCACAATTTCAAGTTGTACATCAAACGGTAAACTAGTCGAAATACCATTTGGGTATAATTCGTATGATGTTAAACCTTCAGGCTCAACAAATATTTGATGTTTATCTTTATCTGCAAAACGAACAATTTTATCTTCAATTGAAGGGCAGTATCGTGGACCAATACCTTCAATAACACCTGAGTACATAGGTGAGCGATGTAAGTTTTTACGAATAACATCATGTGTTTTTTCGTTTGTGTAAGTTATGTAACACGGTATCTGTTGTGGGTGATCTGATTGTTTACCCATAAACGAAAACACAGGAGTTGGTGTATCACCTGGCTGTGCTTCCATTTTTGTAAAATCAACAGTACGTGCATCAATACGTGGCGGTGTACCTGTTTTTAAACGATCAACTCTAAATGGATGTTCACGTAAGCGATCAGCTAAAGCGATTGAAGGAGGATCGCCTGCGCGACCGCCTTTATAATTTTCTAAACCAATATGAATTAAGCCGCCTAAAAAAGTACCCACGGTTAAAACAACACTTGGTGCACTAAAACGTAAACCCATTTGAGTTACTACGCCAGTAACACGATCGTTTTCAACAATAAGATCATCACATGATTGTTGAAAAATCTTAAGGTTATCTTGGTTTTGTAATGTTGTTTGAATAGCCGCTTTGTACAAAGCACGATCTGCTTGTGCTCGAGTAGCACGAACAGCAGGTCCTTTTGAAGAATTTAGTGTACGAAATTGGATCCCGCCTTTATCAATGGCCTGTGCCATTGCACCACCAAGCGCGTCGATCTCTTTTACCAAATGACCTTTGCCAATCCCACCAATTGCTGGGTTGCAAGACATTTGACCAAGGGTATCCATATTGTGAGTCAGTAGCAGGGTATTCATCCCCATACGGGCAGCTGCTAATGCGGCTTCAGTGCCAGCATGTCCACCACCTACTACGATAACGTCAAAATTTTCGTGAAAAATCATTAATGGGATCCTACTTAAATCAAACCGGTAAACTTCAAAAGGGAGCGTATTCTACCTAGAAATTGGCAGAAGATAAATGATTAAACAAAGGGCAAGATCTAAGTATGTGATCTCTAATAATATAAAGGATCTTTTAAAGAGATCTTTTATTACTATTACTACTACTGATCGACTTTTCTGTTGATAAGGTTTAGATCTTCATTTAAAACATGAAATTAGATCAGATCTAAAGGTGTTAATATGATCGGATCATCCAGCAAATAAGCTCTGATCAAAAAGGCACTTTATGCACAGGGTTGAATCAGTTGGATCTTATCCAATGGATAAGCATGCTTTAAAACGCAGTTTATTCAATCTTTATCCACAAAACCTATTAAATTATTAGTAAATTGTGGGTAACTTTATATATAACTTTTTACTTGATCTATCTATTTTATGCCTGTTTGAACTATCCAAGAGTCTAACCATGTTAATGCAGTGTCTTCTGGTAGTGCTTCATCGAGAATATTAAGCTCTAAACGTTCTGCTACTTTTATAGCGCCTTTTTGAGCTAATAAGGCATCTATATTACGTCCTGCTAGGTTATAAGTATCATAACTAGTGTCGCCTAAAGCGATTACTGAATATTTTAATTCAGATAAATCATCTGCTTGAGTTACATCTTCAACAAAACTAATAAGATTTTCAGGGTAATCACCTGCACCATAAGTTGATGTGCAGATTAACCAAATGGTATTTTGCTGATCAATATCGCTAAATTCAGGTTGATCATGTAGTTGTGTAGTAATACCAAGGTTATTAAGCGCGTCGCTTAATTGCTCTGCAACATACTCGGCTGATCCCATTTGGCTGCCGACAATAAGATTTACTGAACTCATGAATATTAGTGATCACATTGGTTTTAATTGCCGCCTATGATAACTGAGTGAGGATAACAGTAAAGTTAAGAGTGCTTTTTTGTATAACTATTTTTGCGGTAATTTTACACTCATTCAAAATTGTGTCTTTAAGTTGTTGATAATATGATATTTAACAAATTATCTTTAAGTGTAATCTTCTGATCAAGTTGTTGATAACAGTGGGGAAAGCTCTGCTTAAACTGTTTTTTAGGTTGTTTTATATTCGCTAAGTTATTGATATTACTTGTCAGTAAAAATTAAATTGTAAATATCTCAATTAAAAATACATGTTGATCATTATGTGGATATAAAGCCTGTTGATAACCTTAAATTTAGATCGAAAATAATTTTTAAAAATGATCTAATAAAGCAGATCTAATGAAATTAATTAAAAATAAGTTCATAAATAGATAAATTACAATTGATCATGAGGTTTTTGCGACTGATTTACCTAGTTTTGGTATTTATTTGAGCTGAAAATTAGGTATTGTGGATAAGTGATCTCGGTATTTTTAATTTTATGCGAATTTAGAGCTGCTATTTTTATTAATTTTGCTGGTGAAGTTAGCAGATCAAAAGTGTTGAATACTTAGCAGCTGAGTTATTTTATTTAAAAATCACAGTGATTATCAAATTATATGTTGTCAAAAGTAAGCTTTTTAGAGTACTAATCAGTGTTTTTTAGCTCTTTAATTGAGCGAATAGCATCATTTTTTGCGTGTATCAGGTGTGTTTTAGTGCATTTTTGTGCGCTAAAGTAAGTATAAGGAAGCCATTTATAACTACTTTTTGTATGACATATAACGCTATTAAAGCGTGCGGTTGTTTAAAAATGTATCGATTTTAACCTTAATAATAGGTGTGATTCGTGCTATTAATTCCTCAATAAGCACTCTCAGTATTGTCTACTCTATATAATCAGACCTCTCTTAGCACGTAATAAAGGTAGTTTTGGATATGATTTTATTGGCAGTAATTTGCAGACATCAGGTGTATAAATACATATTTTACATAAAAAAAGAGCACCTAAGTGCTCTTATAATAAAAATATATCTGTAATAGGGTGTTTATTTACCAATACAAAACGAGCTAAATATTTTGCCAAGTAAGTCGTCGGAGGTAAATTCACCGGTTATTTCATTCAAATACTGCTGTGTTAAACGCAGTTCTTCAGCGAGTATTTCACCAGCAATGTGCATTTCTAACTGTGTTTTACCCGTTTCTAAATGATACGCAGCACTTTCTAGTGCATCCAAATGACGACGGCGCGCCATAAAGCCACCTTCTGTTGCACCTTGAAAGCCTATACAAGCTTTTAAATGCTCGCGAACAAGTTCAATACCATCAGTATTTTTAGCACTTAAGCTGATGACCGGGTATTGTTGCTCTTGCTCCATTCCGACTATATCGCCCGATAAATCAGCTTTATTTCTGATGACCGTAACCCCCATACCTTCTGGTAATTTCGCCATAAATTCAGGCCAAATTTTGTGCGGGTCAGTATCTATAGTATCAGTGCCATCAAGCATAAATAAAACGCGGTCGGCTTGGTTTATTTCATCCCATGCACGCTCAATACCTATTTGTTCTACTCTGTCTGGGCTTTCGCGTAGGCCTGCGGTATCTATAATATGCAGTGGCATACCATCTATATGTATATGCTCTCGTAGTACGTCGCGAGTGGTACCGGCTATTTCTGTTACGATTGCGGCTTCACGACCAGCTAGAGCGTTAAGCAGGCTTGATTTACCCGCATTAGGGCGACCTGCAATAACAACACGCATACCCTCGCGCATGATGCTGCCTTGCTTGGCTTGGTTGGTTACAGTGTTAAGCTGAGTAATAATAGCGTCTAAGTCGCCTGACACTTTACCATCTGATAAAAAATCAATTTCTTCATCAGGAAAATCTATTGCCGCTTCTACATACATACGTAAGTGAATTACTTTTTCTACGAGTGTTTCTATGTGCTTAGAAAATTCACCTTGGAGAGACTGTAGGGCGCTTTTAGCGGCTTGCTCGCTCGTAGCATTAATTAAGTCGGCGATAGCTTCTGCTTGTGTTAAATCAAGCTTGTCATTCATAAATGCGCGTTCAGAGAACTCACCAGGCTTTGCTAAACGAACGCCCTCTATTTTACTAATTTCTTTAAGTAACATATCCAGTACTACAGGACCGCCGTGGCCTTGTAATTCAAGTACGTCTTCACCAGTAAATGAGTTAGGGCCTGCAAAGTAAATGGCAATACCTTGATCAAGTTGCTCGCCAGCAAGGCTTTTAAATGGCACATAATCGGCGTAGCGAACTTTAGGTATTTTACCTACTACTTTTTCGGCGACACTTTTAGCAAGGCTACCTGAAACGCGAATAATACCAACACCACCACGTCCAGGTGCTGTTGCTTGTGCTGCAATTGTATCTTGATTGATCATGCTATTAATTTGCCAACGATGAGTAACTTTATGCCCGTATTGTAACCTATCGATTTATTTGTAGCGAATAGCTGTGGTGAAAAACAGGCAATAAAAAAGGCGACCGAAGTCGCCTTTATATAAGTAGGAGCTTAGTTAGCCTCTTACTTTAATTCCTTTCTTTTCCATGCCACGGTAGATGATTAACATCTGGACAATAGAAATAAGGTTAGACACTAACCAGTAAAGAACTAAACCAGATGGGAACCATAAGAAGAATACAGAGAAGATTACCGGCATAAAGGTCATCATTTTTTGCTGCATTGGATCCGTAACCGTCATAGGTTGTAGCTTTTGCGTCACAAACATACTCGCACCAAATAATATTGGCAATACGTAGTACGGGTCTTTCGCAGAAAGGTCAGTTAACCAAAAAATGAATTCAGCATGGCGAAGTTCAGTAGACTCTAAGAATACGTAGAACAAGGCTAAGAAAATTGGCATTTGTAGCAAAATAGGGAAACAGCCACCCATTGGGTTAACTTTTTCTTTTTTGTACATTTCCATAGTTGCTTGGCCGAACTTTTGACGGTCATCACCAAACTTTTCTTTAAGGGCTGCCATTTTAGGCTGTAGGGCACGCATTTTTGCCATTGAAGTGTATTGCGCTTTAGTAAGTGGGTACATTAACGATTTAACGATAATAGTGATGGCAATAATTGCTACACCCCAGTTACCTAAAATGCTGTGTAGCCATTTTAGCAATACAAATAAAGGTTGCGAGATAAAAAATAACCAACCGTAATCTACGGTTAGGTCTAGGTCAGGGTGAATCGCTTCAAGAATATCTGACTCTTTCGGGCCCATATAATAAGTAGCAGTTAATGTTTGCTCACTACCAGCTTGAATATTTACAGCGGGATCTTTAGCACCAATAATAGCGGCATTACTTTTTGTAATTAAGCTATAAAGTGTATTTGATTGATCTTGCATTGGAACCCAAGCACTTACAAAGTAATGTTGAATAAAGGCAACGTAACCACCTTGTGTGCTTTTATTTAGGTTTTTATCAGCCATATCTGAAAAACTATACTTTTCGTATTTTTCTTCATCAGTACCGTATGCAGCACCTAAATAGTTTTGATCAACCATGCTACCTTTTTCTTGTACGGTACGCTTAATTTGCGTGTATAGCTGTACTTGAAGAGGTGCGCTGGTAGTGTTGTTAATTTTGTATTCTAAGCCTACGTCATACTGACCTTTTTTGAATACATACGTTTTAGTAAAACTAACACCATTACTATCAGTAAACTGAAGTGGAACGCGAAGCTCATCACCCGTTAAGGTATATGACTTTTGTTCGGTATTGTAAGTAGGGCGACCGTTAGCAGATGCGTCAGGGCCATTTAAGCCAATTAAGCCACTTTGTGAAAAGTATTGTTTGCCACCATCAAGCTGACCAAGAAGCATATAAGGCGTTTCACTGCCTTTTGTCTCTTCGTATTGAAGAAGGTCTGTTTCAACAATGTCACCGCCTTTGGTGTCAATTTTAACTTTAAAAACGTCAGTTGTAATTTCAATAACTGAACGCTTAGCTAAAGTTGCTGAAGCAGGTAACTCTGAATCTGACGATGAAGGAATATAATCATCCGACTCTGGTGAATTTGCTTGTAGTGTTTGTGTTGTGGCACTTGGATCGACTTTAGGCTTGTTGTAATCATTATCCCATTCTTGGAACAATAAAAACGACACTAGCATTAGGCCAATTAATAAAAACGTGCGTTGCGATTCCATAACAGCTCTTATTTCTCGTGTTGGTGGTTAATATGGGTTAATTTTTCAGGAACGGGGTCGTCTCCGCCTGAATGTAAAGGATGGCATTTTAATATGCGTTTTAAAGCTAACCAACTACCTTTTACCGATCCATGCAATTTAATTGCTTGAATAGCATAACTAGAACAGGTTGGATTAAAACGACAATGCGGACCTAACAGCGGGCTAATCCACTTTTGATAACCGCGGATAAATAACACTAAACAAAAAGTTGGTAAAGCAACAAGTGGTTTAAGTAACCTCATGATGTTTATGCCCCTACTTAAGTTTAGTGAGATAGATATCATGTATTTAAAGACTCAATTAGAAAATTTAAATGCATGATTAAAAGGTGAGCTAAAGATACATTAATTAACCCTGCAATTCTATTGCAATTAGGTTTGTTTGTTAGATTTAGCTGATTTGTTTGGGCGTTTCTTAAAAGGTGGCGGTTTAGGTGCACCTGGTTTACAGCGTTCGTTAATTTTTCGCCATAATTTAGTAAGTTGTTTGGTTATTTCTTCATTAGACTGCTCATCAATACCATTTTTAACCATAAGCACAATATCAATATTATCGATGCTGTGTTGATTTAAACGAAAACTTTCGCGAGCGAGACGTTTAATACGGTTTCGTTGGCATGCCTTTTTTACACGTTTTTTAGCAACAGTAAGACCTAACCGAGGTTTTTCTTGGTCATTTGGTTTAGCTAATAGAGTAAAGAAAGGAGTTGCAGCCCGAGCGGGTTCATTAAATATGCGAGAGTAATGCGAGGGAGTTAACAGACGTAACTCCCTGCCAAAGCTAAAGTCTTCCACTTATAAATTAAGCAGAAAGAACTTTGCGGCCTTTAGCGCGGCGACGTGCTAATACTTTACGGCCATTTACAGTTGCCATGCGAGCACGGAAGCCGTGTGCACGTTTGCGTTTTAAAACGCTAGGTTGAAAAGTTCTTTTCATAACAATCTCATCCGATCGGTTAAAGTTAAAACATCCTATACAGGTCGCGATCCTGGCATAGGTGCCATTGCGAGCGCGAGATATTATAGAGTAAGTAATGTAAAGTCAATCATAATTACGTTAAGGGTATATAACCCACCTACTACTATATAAGAGATCATATAAGGCGATCTGTTAGGATCATCA
Organism: Pseudoalteromonas sp. SWXJ133; assembly: GCF_015864365.1. NCBI lineage: Bacteria > Pseudomonadati > Pseudomonadota > Gammaproteobacteria > Alteromonadales > Pseudoalteromonadaceae > Pseudoalteromonas > Pseudoalteromonas sp. SWXJ133. The sequence goes on from NZ_JADYXJ010000028.1 coordinate 27,342, forward strand.
TAAATAAGAAGTTTTCCACAGCCCCTGTATAAAAAGTGAATAAAAGCGGGGGAAAAGTAAATTGGATCGTAAATTTGGTTCGCGATCTTGGTGTTATTTTGTTATGATCTCCTCTCAGGATCTAAAATAAAAACTGTTTTAAATCAGCTTGTTAATGATTTTATACATCGATATCAACAATTTTATAAAAATCAATCTTTTACTTGTGGATAAAGTGTCTTCATAATACGCGGTCTTGGGTCGCTTATTGGACCATTTGAACGCAATAAATGTATGATTTATAATCATTAATGATGTGCGGGAATAAAAATTATATCTCTGGGAGTTTAACTGTGTATCTGTCGGTTTGGCAAAGTTGTTTATATGTATTGCAAGATGAGCTGCCTTCGCAGCAATTCAGTATGTGGGTAAGACCGCTACAAGCAGAAAGTACCGAAGATACCTTGACGATTTATGCACCTAATCGCTTTGTGCTTGATTGGGTGAGAGAAAAGTACCTAAATAGAATTAACGAATTACTAGTAGAGATTTGTGGTGTTGAAGCACCAAAACTACGTTTTGATGTAGGTAGTAAACCTTTATTAAATGCACAAGCTGCACCGGTTATAGAAACTCAATCGGCACCAAGTGCACACGCTTCCGCAAAACAACAGCCTCGCGAGCAAAAGCCAGTTGTTGAACCTGCACCTAAGTCAGGTTACAAATCTAACATTAAAGAAAACTATACTTTTGATAGCTTTGTTGAAGGTAAATCAAACCAACTAGCAAAAGCTGCGGCCACACAGGTTGCCGACAATCCTGGCTCTGCTTTTAACCCTGTATTTATATACGGTGGCACTGGTTTAGGTAAAACTCACTTATTACATGCAGTAGGTAATGGCATTATGGCAAATAAGCCAGATGCTAAAATTGTTTACATGCATTCAGAACGCTTTGTTCAAGACATGGTAAAGGCACTTCAAAATAATGCGATAGAAGAATTTAAGCGTTATTACCGCAGTGTTGATGCATTAATGATTGATGATATTCAATTTTTTGCTAACAAAGAGCGTTCACAAGAAGAATTTTTTCATACCTTTAATGCATTGCTTGAAGGCAACCAACAAATTATTTTAACCTCTGACCGTTACCCTAAAGAGATTGAAGGGGTCGAAGACAGGCTAAAATCGCGTTTTGGTTGGGGATTAACAATTGCGATTGAGCCACCAGAGCTTGAAACACGCGTTGCTATTTTAATGAAAAAAGCCCAGCAAAGTAAGATTAACTTACCACACGAAGTTGCTTTTTTTATTGCCAAAAAATTACGTTCAAATGTTCGTGAGCTAGAGGGGGCACTTAACCGTGTAATCGCTAATGCTAATTTTACGGGTCGTCCAATTTCAATTGATTTTGTAAAAGAAGCGCTACGCGATTTACTTGCCTTGCAAGATAAACTGGTTACCATAGACAATATTCAGCGCACTGTTGCTGAGTACTATCGAATTCGTATATCAGATCTGTTATCTAAGCGCCGCAGCCGCTCTATAGCGAGGCCGCGCCAAGTAGCTATGGCATTATCTAAAGAATTAACTAATCACAGCTTACCTGAGATTGGTGACGCATTTGGTGGACGCGATCATACGACCGTATTACATGCATGTCGTAAGATAAAATCACTACGTGACGAAAGCCACGAAATTAAAGAAGATTACCAAAACTTAATAAGAACATTGTCATCTTAGGGCTGACTTTATTATGCAAATAACAATATCAAGACAACAATTTTTAAAGCCATTGGTGCAAGTGTCGGGCGCAATAGAGCGCAAACACACGTTGCCAATTTTATCTAACGTTTTGTTAGTGGTAGAAAACGGACAACTTTCAATGACGGGTACTGACCTTGAAATTGAATTAGTTTCTGGCGTATTTGTAGGTGATGATATTGCCGATACAAAACTAACGTTACCCGCTAAAAAGTTACTCGATATTTGTAAAAGTCTACCAGATGGTTCAGACATTACTTTAAGCTTGCAAGAGCATCAATTACTTTTAACCAGTGGTAAAAGCCGTTTTTCATTAACGACTTTATCGGCTGATGATTTTCCTAATTTAGAAGAGTGGGACGGAGAGGTTGAATTTCAACTAACTCGTTTAGAGCTTCGTAAGTTACTCGAAAGCACGCATTTTTCTATGGCAAATCAAGACGTACGTTATTACTTAAATGGTATGTCGTTTGAAGTAGATAATACCGATATAAAAACAGTAGCAACAGATGGTCACCGTTTAGCTATAGCGCAAAAGCAATTAACGCAATCGCTTAATACTCAACGCCAATTAATTATACCTCGCAAAGGTGTGCAAGAAATTATGCGCCTTATGGTAGCAGATGACGAATTGGTAACAATTCAGTTTGGTGCCAACCATATTCGTATTATCGATCTTGAGTTTACATTTACAAGTAAACTAGTTGATGGACGTTTTCCAGATTACCGTCGTGTATTACCACGTGGTGGCGACAAAGTAATTACAGCTAACCGAGAATGGTTACGTAATGCGTTTCAACGTGTGTCTATTTTATCTAATGAAAAGTTTCGTGGCGTACGCTTAAACTTATCAAATGGTTTATTAAAAATTACGGCCAATAACCCAGAGCAAGAACAAGCTGAAGAAGTTGTTGAAGTAAGTTACGAAGGTGCCGACCTAGAAATAGGGTTTAACGTGTCTTACGTATTAGACGTACTTAACACATTAAAAACAGAAGACGTACTATTTACATTAGCCGACTCAAACAGCAGTGCCTTAATTGAAGGTGCAGGCGATGAAGAAGCAATGTACGTTGTTATGCCTATGCGTTTATAAGATTATAAATACATAATGAGCTTAAGTCATTTGAGCCTCAAATATTTTCGTAATATTGAGGCGCTGACGTTAGAACCAGTCAACGGCGTTAATATAATTTATGGTGAAAATGGCAGCGGAAAAACCAGCCTTTTAGAGGCTATTTATTACCTTTCTCACGGCAAATCTTTTCGTACTCCAAAACACAAAAGTATAATTGCGCATCAGCAAGAGCAGTTTGTAATTCACGGGCGCAAAACAATACACGACTTATCTATTCCAATTGGTATTAGTAAAACCCAAACGGGCGAAACTAATTTAAAAATCCAGGGAAAAGCGAGCCGTAAAATATCTGAGCTAGCTCAGCTTATGCCTGTACAAATTATCACACCAGAGAGTTACTCCTTATTTTTTGGTGGGCCGAAAGAGCGCAGAAAGTTTTTAGATTTAGGTTTGTTCCACGTGGAACATGAGTTCTTTTTTTTATGGCAATCGTTTAATAAAGTACTTAAACAACGTAATGCATTGTTAAAAACTAAGCCCAAGAATTATTTTGACCAAATTAAGTTTTGGGACAAAGAATTTGTTAGACTGGCTGAAGAAATAAATAAATTAAGATTGGCGTATATAAGTAGGTTTAAGCAGCAATTTTTTGATAAAATGTGTGCAGAATTAACGCTTGTACGTGATTTAGAAATGACCTTTAACGCAGGTTGGAAAGAGACCGAATCTCTTGCAGATGCGTTAGAGCAAAACTTTGAGCGAGATGCTCGCCAAGGGTTTACAAGTAAAGGCCCTCATAAGGCTGATTTTAGTTTTAGTGTCGCTGGCAACAGCGTAGAGAATACGTTCTCACGCGGTCAATTAAAGTTACTATTGTATGCGTTAAAAGTTACGCAAAATAGCTTAATTGAGTCAGAGACAGATAAGCAATCTATATTGCTAATAGATGATCTACCTTCAGAGTTAGGCGAAGATACAAAAGAGAAAGTGGGTCAATTACTTGCTCACTGTAGTTCTCAAATTTTTATCTCTTCAATTTTGTCTGAAAGTATTTCTGCTGTGGTGGAACCCATGCAACGAGAACTACAAATGTTCCACGTGAAACATGGCAACCTAATAACAAGATAAGTGGGATTAACCATGTCTGAGAATTATGACTCGTCGAGTATTAAAGTACTTAAAGGATTAGACGCAGTAAGAAAGCGTCCTGGAATGTATATTGGGGACACCGATGATGGCACAGGCTTACACCACATGGTGTTTGAGGTCGTTGATAACTCGATTGATGAAGCCTTAGCAGGTCATTGTGATGATATTTATGTAACGATTCACTTAGACGGTTCTGTCTCAGTACGAGATAACGGTCGTGGTATTCCAACTTCTATCCATGAAGAAGAAGGTGTATCAGCAGCCGAAGTTATTATGACGGTACTTCATGCCGGTGGTAAGTTTGATGATAACTCTTATAAAGTGTCAGGTGGCTTACACGGTGTGGGTGTTTCTGTTGTAAATGCACTTTCAGAAAAGCTAAAACTTACAGTTCGTCGTGAAGGTAAACTTCATGAGCAGTTTTATACAATGGGTGTTCCAGATGCACCTCTAGCTGTTATTGGTGATTCAGATACAACGGGCACTGAACTACGTTTTTGGCCAAGTGGTGAAACATTTACAAATTTAGAGTTTCATTACGAAATTTTAGCGAAACGTCTACGTGAGCTTTCATTCCTAAATTCAGGCGTGAGCATCATATTAAAAGATGAGCGCGAAGAAAATAAAAGCGATCACTTTAAATATGAAGGTGGCATTCAAGCGTTTGTTGAATACTTAAACCGTAATAAAACACCAATTCATAAAGGTGTATTCCATTTTACTCACGAGCGTGAAGAAGATGGTATTAGCGTTGAAGTATCAATGCAGTGGAATGATGCATACCAAGAAAACATTTACTGTTTCACAAATAATATTCCACAACGTGATGGTGGTACTCATTTAGCCGGTTTTAGATCAGCGCTAACACGTACACTTAATAACTACATGGAAAAAGAAGGCTTTAACAAAAAAGCTAAAACAACCAGCAATGCTACCGGTGATGATGCCCGTGAAGGCTTAACGGCTGTTGTAAGTGTTAAAGTTCCTGATCCTAAGTTTTCATCACAAACTAAAGACAAGCTCGTTTCAAGTGAAGTTAAGTCTGCAGTTGAACAAGCAATGGCTGAAAAATTCACTGAGTTTTTATTAGAAAACCCAACTGATGCCAAAATTGTTGTAGGTAAGATTATTGATGCCTCACGTGCTCGTGAAGCGGCGCGTAAAGCCCGTGAAATGACACGTCGTAAAGGTGCAATGGACTTAGCAGGCTTACCTGGTAAGCTAGCTGATTGCCAAGAAAAAGATCCAGCCCAATCTGAACTGTACATAGTGGAAGGAGACTCTGCTGGCGGATCAGCCAAGCAGGGACGTAACCGTAAAAACCAAGCTATTCTTCCGCTTAAAGGTAAAATCTTAAACGTAGAAAAAGCACGTTTTGATAAAATGTTATCTTCGCAAGAAGTAGCAACGCTGATTACTGCGTTAGGTTGTGGTATTGGTCGCGACGAATATAATCCTGAAAAATTACGTTATCATCGTATCATCATCATGACCGATGCGGACGTGGATGGTTCTCACATTCGTACGTTACTACTAACATTCTTCTATCGTCAAATGCCTGAAATAGTAGAACGTGGTTATATTTATATTGCTCAACCACCACTTTATAAAGTGAAAAAAGGTAAGCAAGAGCGTTATATTAAAGATGATCCGGCACTAGTAGAGTATCTAACATCGCTTGCGCTTAACAGTGCCGCATTGTATGTAAGTGCAGATGCACCAGCTCTTGAAGGTGAAGCATTAGAATCAATAGTTCACGATTACCAAAATACAGTTAAGGTTATTGAGCGTTTAAAACGTAAATATCCTAGTACCGTAATGGAACGCTTAATTTATCAAACAGAGTTAAAAACTGATGACCTTTCAGACGAAGCAAAAGTAATTGCTTGGACAAAAGAGTTAGTTGATGACCTGATTGCACGTGATGAAGATGCGACTATTTTCCATGCTGCTACAGAGCATGACACCGAGCGTAATATGTATTACCCGGTTGTGAATATCCGTCAGCACGGTGTTGATAAAGCGCACGTACTTCATTATGACTTTATTGCGTCACGTGACTACCAACGCATTGCTGTGACTGGTACTAACATCGCAAACATCCTTAGCGAAGGTGCATATATTCAACGTGGTGAGAAAACAAAACCTGTTGATAACTTTGTGGATGCTTTGGAATGGTTGATCACAGAATCTAAGCGTGGGATCTATATTCAACGCTATAAAGGACTAGGCGAAATGAATCCTAGCCAGCTGTGGGAAACTACAATGGATCCTAGTGCTCGTCGCATGTTACAAGTAACTATTGAAGATGCTGTTGGCGCGGATCAATTATTTGCAACCTTAATGGGCGATCAAGTTGAACCTCGTCGTGAGTTTATTGAAAATAACGCACTACGTGTAGTTAACCTAGACGTGTAAAAATATTACTTACATTGAAAAAGGAGCCTAATGGCTCCTTTTTTATTTTCTACACAAACTGCTTAAAACCTGAGTGTACACACGGTATACTAAGGGTAATTTTCACGCTACTTCTTAGATAGTAAAAAGCCAAATATGCAAAAATATGACGTAAAAACCTTTCAAGGTTTGATCCTGGCTTTACAGGATTATTGGGCGCAGCAAGGCTGTGTCATTATTCAACCACTTGATATGGAAGTGGGCGCAGGGACATTTCACCCGCAAACATTTTTAAAGTCTATTGGTCCAGAGCCAATGGCGAGTGCATACGTGCAACCGTGTCGTCGTCCTACCGATGGTCGTTACGGTGAAAACCCAAATCGCTTACAACACTACTACCAATTTCAGGTAGTTTTAAAGCCATCGCCAGATAACATCCAAGAGCTGTATTTAGGTTCTTTAGCGGCTATGGGTATCGATACGCTAACTCACGAAGTTCGCTTTGTAGAAGACAACTGGGAATCACCTACGTTAGGTGCGTGGGGCCTAGGTTGGGAAATTTGGCTAAACGGCATGGAAGTAACGCAGTTTACCTACTTTCAACAAGTTGGCGGTATTGAGTGTTCACCTGTAACAGGTGAGATTACTTACGGCCTAGAGCGTTTAGCAATGTACATTCAAGGCGTAGACAGTATTTACGACCTAGTATGGGCAGACGGTCCACTAGGGCGCGTAACCTACGGCGACGTGTTCCATCAAAATGAAGTAGAGCAGTCTACTTACAATTTTGAACACGCAAACGTAGAAGACTTATTTGCTCAGTTTGATAAATGCGAAGCAGAAAGCCAAAAGTTAATTGAAGCTAACTTACCACTACCAGCTTACGAGCAAGTAATGAAAGCATCGCACGCATTTAACTTGCTAGACGCACGCCACGCTATTTCGGTAACAGAGCGTCAACGCTACATTTTACGCGTACGTGCGTTATCAAAAGCGTGTGCACAAAGTTACTATGACAAACGCGAAGCGCTTGGTTTCCCGCTGTGTAAGGATAAGTAAGTATGTCAGCACAAAATTTATTAGTAGAAATTGGCACCGAAGAGTTGCCACCAAAAGCACTGCGTAAGCTAGCAGAAGCCTTTGCTGCAAACTTAACTGCAGAGCTTGAAACATTAGAGTTAGCACACCAAGGCGTAAGCTGGTATGCATCGCCTCGTCGTTTAGGTTTACAAGTAAAAGCGCTTGAAGCTAAGCAACAAGACAAAGAAGTTGAAAAACGCGGTCCAGCAACTAAAGCCGCATTTGACGGTGACGGTAACCCAACAAAAGCAGCAATGGGTTGGGCACGTGGTTGTGGTATTGAAGTAAAAGACGCACAAACACTTGAGACTGACAAAGGCGCATGGTTATTGCACATTGCTAAAGTAGCAGGGCAAGAAACCAAATCGCTAATGACGGGTGCAATTACTAAAGCGTTGGCTAAATTACCAATTCCTAAACCAATGCGTTGGGGCGCGAATAAAACACAATTTATTCGTCCTGTGCATACGGTAACTATTTTGTTTGGTGATGAGTTACTTGAAGGCGAGATCCTTGGTAAGAAAATAACTAACCAGCTTCAGGGTCATCGTTTTCATCACCCAGAAAAAATTAGCATAAACCATGCAGATGACGTATTTGATGTACTTAAATCTGCTTACGTTATAGCCGATTACGAACAACGTAAAGCGCAAATTCGTACGCAAATAGAAGAGGCTGCAAAAGCAGTTAACGCTGTTGTTGCAATGGATGAAGATTTACTAGAAGAAGTAACATCACTTGTAGAGTGGCCAGTTACTTTAACGGCAACATTTGAAGAAACCTTTTTAGATGTACCAGCCGAAGCGCTAATTTACACCATGAAAGACGATCAAAAATACTTCCCGTTATTAGATCAAAACGGCAAGCTTTTAAATAAGTTTTTGTTTGTATCTAACATCGAAAGTAAAGATCCAAGTGTGGTTATTTCTGGTAACGAAAAAGTAGTGCGCCCACGTTTAGCCGATGCACAGTTTTTCTTTGAAACCGATAAAAAGAAAACACTAGAAAGCCGACTAGAATCGCTTGATAGCGTATTGTTCCAAAAGCAACTTGGTACGCTTAAAGATAAGTCTGCGCGCATTAGTGAGCTTGCAGGTTATATTGCTGAGCAATTAGGTGCCGATAAAGACCTAGCAGAGCGCGCTGGTCTATTAAGTAAAACAGACTTAATGACTGAAATGGTAATGGAATTTACCGACGTGCAAGGTGTAATGGGAATGCATTACGCTCGCCACGATGGTGAAGCCGAAGATGTAGCCATAGCGCAAAACGAGCAGTACATGCCACGCTTTGCAGGCGACAACTTACCTACAAATTTAATTAGCTGTGCAGTAGCGATTGCTGATAAGTTTGACACGCTGGTGGGTATTTTTGGTATAGGCCAAGCACCTAAAGGCGACAAAGACCCATTTGCGCTTCGTCGTGCTGCTATTGGTGCTCTTCGCATCATGGTAGAAAAAGAACTACCACTTGATATTTTAGACCTAGTAGCTAAATCGCAAACATTGTTTGGCGACAAGTTAACTAACTTAAATGTATCAGCTGATGTATTTGAATTTATGCTAGGGCGCTTCCGTGCGTGGTATCAAGACGAAGGTATTGAAGTAGACGTAATTCAAGCTGTGCTTGCACGTTGTCCGACTAAACCTGTCGATTTTGATCGCCGTGTTAAAGCCGTGAGCCACTTCCGCACATTAGACGCAGCAGAAGCGCTTGCAGCCGCTAATAAGCGTGTAGGTAACATTCTGGCTAAAAACGACATTACCAGCCAAGGTAACGTTGATGAGAGCTTATTAAGCGACGACGCCGAAAAAGTATTGGCATCACAAGTAGCAAAATTTGCCACTGACCTTGCACCACTTTACGCAGACGGTAACTACCAAGAAGCATTAAGCCAATTGGCGGGTATTCGCGAAAGTGTTGATAACTTTTTTGACAACGTAATGGTTATGGCCGACGATGAAGCAGTTAAGCAAAATCGTCTTGCGCTATTAAGCCAGTTAAGCGGATTGTTTCTAGGTATTGCAGATATTTCTGTTTTACAAAAATAACACCGATTAGCAATTTTAAAAGCCAGCGTTTTGCTGGCTTTTTAGTTTTCACTGTACGCAAAGGATACCTATTGATGATTTCTATGAAACGAATTTTAACCTTAGCAATTGCTGGTTTACTTACTGCTTGTACTAGTCAAATTTCGATTAACGATGTATTGCCACAGCAAGAGCTTGATCGCACAATTTACTTACGTGGCGACTTTACATTGTGGGATGCAGAACCTCAGTATCAGTTTGCGCCAGTTGGCCCTGCGCTTTATCAAGCACAAGTTAAATTTTCTAGCCCTGGTAAAGTATACGAATTTAAAATAGCCGATGCCGATTTTAGCGAAGGCTACAACTGCGGTTATAGCGACGCACAACCAGCTGGGCAAAAACTAGCACTCGGCCAGCCAGCTATCGCAGACTGTAATACTATTTATAATTACTTTAGCTACACTCCAGCGATAAAAGGCACATACATAGTAAGTATTGATTACGGTGACTACGACAAGCCACAAGTGACGATAACGAAGAAATAGTTGTTATTTCTATTGGAAATTATTACTCTGAAAATATTATAGAAGATGGTATCTTATAGAGCAGTATTTATAGTTTACCTTCTATATAACGGTTTAGCAGAAATAAGCAGAATAGGACAGTAAAATAATATGGATTCCAAGGAACCTAGTTGGGAAGAAGTACATCCTCACTTTATCAAGGAAGTTAGAATAGAGGGCTTTTTAGGCTCTAAAAAAATAATACTACCACTTGACGATGTTAGTGTTGTAATAGGGCCCAATGGCTCTGGAAAAACAACTGTACTTAATATACTTGCTGGGATGTTATTGGACGATAGATTTGATAATTCTTTAATTAATCGGTTTGATAAAGTAGAGATTGAATTTAATAATGGTGAAATATTAAAGTGCATAAATGGCCCTACTATTCCTGAGGACTTAAAAGACTCATTCAAATCATTCATGCAAGAGAAGTTAGTTTCAAAGGTTAAAAAAAAATCAAAGGACTTAGATCTTAGTTTCGAAAATGAAGATGATTTTCAAAAGGTGGTCGCTTTAATTAAAAAAATATCGGACGGATATGTAGGCTCTTTACGTTTCAACCGTGATTTTCATAAAGATAATGAAGATAATAAGTTAGTAAACATCCAACGAGTTTCTACCTTTGATATGATTATGTTAGATAGCAAAAAATTAGAAAAATATCCTCAGGCTCGCTTATCGCAGCTGGATGTGATTCTTAATGAAGAAATAGCTAAGTTAACTAAACACCTTTTACTTATTTCTATGGACTCTCAAGAACAGCAGAGAATAAAAGCTAAGAAGTACTTCAAGAAAAATATCAATGATATAAGTGTTTTTGAAAAAGTACTCAATGAGCTCTTAGCTGTGACAAATAAATCTTTCAAAATAGAGAAAAATGGTGATTTTTCAATAATACAAAATGGTAAGCATTTGAAGTTAACAGAGCTCTCCTCTGGTGAAAAACAACTAATTTATATTATGTGCGTCGTAGTAAATTCCAGAGGTAAAGATACTATCTTATTAATGGATGAACCCGAAGTGTCTTTAAGCTTGAATTGGCAGCGTAATTTATTGAAAAGCATGTTTAGAATAAACTCTAATTTGCAAATAATTTTGGTTTCTCACTCGCCTGCAGTGGTTACAGATGGTTGGGTAACTAAATTAGTAGAAATGGAAGAAATAATAGTTAAATAAGGGAATATGATGTCATCAAAGGACGACTTTTTTGATAGTGCAGTAACTCAGGTTAGTAAAAAGTTTGAACATGGTATATCAACAGAAAAGGTTGGAAATATTTATGTTGAAAATGAACCAGACGTATTCCTATGGGAAAAGCTGTTAGGGGCCGCTATCTGTAAAAAGTATGACTTCTCTCTCGCTAACTCTCCTATATCACAAGATATAGGTACTCGTGGCAAATGCAGATTTCGCCAAGCCTTTAAACTGGCAAATAAAAATTCAATTTTTGCAGTGGATGCTGATTTTGACGTTTTAGCTCCAACCGAAGAATTCCAACAAATAATTGTTGAAAATGATTATATTTTTCATACTGTAGCTTACTCTAGAGAAAATTTATTAAATTCATGTGGGAACTTAGAAGCTTATTTAACTAAGTTTAAGTATGGCGAAACCGTACACCAAATTAATATAAAAGAAGTAATAAATGAGCTCAGTATCACGCTGTATTTACCATTCCTCTACTCTCTTTATATAAAAAGCACCCTTAAAAATACTGAAATTATGCAACAGTTTAACAAGCTATATGAAAACTATGCAGAGTGTATATTTGATGAAGATAAAAAATCTGAATTTATTGATTTATGCGAAAATTTTTTAAAGGGTAATGCTGGTGATTGTGAGCATGAAAATTTCCAAGAGTTTATAAACGATACAAAAGATAAAGGCCTTAACAAAGAACTGACTTACCTATTCTTATGCGGAAAAAATTTAGAGAGATTAATAGATAAGATAAGTGAAAAGATAAAGAATCGAATTATCACGGCGTATATTGAAGATTTTTCTGAGCGCATAAGGAAAGAGGATGATGTTAAAAGAAAACTTATTAGTGATAAAAGAAGTGAGGTTAGGAACTACCTTAAAAATAGCGCAAATTTAAGTACTTTAAGAGAGCATTTATTTGACCCAAGCAGGTTTGAACTATATAGAGTTATAGAAAAGCAGTTTCAAATTATTATGTGAATCAAAGTCCTTTCTTCACCACATATCTATACGGTGCTTCTTCTGCATCTGTAGCCACCAGCGTGTGATCCATGAACGTACAAAAGCTCGGAATGTCGCGAGTGGTTGACGGGTCATCAGCAGTTATTAATAACGTTTCACCATCATTCATTTTACGAATAGCAGCACGTACCATCATTACAGGTTCTGGGCAGCGAAGGCCTATGGCATCTAATTGGTGATCGGGGTTATCAAAGCTCATATTAAATTGGCCTGTTTAATTAAAGTAGTTGCTGTGTATGCGAGTGCTTAGGTATAGCAATTAATAAGTTTGGAAGTTTAACGCAATTTTAAGCGTAATTTAACTATTTTACTTACCTCAATATCAGCATTTTATTTAATGCTTTTAGCAGCATTCAAAATGCTTTATTTAATAATACGTCCGATCACATAATTACGCCGTTATATACTTGCTTCATAGAAGGTCGTTTTCACTTAATTGAAGCCAATAAAAAAGGCGAACTGAATAAAATCAGTCCGCCTTTTTAATCACCAAGATGGTTTTACATGTTCAAACTAATTAGTCTTGAACACGTTCAAATACAGTGGCAATTCCTTGGCCTAAACCAATACACATAGTTGCTAAACCGTATCGTACATTTTTGTCTTCCATCAAGTGAATAAGCGATGTGCTAATACGCGAACCCGAACAACCCAGTGGGTGACCAAGTGCGATTGCGCCGCCATTTAAATTCACTTTTTCGTCAACAACATCCATTAGCCCTAAATCTTTCATTACAGGTAATGATTGTGCTGCAAAGGCTTCGTTAAGCTCTACTACGCCTAAGTCATCAATTGTAATACCGGCTTGTGCAAGTGCTTTTTTACTTGCTGGTACTGGGCCGTAACCCATAATTGATGGATCGCAACCCGCGACTGCCATTGCTTTAATGCGCGCACGAATTGGTAAGCCAAGTTCTTTTGCTTTTTCTTCGCTCATTACTAACATTGCAGATGCGCCGTCAGAAAGTGCAGAAGAAGTACCGGCTGTTACCGTACCCGATGCAGGATTAAATACAGGACGAAGCTTTGATAGGCCTTCTACTGTTGTTTCTGGGCGAATTACTTCGTCGTCTTCAACTAAGATAAGAGAACCATCTGCTGCGTGACCTTCCATTGCTAATATTTCACGGCGGAAACGGCCTTCAACAGTTGCAGCTTGTGCACGTTGATGTGAGCGATAAGCGAATTCATCTTGTTGTTCACGGCTAATGCCATGAAGCGTTGCAAGGTACTCTGCTGTTAAACCCATTGAGCCTGATGCTTGTGCAATCGTTGTTGCTAAGCCTGGGTGAAAGTCGTTGCCGTGAGTCATAGGCACGTGGCCCATGTGCTCAACACCACCAATTAGGTAAGTGTCACCAGCGCCAGTCATTATTGCGCGTGCAGCGTCATGCAATGCTTGCATTGACGAGCCACATAAACGGTTAACCGTTACAGCAGGTACGCTGTGCGGAATACCGGCAAGTAATGCTGCGTTACGTGCTACGTTAAAGCCTTGCTCTAATGTTTGTTGTACACAACCCCAATAAATATCGTCAATTGATGCTGGATCAACTGCTGGGTTGCGATCAAGTAAGCCTTTCATTAAATGTGCGCTTAAGTCTTCAGCACGTTTATGTTTGAATACACCACTTTTAGAGCGACCCATTGGTGTGCGGATACAATCTACAATTACTGGATTATTCATGATATTAACCTTCCACCTTATAGAAAACACGACCTTCTTCGGCCCACTTGCGAGTTTGCTCAGATACTTGGTAAATCGCACCTAGGTGAGCGTATTTGTCTGCTGCTGCAACAAAGTTAGCTAAACCAGTTTGATCTAAGTAACGGAACGCGCCGCCTCTAAATGGAGGGAAACCAACACCATAAACTAATGCCATATCTGCTTCTTGCGGAGAGGCAACAATGCCTTCTTGCAAACAAAGTAGCACTTCGTTAATCATTGGAATCATACAACGGTCGATGATTTCTTGTTTATCAAATTCTTTCGGTGCGTCTGTAATTGGACTTAGTAGCTCAACTGCTGTCTCGTCATGAGACTTTTTAAGACGACCGCGACGATCTGTTTCGTATTTGTAAAAACCGGCTTTGTTCTTTTGACCAAAACGTTTTTCGTTGGCAAAAATAGTTACAGGGTCTTTGTCTGCACGCGCCATGCGCTCAGGGAAACCGTCTGCCATTACGCCAGTACAATGGAACGCTGTATCAATACCTACAACATCAAGTAAGTAAGCCGGACCCATAGGCCAGCCAAATACGTTTTCCATTACTTTATCTACTTTTGCAAAGTTAGCGCCTTCAACCACTAATTTGCTAAAACCTGCAAAGTAAGGGAATAAAACACGGTTTACAAAAAAGCCTGGGCAATCATTAACAACAATTGGCGATTTACCTAATTTAAGCGCGTAATCAACTACTGCATTAATTGTTTTATCTGAGGTCTTTGCACCACGGATAATTTCTACTAATGGCATTTTTGGCACTGGGTTAAAGAAGTGCATACCACAGAAATTTTCTGGCTTATCTAGCGCTTCGGCTAGTAAATCAATACAAATAGTCGATGTGTTTGAAGTAAGTACAGTGCCTTCTGGCATGTTCTTTTCAAGATCAGCGAGTACTGCTTGCTTAACTTTAGGGTTTTCTACAACGGCTTCAACAATAATGTTGGCGCTTTGTAGGTCTGAATCGTTAAGTGTTGGTTTGATTTTGCTAAGAGTTGCCAACATTTTTTCCATTGGCATGTGGCCACGCTTAACTTTTGCACCTAATAACTTAGACGCTTCACCCATACCTAAATCAAGCGCATCTTGTTGGATGTCTTTCATTATAATAGGTGTGCCTTTATAAGCAGACTGGTATGCAATACCGCCGCCCATAATACCTGCACCTAGTACAGCTGCTTGTTTAATTTCTACATCGCTGTGCTTAGCAAATTTACGTGCTTTACCTTTAATGTATTGGTCAGCTAGGAATATACCTGTTTGAGCTGCTGCTTCTGGTGTACGTGCTAATTTAGCAAAGTTGGCATTTTCGATTGCCATTGCTTCATCGCGAGTACAGTTTGCCGCTGCTTTAATAGTACGTACAGCCATAACCGGTGCAGGATAGTGGCCTTTGGTTTTACCCATTACCATACCTTCTGCCATTGCAAAGCTCATGCCTTGCTCAACACGGTTTAATTTAAGTGGCTGTAGTTTTACGTTACGTTTTGCTTGCCAATCTAGCTTTCCAGCAATCGCAAGTTCAAGCGTTGATACACTTGACTCTAAAAGTTTGTCAGTACTAACTACCGCGTCAAACGCACCTACTTTAAGGGCATCTGCTGCGCGATTTTCTGCGCCAGAGGTAATCCACATCATTGCGTTATCGGCGCCAATGATACGTGGTAAGCGCACTGTGCCACCAAAACCAGGCATTATGCCAAGTTTAACTTCTGGTAAGCCCATTTTAGCTGTTTCGCTTGCCACGCGATAATCGGTAGCAAGTGCCCACTCACAACCACCGCCAAGTGCCATACCGTTTATAGCGCTTAGAGTTGGGAATGGTAAATCTTCGATTGCATCAAAAACGTCGGTTGCGTTTTTGATCCACACTACTAATTCTTCTTCAGGTTTAGTAAATGTAGGTAAAAATTCGAAGATATCGGCACCAATAATAAAGTGGTCTTTATCACTGGTAAAAATCATGCCTTTGATATCAGTATTGGCAGCTAATTCTTTTAATGCTGCTGCGCAATCTGAAAGAGTTTTTTGAGATAATGTGTTTACAGAACCTGCAACACAAAACTTAAACTCGGCGATGTTTTCCTTTAGGAAGCTAACTTCAAAGGAATCGCTTTTATATAACATTATTATTCTCCCTAGTTGACGAACTAAGACTGGTACGATGAGTTTGCATTTCAATCAGTGTGCTTGCTTTAAATTAAAAATGCAACGAAAAATTTAACTCGGTTACAATCGACTGGTTAAAATATAGCTGGTTTGGTGCTAAGGTGGTTGAAAAGTTTTTATTCACTACTTTAATTTTTATTAAAGGACATTATGAAAAAATATTTACTAAGTGTTGCGGCAGCTGCATTCATTTTCCCTCTTCACTCTGCCGAGGCAAGTATCGATAACGATGCCTTTTTAGATGCCGAAAAAAAAGTAAGGTACGGAAGTTACCAAGACTTTAAACAAGCGGTTAGTAACCTAAATCATCCGTTAAAACCGTATGTTGAAAAAACATATTGGCAACGTCACCCGAGTATTAAGCATCAGGCAGAGATAGAAGACTATTTAAATATATATCAGCATACACCGCTTGAGTGGCCTGTGCGCAAAGCGTGGTTGGAGTATTTAAAAGAGAACAATGAAAAAGCGGCGTACATACGCAACTACCGTGAAACTTCTAATACTGGGCTTACCTGTACTTATTTAGATTTTCAGCTCGACTTGGGCGCGCCTGAAAAGGCGATTCTAAATCAGGTGACCGACTTATGGGCCGTTGGTAAATCGCAACCTAATGGCTGTGATAGTTTGTTTTCTACGTGGCGTAAAAAAGGCTACATGAAAGAAGAAACGGTTTGGAAGCGTGTAACACTTGCTGCACAAGGCGGGACGCAAAGCTTATTACCTTACTTAAAAACTTTATTGCCAAGTAAGGATCGTTACTTAGCTGACTTATATTTAAAAGTGCGAAAAGATCCAAGCACGGCAGCTGGATTATATCGATATAAAAATAAGTCGGCTAAAGAAGGCCAAATAGCAATTTATGGTGTTAAACGCTTGGTTTGGCGCGATAAAGAGCTTGCTTTAAAAGCATGGGAAAAACTAGAAAAAATATTTAAGTATAGTGATGAAGATAAAGCTGACGTGTATTACACCTTTGCGTTGTCACTTGCTTCAAGCGGGCATAAGCAAGCGAGCTTTTGGCTAAATAAAGTGCCGAAAGAGCGATTAGACAGCAAGCTTATTCAATGGCAACTGGGCAATATGCTCAAAACCCGAGATTGGGAAGGGATTGCTGCGTTTTTTACAGGAAAAGAGGATTTAAGCCTTGGCCAGCAATATTGGTTAGCTTATAGCTATGCACAACGTGGCGAGCAACAAAAAGCAGACGATATTTGGAAAAAAGTAGCGGCTAATCGTGATTATTACGGCTTTTTAGCAGCAGCACGTTTAGGTTTGCCCGTTGATTTAAATAATCAACCTTTAGCAGTCGATAAGGTGCTTGTAGATAAAGTAAGTAATGCACCTGGCTTTAAGCGTGCAAAAGCACTTTATGATATTGAGCGCTTTACGTCGGCGCGCCGTGAGTGGAATTATTTAACGGATACGTCTAGCGATGAAGAAAAGCTAGCAGCATCACAACTATCTACCGATTTAGGTTGGCACGACAGTACTATTTTTACTTTAGCAAAAATTAAAGCGTGGGATAACGTAGAGCAACGTTTTCCGTTTGCGTTTCAAGATGTTTTTGAGCGCTACAGTAAACGTAGCAAGATAGATGTTGCCTGGAGTATTGCTATTGCAAGGCGCGAAAGCTCTTTTGCGCCAGATGCACGCTCGCATGCTAATGCACGTGGTTTAATGCAGTTATTACCTAGTACTGCTGAGTATGTAAATAAAGGTAGTGTGACAAGTAGTCGTTTATATCAACCTAAAACAAATATTAGGTTAGGTACTAGTTACTTACAGTACTTAAAAAAGAAAAACCATGGCAATGAGGTGCTGGCAACAGCTTCTTATAATGCGGGTTATCACCGTATAAAGCGTTGGTTACCTGATGACGCTATTCCGGCTGAGTTATGGGTAGAGCTTATTCCGTATCGCGAAACCCGTGATTACGTAAAAAATGTATTTGCGTACAGACAGGTTTACCATACAAGAATGGGCCGAGAAGGTAATGTATTAGCGCCGCTACTCGAAATGAAAATGGGCGGTTGAATATATGATACCAATCGACCAATAACTTAACACGATAGGTATAGGTATTAATAAGGGGGATGTTTACATGTTAAATATCCCCCTTTTTGAGCGCTTAGTGTTTAAGTGGTAGACTCAGAGCAAGTTAAATTTAACAGATGGATTAACAATGGATAAATTAGCCGTTTTATACGCCGAACATATTGCAACACTGCAACAGCGTACTCGTACAATTTGTAATAGCGAAGGGTTAGAAGGATTAGTAATTCATTCAGGCCAAGCTAAGCGCCAGTTTTTAGATGATATGTATTATCCATTTAAAGTTAATCCACAGTTTAAAGCGTGGTTACCGGTTATTGATAATCCTCATTGCTGGATTGTGGTAAATGGCAGTGACAAACCAAAACTAATATTTTATCGCCCGGTAGATTTTTGGCATAAAGTGCCAGACGAGCCTCGTGACTTTTGGGCTGAGTACTTTGATATAGAGCTATTACTTCAGCCTGATCAAGTTGAAAAGTTATTACCATACGACAAAGCTAAATACGCTTACATGGGCGAATATATTGAAGTAGCGCAAGCACTTGGTTTTAGTATTATGAACCCTGAGCCTGTACTTAACTATTTTCATTACCACCGCGCTTATAAAACGCAGTACGAACTTGAATGTTTACGCAACGCTAACCGCATTGCAGTAGATGGGCATAAAGCTGCACGCGACACATTCTTTAATGGTGGTAGCGAGTTCGATATTCAGCAAGCGTACTTAATGGCAACACGTCAAAGCGAAAATGAAATGCCGTACGGCAACATTGTTGCGCTTAACGAAAACTGCGCTATTTTGCACTACACGCACTTTGATCCAAAAGCGCCACACACTCATAACTCATTTTTAATTGATGCTGGTGCAAACTTTAATGGTTATGCTGCTGATATTACTCGTACGTATGATTTTAAAAAGCAGGGTGAGTTTGCTGAGCTTGTACAAGCTATGACAGTTCAACAAATAGAGTTAGGTAAAGGTTTAAAGCCGGGTATGCTTTATGGTGATTTACACGTTGAATGCCATAACCGTATCGCACAAATACTCAGTGACTTTAAAATTGTTAACCTACCAGCGACAGAAATTGTTGAGCGTAAAATTACCTCTACTTTCTTCCCACATGGACTAGGGCATCATCTTGGTTTACAAGTGCATGATATGGGTGGTTTTATGAGTGACGAAAAGGGCGCACATCAGCCATCGCCTGAAGGGCATCCGTTCTTGCGTTGTACTCGCCTGATTGAAAAAAACCAAGTATTTACCATTGAGCCAGGCTTATATTTTATTGATTCACTGCTTGGTGATTTAGCGCAAACCGATAATAAGCAATTTATTAATTGGGAAAAGGTTGAGTCATTTAAACCATTTGGCGGTATTCGTATTGAAGATAACATTATTGTTCACGAAGATAGCTTAGAAAATATGACTCGAGATTTAGCGCTCGATTAATTCTAGTTAACACTAATTAGTTTATACACGTTAAAATACGTACATTATTTAAAGGGGCCTTTTGGCCCCCTTTTTACAAGTTTAAAATATGTCTGAATATAAATATCCCGCTACTGACGTTTTTCATCAAGAAGAAATTAAAAAAAGTACGTTTATAGTTCACATTGCACATACCCCCGATTTAAATTCAGCTAAAGCATTTATTAAAAGCATTGAAGAAAAGTATAGCGATGCGCGTCATAACTGCTGGGCACATGTGGCAGGCAACCCCGGTGGCAGCCATGTTTATGGTTTTTCGGACGATGGTGAACCAAATGGCACCGCAGGAAAACCTATGTTAAATGTGCTGGTGGGTTCAGGCCTTGGCGAAATCACAGCTGTAGTCACACGTTACTTTGGCGGAATAAAATTAGGCACGGGCGGATTAGTACGTGCTTATGGTGGCTCATTAAATAATGCATTAGTAAAATTGCAAACGGTACTTAAAGTTCCCAGTGTTGAAATTACAGGGAGTAGCGAGTACAGCATGCAAGGTGCGATTGAGCAGTTATTAAAAACAAAGTATCAAGTGCTTAATATTGATAAGCAATTTACTGCTAATATTGAATGGGTGATTACAATAGATAGCCGCGAAGCTCAGCAAGCAATCAAAGATATTTTTGATTTAAGTCACGGCGCAGTTGAGTTAACTATTAAAGAGTAATAACCTACACAAATTGCATGTAATGCATACTGACCCTATTTAATTTGGCTGATACTACTCAGCCTGAATTTACTAATAATAAAAGCGACAAGCTAAATGCAATTTCGTACCATCATAAAAATTCTTGGCCAACTTGTTGCGCTGTTTAGTATTACCATGGTGCCTCCGGCACTGGTGTCTTTAATATATAAAGACGGTGGTGGTGTTCCTTTTGTTTTAGCATTTATCTTTAGTGTTGTTATTGGCATGATGGCTTATTACCCAAACCGCCATGAAAACGGTGACTTAAAAGCGCGTGAAGGCTTTTTAATTGTTGTTTTGTTTTGGCTGGTACTTGGGGCGTTTGCGTCCTTGCCGCTTATATTTTTACAAGAACCTAATTTATCGCTCGCCGATGCGGTGTTTGAAGCATTCTCTGGCTTAACAACCACCGGCGCTACAGTACTTACTGGTATTGAGTATTTACCCAAATCGGTGTTGTTTTATCGCCAGCAACTCCAGTGGTTTGGTGGTATGGGTATAATCGTACTCGCTGTCGCTATACTACCTATGCTTGGTGTTGGTGGTATGCAGTTATATCGTGCAGAAATACCTGGGCCTGTAAAAGATTCTAAAATGACCCCGCGAATTGCCGATACAGCAAAGCACCTTTGGTATATTTATGTGTCGCTGACTATTGCTTGTATGCTGGCTTATTGGGCAGCAGGTATGGAGTGGTTTGATGCGATATGTCATGCATTCTCAACGGTGGCGATAGGTGGTTTTTCTACTTACGATGCTTCCATGGGGCACTTTGACAGCCCTGTAATTAACTTTATTTGTGTGTTCTTTTTAATTATTGCCGCTGTTAACTTCTCCCTGCATTACGCCGCAGTAGCTAGTCGTAACATACAAGTTTATATTCGAGACCCTGAGTTTAAGGTGTTTTTGTGTATTCAATTAGCGCTGGTGGTTATTTGTTTTACCGTACTTTCCTCTAATGAAATATTTGCAAATGGCGATGAAACCCTCGATCAGGCATTATTTCAAGCTGTTTCAATGAGTACAACAGCTGGCTTTGCTACTGATAACTTTTCAACATGGCCTTTGTTTTTACCTATTTTACTTATATTTTCGAGCTTTATTGGTGGCTGTGCAGGCTCTACCGGTGGTGGTATGAAAGTAGTGCGCGTGTTCTTACTTTACTTACAGGGGGTGCGTGAGCTCAATCGTTTAGTGCACCCACGAGCTATATATTCAATCAAGCTGGGTCGAAAGGCGCTGCCAGACAAAGTAGTAGAAGCCGTGTGGGGGTTTTTCTCTGCGTATGCGTTGGTATTTATTATTATTATGTTAGCGCTTATGGGCACGGGTATGGATAACATAACGGCGTTCTCAGCCACTGCGGCTTGTTTAAATAACTTAGGGCCTGGGTTAGGGGATGTAGCGTCGCATTATGGGGCTATAACCGATGGTGCTAAATGGTTGCTTACCATTGCAATGGTGTTTGGTCGTTTAGAAATATTTACTTTATTAGTGCTATTTACGCCTACTTTTTGGCGTGGATAAAACTTATAACCTAATCTTTACTAATATCTTGGAGGAAACATATGTTAGTAACAAATTTAGATAAACTGCATAAGTTAGTTAGCGGCAGTATGGTAGATTTGGAAATTCTCACTCCAACAGATAGTAAACGCTTAAAAACAGAGTTTATTGGCTTGCTAGATGATAAGTTTATTATTTTAAACTATCCAAACGCCAAACGATTAGTTAAAGCCGGTGATTATTTGAATGATGGGGTTTCCGTTATTGTAAGGGCGTTAATTGGAGGACAAGTTATTGCATTTCGGCAGCAAATTATGTCAATAGCGTTTCACCCGACAAAGCTAATATTTATTCATTTCCCCAAGCAAGTGCAGCTATTTGCGCTACGCTCGCAAACGCGTATACCTACCTTATTACCCGCAAAACTAAAACTAAGTGACGACAGAGTACTTGAAGGCATTATTAAAGATATTTCGCTCACTGGTATAATGTTTGATGTTAGAGGCGCTCAGCAGGATGAAAACCTGAAAGATATGCAATGCACTGTAATACTCAACAGTCGTGATAAAGATTTTGAGGGTGAAATCTGCAGTGTTAAAGAGCATGCCGCAGGCGTGCACTGTGGAATTAAGCTACTAGCAAGCGAGGATGAAATGAAAGCCTTTATGAAAGAGCATTTTATAGACCCTTCTGCGCTTGAGCCCACCGTTGAATAAATAGTTTTTCGCTTATTTGCAACAAAAAGGCATTTTACGTCAGTATTTATAAAATGTTTTTTTTCTCTTCCATAATTAAAATTATTATTTAAATAAAACAACTGATTACGTATTATTTTTTACAGATTATTTTTTGTTATTAAAGCTACCTCATTAAAATTTACCTCAATTATTGTTTAAAATCCCTCTTTTTAAAACCATACATTTAAAGATGTATCTTTTTATATAAACATAACTATATGTTTTTAATGGTTTTAATGTAAACCCTTTAAAACGTGTTGCTAAAGGGCAACAATAATTATTCTAAAAACGCCTTCTTGTTGTACGTTTTGAATTTAACTTATTGAAAATTATTAACTTTTAAATGTTGGCATCTAAGTTGTAATAGTCTAAGTGTACTGAACGAAATCGTGATTCAAAGTGAAATACTTAATCGCACACACATAAATTTGAAGGATACATATTATGAAAAGCATTAATAAAACTTTAGCACTTATCGCTATTGCAT
This sequence comes from Pseudoalteromonas sp. SWXJ133, assembly GCF_015864365.1. Classification (NCBI taxonomy): domain Bacteria; kingdom Pseudomonadati; phylum Pseudomonadota; class Gammaproteobacteria; order Alteromonadales; family Pseudoalteromonadaceae; genus Pseudoalteromonas; species Pseudoalteromonas sp. SWXJ133. Next base: position 50,462 of record NZ_JADYXJ010000028.1, read on the forward strand.
CTTCTTCAGCCGCTTTTGCTGCAACAGATTTTGACACACTGGATGTAGACGGCAGTGGCACAATTAGCCAAGCAGAAGCATCAGTAGATGCAAAGCTAATGAGCATGTTTTCTGAGCTTGATACTGACCAAAATGGTGAGTTATCAAAAGAAGAATTTTCAGAAGCTTAATTGAAAAGTATTTATCCTGAGTTGCCAAAGACACCTAAGTAGGCAAGGGAGCTTACGAAAGAGGATAACAAGGAAGTGAAAAATTACGTTTTAAGTTAAACGAAGCAATTTTTTTGATAGAACATTGAAGGATTAAGTTATGAAACATTTAAATAAAGCATTAGCACTTATAGTACTAGCATCTTCTTCCGCTGCATTTGCAGCATCAGATTTTGACAGCCTTGATATCGATGGTAGCGGCACAATTAGCCCAAGCGAAGCGGCAGTCGATACAGATTTAATGGCTGAATTTATTGAGCTAGATACCGACGGTAGCGGCGAGCTTTCTAAAGAAGAATTCGCTAATTACTAATTACTAATTAATCTTTTCAGATTAAACATTTTTCACAGTCAGGGATCTTTGAAAAGGACTTCCCATATTACTAGGAATATTATTATGAAAACATTAAATACAACACTTGCAGTTATCGTTTTAGCATCTTCATCAGCAGCATATGCCGCAGTAGATTTTGCCTCTTTTGATGCAGATGGTAACGGTGCTATTACAATGGAAGAAGCAAAGGTTAACCCTCAGCTTGTAAAGATTTTTGATGATTTGGATACTGATGGTAATGGTGAAATCTCTAAAGAAGAGTTTTCAAAAGTACAGTAATCAATATTTAAGCATACTCCATTAAAGCCGCCTTAGTCAGCGGCTTTTTTGTGTATTAAATTAACTAATTAGAGTAACTAGTTAAAGGAATATAGCACTTACTTGGAATAGTTTTTCTACAACGGTAATGTGTTTTTTGTCGATTAAAAACATGATGACATGATCGCCCGACATAATAATTGTATCATCGTGAGCTATCAACACATCGTCATTACGTACTATCGCCCCAATGGTTGTACCTGCAGGAAGTTTTATGTCGGCAATCGCACGACCAACCACTTTAGATGTGTTTTCATCACCATGAGCAACCGCTTCAATGGCTTCCGCTGCGCCTTTACGCAGTGAATACACGTTAACAATATCACCACGGCGTACGTGCGTTAATAACGCTGATATAGTTGCTTGTTGTGGCGATATGGCAATATCTATTTCGCCGCCTTGTACCAAATCAACGTAAGCTCCACGTTGAATAAGTACCATGGTTTTTTGTGCGCCCATACGTTTTGCAAGCATGGCCGACATAATGTTTGCTTCATCGTCGTTGGTTACGGCAATAAATACATCGACTTGTTCAATATGCTCTTCTGAGAGCAGTTCTTGATCAGATGCGTCACCACAAAAAACGACCGTGTTATCGAGCATTTCTGAGAGTTGCTCGGCACGTTCTTTACTGCGTTCAATTAGTTTAACGGTGTGGTTTTTTTCAAGTGAGCGGGCAAGGCCTGCCCCAATGTTACCGCCACCAGCTATCATAATTTTTTTGTACGAACGCTCAAGTTTTTGTAGCTCGTTCATTACTGCGCGTATATGTTTTGTAGCGGCAATAAAGAATACTTCGTCATCGGCTTCAATAACGGTGGTACCCAATGGTTTTATTGCTTTACCTTGACGATAAATAGCGGCAACACGAGTTTCTACATTAGGGATGTGTTCTTTAAGTGCAGATAACGCATAACCTACTAATAAACCCCCATAGTAAGCTTTTACGGCCACTAACGAGAGCATACCATCGGCAAACTGCAATACTTGCAGAGCACCAGGGTAGTCAATTAGACGGCGAATATACTTAGTGACCAGTGCTTCGGGAGCAATGTAATGATCGATTGGTAAATCATCGTTTTGAAATAGTTTTTCGCGGTATTTTAAATATTGCTCTGAGCGAATGCGGGCAATTTTAGTGGGCGTTTTAAAAATACTGTACGCCACTTGGCATGCAACCATGTTCACTTCATCTGAACTGGTTACCGCTATAATCATATCGGCATCTTCAGCGCCTGCACGGCGTAATACATCAGGGTGCGCGCTGTGGCCCATAACCCCTTGTAAGTCGTATTTATCTTGAAGTTCACGTAATCGGTTACCGTCTATATCAACAACGGTAATTTCGTTTTGTTCGCCAACTAAGTTTTCAGCAAGCGTAGCACCAACTTGCCCGGCACCGAGTATAATTATTTTCATTATTTACCCGTGGTATTGATCATAATTTAATTAAAAAAATAGCCATTTAATGTTTCATAAATGGCTAACTATTTAGTGTACGGCTATTAGGCTTTTTTAACTAGCTTAGCGTAATAAAATCCATCACTTTCACCGGGCAGTAACTGCAAACCTGGAGTTGTTACGGTATCATTTTCGTGTAGAGGTATATGTTCTACATCATCGTTATTAGCTAAAAACTTAGCAACTTGCTGTTGGTTTTCTTGTGGAAGAACCGAACACGTAGCATATACCAATGTGCCACCTGGTTTTAACAGTGGCCAAATGCTATCAAGAATATCGTTTTGTAACTTAGATAAGTCTTCGATATCTGATGCGCGACGTAACCATTTTATATCAGGGTGACGGCGAATTACGCCAGTGGCTGAACAAGGCACATCAAGCAAAATACGATCAAATAATTTTTCGTCCCACCAAGTATGTGGTTGTGAGGCATCGCCACATTGAAGGTCTGCACCTAAGCCAATACGCGTTAAGTTTTGCTTAACGCGTTCAAGGCGAGTTGAGTCGCTATCAAGTGCAAGTACATCAGCATCAGCAAGCTCTAATATATGACACGTTTTTCCGCCAGGTGCTGCACAGGCATCTAAAATATAGTCATCTGCTTTAGGTTCTAAAAAGCGGGCTGCCAACTGTGCTGCAGCATCTTGTACTGAACATGCACCTGTATCAAACTCAGGCAACGAAAATACATCACGTGGTTTGGCAAGCTTAATCCCATCAATAAAATCAGGGTTTAAGGTGTGTTCAATATCGTTAGCGCTAAGCATTTCGCTGTATTCTTGCGTGCTAAATTGTGCTTGATTTACACGAAGCCACATTGGTGCTTGTTGCTGGTTTTCTTCAAGTAGTGCTTCCCAACTATCTGGGTAGGCTGTTTGCACCTGTTTAATAAACCAATTTGGATGGTTATATAAACATACCGGAATAAGCTTCGCTTTTTCTTCAAGCTCTGCTTGTTGGCGCTGAAAACTACGTAAAATGGCGTTTATCAGCCCTTTTAATCCTAAAGCGCGTAGTTGAGCCAGTGCGTTTACAGTTTCTGAAATAGCAGCATGTGGTGGTACGCGCATATGCTGCAGCTGATAAATACCTACGTATAATAAAAACTGAAATATTCTACGTTTACCTTTTAATGGCTGCTCTACTAAGTGTTGGCAGTAATTTTCAAGGCTTGGTAAGTAGCGTAAAACGCCATAACAAATTTGCTGTAGCAACGCTTTATCTTTAGGCGGCAAGCCTTGGCTTGCAAATGGAAGTTCTTGATTAAGCGATGCGCCTTTATCAACTACGTTATATAAAGTTTCAGCGGCCAGCGCTCGTACGTTTGGAACATTACTCATTGTTTTCGCCTAATATTGTGCCAGGGGTAACCCAGTCACTACGACCATTTAAAAAGTCGTTAATTGCCATCGGTTTTTTACCTTGCGGCTGTAATTGCGTAATACATAAAGCGTGTTCGCCACACGCCACTACTACGCCATTTTTGTCGCTTGATAAAATTTGCCCAGGATCACCTGATTGCAGCACAACCTGCGCTTGATAAATCTTTACTGTTTGCCCACCCATTTGGGTAAAGCACACTGGCCATGGATTAAAAGAGCGAATGTTTCGCTCAATTTGCAGTGCACTCATTGACCAATCGATATTAGCTTCCTCTTTAGAAAGCTTTTTAGCGTAGTTAGCAAGTTCATCATTTTGAGGTTCAGGGGTGATCTCGCCATTCGCTAATTTATTAATGGTTTCAATTAACGCGTCTGGACCTAGCTCAGCAAGCTTTGTATATAAACTAGCGCTAGTTTCTGTCGTGCTAATTGGGCAGCGACTTATATGAAGCATATCGCCGGTATCTAGCCCTTCATCCATTTGCATTATTGTTACGCCGGTTTGTTCATCACCTGCCCAAATTGCGCGTTGAATAGGTGCAGCGCCGCGCCAGCGCGGTAATATAGAGCCATGCACATTTAAACAACCCAAACGTGGGGCTTCTAATATAGCTTTAGGTAAGATTAAGCCATACGCTACAACAATCATAATGTCGGCATTTAAGCTTGTTAGCTCTGCTAGTGCTTCATCATTTTTTAATGACTGTGGCTGAAAAACCGGTAAGTTGTGCTCAAGCGCTAGCGCTTTCACTTCACTGGCTTTTAATTTTTTACCACGACCTGCAGGGCGATCTGGCTGGCTATATACACCCACTATTTGGTGTTCGCTTTGTATCAGCGCTTGTAAATGACGTGCTGCAAAGTCCGGCGTACCGGCAAATATAATGCGTAATGGTTGAGTCACTGAGTTTTCCTAAGGTACTTATTACTAATCTGCAAATTTAGCTTCTTTTTCAAGCTTTTTACGAATACGTTGGCGCTTTAATGGAGATAAGTAATCAATGAACAGCTTACCTTGAAGGTGATCCAGTTCGTGTTGAATACAAATAGCCAGTAATTCATCTGCATCTAGTACAAACTCTTCACCGTTTTCGTTAAGTGCAGCGACTGTTACTGTTTCAGCGCGGTCTACTTTTGCATACGAGTTAGGTACTGATAAACAGCCTTCTTCGCTAACGGTAGAGCCGTCTTTTTTAATGATTTGTGGATTAATTAATACCAGTGGCTCATCGCGCTCTTCTGATACATCAATAACAACGATTCGTTGATGAATATCTACTTGCGTGGCCGCAAGTCCAATGCCATTTTCATCGTACATTGTCTCTAGCATGTCTTTTACAATTTGGCGTACTGTGTCGTCAACTTGTGCAACATCTTTTGCTATAGTACGTAAACGTTCATCTGGAAATCTTAAAACTTCTAACCTAGCCATAGTTACCTTTTTCACTTGTGCTTAATTTAGGGTATTGTATGCTCTTATTTTAGCCATTCGCGTTCACCTTTAACAGGTTTTGGGCAATAATAATGAAAAAACAATACAAGGAAGCTCAATGAAATCTCCATTACTTGCAATCATGCTTACGTTAAGTGCTGCGTTTCCCGCAGTAGCTGATGTGCTTAAAATAAAAAAAGATGCACCAAAACAGTATGTTGTAAAAAAAGGCGATACACTTTGGGATATTTCTGGCATCTATTTAGATGAGCCTTGGCTATGGCCTGAACTTTGGCAAATGAATCCACAAATTGACAACCCGCACCTAATTTACCCCGGTGATGCATTAGCGCTGATATACGATGCCGATGGAAACCCACGTTTAGTGATTAATAAAGGATATAGAAAGCTATCTCCTCAGGGTCGTATTACACCAAAAGGGCGTAATGCTATTACTACTTTGCCGCTTGAAATGATTAAACCTTATATCAGTTACGAGCAAGCAATGAACAGTGACGATATTAAAGGCAAACCTTATATTTTAGGTGCTAACGAAAATACTAAAACACAAACGTTAGGCCATATTTTATATGTTAAAGGCGACTTACAAGTACATAAAGCATATGCCATTTACCATAAAGGTGACCCTTACACCGATTTAACCGGTGAAGTGTTAGCAACACGTGCTTCTTATGTGGGTATAGCACGTGCATTCAGAACGGGTGATGAACACAATGGCGTACCGTCGTCGTTACGCGTTGAATCGGTTAAACGAGAAATTCAACAAGGTGATTTTTTAATACCAGCAATGGAAGGTCAAATGCTTCCTGCGTACTTTAATATACACCGTCCTTCTGAGCCTGTAACAGGTAATATTATTGCTTCCCCACGACAAGTTAGAGAATTCAGCACAATGGATGTTGTAGTGCTAAACTTAGGCAGTGAACAAAACATAGAAGCGGGTCATGTATTAGATCTAGAACGTCAATCGCCAACGGTTATTGATGGTCCTCGTGGCCCTCGTTACCCAGAAGATTCTAGTAAATACGAGAAGCTTTTATCTGATGCAAGCCAATTATTTGGTGATGAGTCTGACGAAGATAATACAACGTGGACTATGCCTAAAGAAAAAGTTGGTGAGCTAATTGTCTTTAAAGTGTATGACAAAATAAGTTATGCATTAATAACTAAAAACCAGCACCCAATTCGCATTGGAGATATTGCAGTTATTCATTAAGAAGTAGCGAGTCGGTGCTCTAGGAGAGAGCATGGATCAGTCATCTGGCAAGCTAGCCCACTGGCTTGCCTTTTATATGTGTAAAGGGCTGGGTATCAAAACCCTTTTAGCACTATCTACAAACTATTCCCTTGGGTCGTTATTCGACTTATCTCATGACAAGCTTTTACAGCTTGGATTAACCGCTAATCAAGCGAGTAATTTACTCAATACCAATTGGCAACAAGTCAGTCATTATGAGCAATTAATTACGCTGCACAACATTACGGTTGTCTGTATTTTTGATGCGCTTTATCCAGAAGATCTCCGACAGATTGCCAGTGCGCCTTTATTACTATTTTGTAGGGGAGATGTCTCGTTATTATCTACTCCACAAATTGCAATTGTAGGGAGTCGTAATGCCACACCTACCGGGCTTGAAATAGCATCAGAATTTGCATACGAGTTAACTTTAGCGGGTATTACAGTTACCTCAGGTATGGCACGGGGAATAGATGGAGCAGCACATAAGGGCTCTCTTGCTGGTACGGGTAAAACCATAGCGGTGCTTGGTACTGGGGTTGATATTTACTACCCTAAACGCCATAAACTATTAACAGACCAAGTTTTAGAAAGTGGCCTGTTGGTGAGTGAGTTTTTACCAGGGGCAGCTGCTCATGCGCATAACTTTCCGCGCCGAAATCGTATTATTTCTGGGTTATCGTTAGGAGTGCTTATTGTTGAGGCTGAAATTAAAAGTGGTTCGTTAATTACAGTACGCTATGCGCTTGAACAAAATAAAGAGGTATTTGCAGTACCGGGTTCTATTAAAAACCCGTTAGCGCAGGCAAGTCACTTTTTAATAAAGCAAGGTGCTAAGCTGGTAGAAAACGTGGCTGACATTCTTGATGAGGTGAGTTTTACTTACGACAATAATGTATGTAACAAAGAGCAGCCTATTCAGGCAAATTCTCAATGCGAGGTGTTAAATAGTATTGGCTTTGAAGTCACCAGCGTAGACGACATTGTACGTCGCGCACAGTGGCCAATAGACAAAGTGCTCGCTAGGTTGCTCGATTTAGAATTAGACGATCAGATTGAGCGAGTGTTAGATGGTTATATTAAGTTGAGCGCAGGGAGGTAATATGTTTGATATTCTTTTATATCTTTTTGAAAATTACATTCATAGCGAAGCGGATATATTTGCAGAGCAAAATGAATTAACCGATGAGCTACTGCGCGCGGGCTTTAATAAGCCTGAGATATTTAAAGCACTCGATTGGTTAGAGCAACTCGCCGATTTACAACACAGTGACGAGTCTCCTTATCTTATTACTAACCCTAAAGATGCTGTGCGTATATTTACCGATAGTGAATGCCAAAGGCTCAGTGCTGAGTGTCGTGGCTTTTTAATGTTTATTGAGCAAATAGGCGTAATTAACAATGTAACTCGTGAGATGGTAATGGACTGTTTAACCTCTCTCGATAAACCAACCATAAGCCTAGAAGATTTAAAATGGATTGTACTTATGATTTTGTTTAATGTTCCTGGCTCTGAAGAGGCATATGAGCAAATGGAAGATTTGATTTTTGATGAACCCAGCGAACTTCTTCATTAGAGATAATTATCTTAATTGTACTCAAATTACTTAAACGGATAAGCACGGCATTGCTTGTATCTTTAAGTGGTTTGGGTATATTAGGCGAAAATTCACTAACCTATTAGGATCACCATGAGTAAAATCGACCATTCGCTTTTCTCGGCGAACAAGCACGCCCTCGAAAAAGAATACGAGATATGCCCACAGTGTGGTTCAGAGTTAGTGATCCGCAATAGTAAATCAGGCCCTTTTTTAGGATGCGCAAGTTATCCCAAATGCGATTTTATTAGGCCGTTGGCACATCACGATAGTAACGAAATTAAAGTTCTTGAAGATTCAGCATGCCCGCAGTGCAGCAAACCGCTGGTGGTTAAAAATGGGCGCTACGGTATGTTTATTGGGTGTACGGGATATCCAGAGTGCCATTACATTGCTAACGAAAATGAAGAGAAACAAAGCGAAGACACTTTGCCAAGTTGCCCTAAATGCAAAAAAGGTCATTTAGTCGCGCGCAGTAATAAATTTGGTAAAGTATTTTATTCTTGTGATTGCTATCCAAGTTGTAAATACACACTTAATAATAAACCGGTTGAACACCCGTGTCCTGAATGTAACTGGCCCATAGTCATAGAGAGAAATATGGCAAACGGCACATTATTGCAATGCCCACAAAAAAGCTGCATGCATAAGCTCACCCCAACTGAATAACGTTTAATTATATCTGGAGACTACTTTGTCAGACCTTTCAAATACGCCCACTGCAATAACATGCTTAACGCAAGGCGAAGTTATTTTATACCCAACAGAAGCTGTATATGGTTTAGGTTGTGATCCAGATAATCAACAAGCCGTTGAGGCACTATTAGCTATTAAGCAGCGCCCGGTTGAAAAAGGACTTATTTTAATTGCTGATAACTACGGACAATTATTAAAATACGTAGATGATGCAAAAATACCAATGGATAAACGAGCTGATATTTTTTCGAGTTGGCCTGCTGCAATTACATGGGTTATGCCTGCATCTAAAAATACGCCTAAATGGCTCACAGGGCAGTTTGATACCATTGCAGTAAGAGTAACAAACCATCCAACAGTAAAACGTTTGTGCCAAGAGTTTGGTAAGCCACTAGTATCAACTAGTGCAAACTTAACCGGTCAAGAAACGGTAATTAGTATTGAGCAAGCTAAAGCGCAATTTGCAGAACAAGTTGGCTTTTACGTTGATGAGGCGTTAGGTGGTAATACTCAACCAAGCACAATAAAAGATGCCATGACTGGAAAAATATTTAGAGGTTAATATGCAAAGCGAATTATTAGATCAAGTAAAAGCATACTTTATGGCTTTGCAAGACACTATTTGCAAAGGTTTGGAGGCTGCAGATGGCAGTGCTAAATTTATAGAGGATAACTGGCAGCGAGCAGAAGGCGGTGGTGGTCGTACACGTGTAACCACAAATGGCGCTGTAATAGAGCAAGGCGGAGTTAATTACTCACACGTATTTGGCGCTTCAATGCCAGGCTCTGCAACAGCACACAGGCCAGAGCTTGCAGGGCGCAGCTTTCATGCGTGTGGTGTGTCGTTAGTTATTCATCCTAAAAACCCTCATGTACCAACAAGTCATGCCAATGTGCGCTTTTTTATAGCCGAAAAAGAAGGCGAAGAGCCAATATGGTGGTTTGGTGGCGGATTTGATCTCACTCCTTTTTATCCAGTATTAGAAGACGTACAGCATTGGCATCAAGTTGCTCACGACATTTGTGCGCCATTTGGTAGTGAAGTTTATCCAAAATACAAAACATGGTGCGACGAGTACTTTTATTTAAAGCACAGAGATGAGACTCGCGGAGTAGGCGGTTTGTTTTTTGACGATTTAAATGAACTTGGTTTTGAAAAGAGTTTTGCGTTTATGCAATCGGTGGGTAATGGCTTTTTAGATGCTTATTTACCTATTATTGAACGTCGCAAAAATGACGAATACACAGAACAACAACGTGATTTTCAGCTTTATCGTCGCGGACGTTACGTAGAGTTTAATTTAGTATGGGATAGAGGCACTTTATTTGGATTACAAAGTGGCGGGCGCACAGAGTCCATATTGATGTCTATGCCACCACTTGCACGCTGGGAATATAACTATAAACCAGAGCCAAGTAGCCCAGAAGCTAACCTATATCAGTATTACTTACGCCCGCAAGAGTGGCTAACTAGTCAACCAAGTGAGTTGATAGCCAGAGAATAGCAATTATAACAATTACACAGTAATCAAAAAGGCGCTAATTAGCGCCTTTTTGCATTGTGGCTAAATACAAATTTAATGCTGATTGATCATATGCGTTGCTAGTTGAGAGAATGATTGCTTTAAGCCTTCACGTAACAACGGATTGTCTATTTCTATATCCAGCGTTTTATTCATGCAGTACATCCATTGATCGCGCAATGCTTTATCTACAGTAAAAGGCATATGCCTTTTACGTAGCATTGGCTGGCCATGTTTTTCAGTAAATAGGTTTGGCCCGCCTAACCAACCAGATAAAAATTCAAAAAATACTTGGCGAATTCGATCTAATGGCAGAGGATGCATATCATATAACGGTTTAGCGTATTCATCTGACTCCATTATGTCGTAGAATCGATTGGAGATAGCTCGCGCCCCTTTCTCTCCACCTATTATTTCATACGGTGTTTTTTCAGGAGTAGGAGCCTGTTGCTCAGGAGCTGGCTTAGATTTAGAAAAAAGTCGTTTAATCATATTACTTATCATCGTTAATAGGCAGTATATAGCTGCAAAGAGGTTGCTTTAAAATGGACAAATATGCGGTTTTTGGAAATCCAATTAAACATTCAAAATCCCCCGCGATACATAAACAATTTGCTGTATCACTGGGTGAGCAAATCGACTATCGCGCAATATTAGCACCTATCGATAACTTTGAAAAAACAGTATTGTCTTTTTTTGAGCAAGGTGGTGTGGGTGCTAACGTTACAATGCCATTTAAAGAGCAAGCTTATGCAATGGCCGATGAGCTTACGCCATTAGCTAAAATTGTAGGGGCTATTAATACATTTAAAAAACGAGATGATGGCACATTACTCGGTGATAACACCGATGGTGTAGGCTTTGTAAATGATTTACTCGCTAATGAAGTAGCCATAACTAATAAACGCATTTTAATCATAGGTGCGGGGGGTGCTGCTCGAGGGGTTATTTTACCTTTGTTAGAGCATAACCCTCAGGAAATAATAATAGTTAATCGCACAGCACAAAAAGGCAAAGAACTCGCAGAGCTGTTTACTCAATATGGACCAGTATCTGGCTTTGGCTTTGATGATTTACCAGTAAGCGATTACTCACTAATTATAAACTCTACATCTAGCAGTATGAATAATGAGCTTCCAGCTCTTGATGAAAAACACATAACTAACTGTGAAGTCGCTTATGACATGTTTTATTCATTGCAAAATACCATTTTTATGAATTGGGTTGCACAGCATAATATTAACGCTAAGCTTTTAGATGGCAGTGGAATGTTAGTTGGTCAAGCTGCTCAAGCATATTATGTATGGCGTAACAAAATGCCAAAAATACTTCCCGTCGTTGATGCGCTCAAACAAGGAATGCTTAAATGAATCAGGCAATACAGTTTATAGATAGGCTAGAGTTTAGAGAGCCCGATCATCAGTTAGTTTTTTTTGCACAAGTTAGTGGCATGCTGGTGGAATGTATAATAGAAGTAAATACACTTAAATTAACAGACGAAAGTCACGCAACAGAATATTTTGAAAAGTATCGTTTTGATTACGAAGAACGTGCCGAGGAGCTTATCGAAGAAGAGAGCTATAACTCGGCAGGCCAAATTGAAGTAAGCTTATTAACTTAAGTTAGCGATTTCAGCTAAGTATTCATCTTTAAGTGATACATAGTTATCGGCAGATATTTTTAAGAAGGCAAGTTCTTGCTTTGTAAGAGGGCGGGCTTGCTTAGCTGGACTTCCAACATATAAGTAACCAGACTCTAAACGTTTGTTTGGTGGTACTAAAGAGCCGCCGCCAATAATAACATCATCTTCAACAACCACGTTATCCATAATAATAGCGCCCATACCTACAAGTATACGGTTTCCTAATACACATCCGTGCAGCATTACCTTATGACCAACTGTTACATCGTCACCTATAATAAGTGGGTAACCATCAGGATTGCTTTTAGTTGCGCGAGATAAATGCAATACACTGCCATCTTGTATATTTGTACGCTCACCAATACGTATATAGTTAACATCACCACGTGCAGCTACTAACGGCCACACACTACTATTATCACCTAAAGTAATGTTACCAACCAAAACCGATGACTCATCAATATAAACAGACGAATTAAATGAAGGAGTAACACCTTTATAAGAACGAATTGCCATAGTTAGTACCTTTTAGATCATGATTATTAGTATTTGAGTGTATCAGCAAGGTGATTTTTGTACCATACAGTGCACTGTTTGGTTACAAAACTATCAGTTTTAGGGGGTTTAGTTCAGATACTAACCGAACAGTATCTTTTTTTACTTTTTCTTTAAAAAAGTGCTTGCGTAAAAATATGATCTCCCTATAATGCGACCCCACTGAGACGGGAAACGCCAACGCATAGCGAGGCACAAACAACTCAGAGAGTTAAATAAAACTTCGGTTTTAAATCTTCTAAAAAGAAAGTTTAAAACTAAGTGTTGACTCGAAAAATAAAGGGTGTATTATTCGCATCCCTTGAGACGCTAAAGCGAATCAAAACGTTCTTTAACAATATAAAGCAATCATCTGTGTGGGCACTCGTACAGATTGAGTTCTAACAGCCAACCTACTTAGGTAGCGAGGCAAACAAATTTAGAGTCTCAATTGAAACTGAGTGACCATATGTTATTAAAAGATTCAGCCTTGAGCTGTTTTGATTTTACTTTTTTTAAAGGTAAAAATAATAACGCACAGTCAATTCGTTTTTGGCAACAAAAACAAAAAATTCAGAATTCATTGAGCTGTCGAAAGACATAAAACTTTTTAATTGAAGAGTTTGATCATGGCTCAGATTGAACGCTGGCGGCAGGCCTAACACATGCAAGTCGAGCGGTAACAGAAAG
>NZ_JADYXJ010000029.1:0-59769 GCF_015864365.1 Pseudoalteromonas sp. SWXJ133
GTGAGGCTTAACCATACAACGCCAAACGCGTTTTATGCGACAGTTTAGACAGAAGTTAATATGACTAAAGTAGATATTACTGAAAGACTTAAAAAATATTATCAGATATTTTCCAAATTCAAGAGGTGACTCTTAGCGCGTAGCGTTAAAGTTGAGGCACCTTGCGCAAAGAAAATGGTAGCACTACGTGCTTGTCATTGATTCTTTGCACCTAATTTGCTTGGTGACAATAGCGTTTTGGACCCACCTGACTCCATGCCGAACTCAGTAGTGAAACGAAACAGCGCCGATGATAGTGTAGCATTTGCTATGTGAAAGTAGGACATTACCAGGCTTCAAATTGTAGAAAGCCCGGATCTAACGATTCGGGCTTTTTTACGTCTGCAGAAAAGTGAAATGTGCACAATTAACGCACTCTCATTCAACAACTATCACGTAGGTCGGGCGAGCGAAGCGACTTCACATTGTAGAGATCTCGGTGCTAGCCGAAAAGTAAGCTTTGATTTAATTTATATAACAAAACCTGTAAACTAACTAACTAACTAACTAACTAACTAACTAACTAACTAACTAACTAACTTATACATATTTCACTTACTTTGCTTGTTAATTAACGGCATGAATACTAAGATGAATTTATTATCTTAGTATTGTAATAAAGGCACTGGGCTTCCATTAATGAATTATCAACCTTTTATAGATGACTCTGCATCGCTGATTGAATTTACGCGTATTTATCTTGCTATTTTTTATACGTTTGTAGCTGCTTTTTATACTTATAGAATTGCTTATAAAAATCGAACTACACCCTCTGGCGTTATTTTCCCTGGAAAACAATTTTGCGCAAGTTGGTGGAATCATATGACGTTTAAATTTTTTAGAGCTGCTATATGGTTAGTTTGTGTTGTAAGGGTTTTTATTCCTGAGTTCGATGGCTACTTAATATTGTTTGAGCCCTTAAATGGTTGGCCTGGAGTGATGTTTGGTAATGTATTATTAAGTGCAGGTTTTATTTTAACGATGTTTGTGCATTTTAATATGGCATCCCTTTGGCGTTCAGGAATTGATCCTAGTGGGCCAAAAGAGCTTAAGACAACGGGGCTTTATGAGTATTCGCGCAACCCAATGTATTTAGGTGTTGCAGCTGCTCAGATTGGTTTCTTTTTAGCGCTGCCAAGCTTGTTTAGTTTAGTTTGCTTGCTTGTAGGGTTAACTGCCCTGTACAGACAAACCGTAATAGAAGAGAAACATTTAACACAATCATTTTCAGAAGAGTATCTGCAATATAAGCAGCTTGTACCTCGTTGGCTATAAGTATATAACTTAGCTTTTACGAATCTATAAATTCGCTGCTTAATAAATGTCGTTTTATTAATTTTGTAAGCTTAAAAAAACACAAAGACTACTCGTTAAATTGTAACTTGGTGCTTTATATATTTCGAAATTAATCCACTTTTAGAAATATCTTTGAAAATATGTAACCTTGTATGTAGTCGCATGCCAGTTCTTTTAATAGTAAAACTGCTTTTGAGTTTCCACGCCTTCTTCAACAACCAGTACATCAGGATTATGCGCTCTAATAATGTTGCCTTAACTAGGGCGGTGTTATCATCGTTTGCTTCAATGTCTTGAATAAAATAGCGATCTATTTTTAAAATATCTAAACGCATTAAATATGCAAGGGGTTAATACCCAAACCCATCAATTGCTATATCAATTATAATCTTTCAAAAAATGGCTGAACATATGGTAGCTATAGCTGCTTAAAGGTTATGCGCCTCAGACTTGAGCCTGCCAGTCTAGTTTGGATGTGTTTTGGTAGTTAGGGTTGTTTACGGGGGCGCATAAGCTTAACTTTGTATTAACGCTTGTTTTAGGACGGTTATCTTTGCTTTTATTGACAGTATATAGAATACTAAAATTTACTTGGTTTTGCTTAAAAGGCACCAAAGTATGATGAAAAATGAGTTTATTAGCGTAGAAGAAGTACTCGATTTAATGCTTGATGCAGTGTGTGTGGTTGATAAATATGGCAGATTTATTTTTGTAAGTGCAGCGTTTGGGCAAATTTTTGGTTATACGGCCGATGAAGTTGTTGGTAAAAAAATGATTAACTATGTTCACGAAGGCGATCATCATAAAACACATAACGCCGTAACTTCGCTATTGTCTGGCGAAATGATAAACCCTCGCTTTGAAAACCGTTGGATGAGAAAAGATGGTCAAGTAGTTCATATATTATGGTCTGTTCGTTGGTCAGAGCAACATCAAGTCAGAATTGCTGTCGCGCACGATATAACTGAACGTAAAGTAATGGAAGATCAACTCCATTATATGGCACGGCACGATGTGTTAACCGGCCTACCTAATCGATCTTTATTGATGAATCGATTAGAAAAAGTAATTATTAGTGCAACCCGAGACAACACATTTTTTTCTTTACTGTTTATAGACATAAATGGCTTTAAAACAGTAAACGATACTCATGGACACGAAATTGGCGATAAGCTCTTATGCGCTATAGCAAAAAGGCTTTCAGCGTCAGTAAGACATTACGACACCGTAGGGCGTTTAGGCGGAGACGAATTTTTAATTATCTTAGATAATTTAAGTTCTAGCCACGAAACAGTCAGAATCAAAAATAAAGTTCTTAGTGAGTTTAGGACCATCTTTAAGTTAGATGACGTTCTATTAAATATTTCACCCAGTATCGGAATTGCAAATTACCCAGAGCATGGCCAAACAGAGCACGAGCTCATAAAGTATGCGGACCAAGCTATGTACAAAAATAAACAACAAGGCTTAGACAACGTAACCTATTTACCTTAATAATTACGATAATCTTTCGCAGTTAGCTAATTCAAAATTACAATACCTTGCTTGTAATCGCATTTTTAAAATGGGTTTGCCAGTGCGGCGTTAAAAAGTCGACGAAAGCACGCACTACTGCTTACTGATAATTACGTGATAAATAAACAGTCCATAAATTATGCCCTGATGAATAATACTCAAGTAGAACCTCAGCCTGTTCAGCTCTTTTTAAAGAAGGGTTGGCTAAATCACACGAAATATTAGCAATTCCTGTCCCTTTAACCACAGCTTTGACTAATGCGGTCATTTCGTTTGATTGCAAATTCACGCTCACCACTACTTGTTCATCACTTTTACTCGGTAATATTCGCCATTTAGCCGCTGCTATACGCTAAGTAATTATGTTTAAGGGCTTATTTAGCTAAATAGGTTTTTTGAAGCGCGCGGAACGTTGTCTATATACATAAGTTTACTGAGGCAGGCGAAAGCTAGGTTTGGTCACTGATTACGCAACAGCAATGGTTGATGAAGCGCAAAATGCGGCGCACGTAAATTAGCATATTAGTATTGCCTACTAATATGGTTACTAATCAAAAGCGTTTGATTATTTAGATATAACAATACTGGCTCACAAGGTTAAAATAATTTAATCTGAGCGTATTAATTCTTATTAAATTATTTGCCTTATGAGCCTTCTTTTTTCTCTTGCGTTAGCAAGCCTTCCTGCTTTACCAGAGCCAGTTGCTAATAATGCTGTGGCTAAAGTTACAGTACAAAACCAAACCTATTTTTTAAGCTTTATGGGGCTGGGCCGCGATAAACAATACTCGTCAGTGCATAACAAAGTGTGGGCGCTTAAAATTGGCGATTCACAGTGGCAATCTAAAACTGGTGTGCCTTCAAGCTTGCCACTAAAAGGGCGCTTAGCAAGCACCGCAGTCGGTTTAGGCGATTACGCCTATGTGTTTGGCGGCTATACGGTAGCAGAGGATCATACTGAAGTTTCAAGCCCCGACGTATACCGATACGACGTAATAAAAGATACCTACACTCATCTTGCAAGCATGCCAGTACCTGTAGACGATAGCGTAGCGCTGAGCTACAAAGCGCGTTACATTTACCTAATTAGCGGTTGGCATAACGACGGCAACGTAAACTTAGTGCAAGTGTACGACACGCAAAATAATACATGGCAACAAGCCTCGCCATTTTTAGGTGAGCCCGTATTTGGCCAAGCTGCTGCAATTAGCGGTAATACCATTGTTATTTGTGATGGTGTTAAAACACAAGCTAATCCTGATTCGCGTCGCTCGTTTGTAGGTGTGGCACAGTGCTTAAAAGGCACAATAGATTTAACTAATCCACAAAAAATAGATTGGCGTACGTTGCCTCATCCAACGGGCACCGCTCACTATCGAATGGCAGCCACTAACTATAATGGCAATATATATATGATGGCAGGCTCTAATAACCCATATAACTACAGCGCAATAGGCTACGACGGTAAACCTGCACTAGCAAGTGATCATGTTTGGCGCTTTAATGTTTATAAAAACGAATGGCAGGTTTTATCCCCAGTTGAAGTAAAGAGTATGGATCATCGTGGTTTCCTTGAGCACAGTGGGGTTTTATATCGAATTGGCGGCATTGATAACACTCAGCAAGTAAGCGCTAACGTACTCGGTTACGAGGTTCAAAAATGAACAC
The DNA here is from genome assembly GCF_015864365.1 of Pseudoalteromonas sp. SWXJ133. NCBI lineage: Bacteria > Pseudomonadati > Pseudomonadota > Gammaproteobacteria > Alteromonadales > Pseudoalteromonadaceae > Pseudoalteromonas > Pseudoalteromonas sp. SWXJ133. The sequence goes on from NZ_JADYXJ010000029.1 coordinate 4,519, forward strand.
CCTTTACATTACCGGGGCAGGAGTCAGCGCAGCCAGTGGTATTCCCACTTTTAGAGGGGAGGATGGTTACTGGACTATAGGCAGTAAAAATTATACGCCTATGGAAATGGCAACGCGCGCAATGTATCAAAACGCCCCTAAAGAGTTTTTAGCATGGTATTACCATCGCTTTGCAACGTATCGTAACCATGGTCCAAACGACGTGCACCTTTGGCTGAGTGACAAAAACCTAATTACTCAAAATATAGATGGACTTGATGGTAAAGCAGGTAATAAAAACTACATTGCTATTCATGGCAGGCTCGATCAAATGACCTTATTCCATGAGCAAAGCGATGATGTAACCCCATTTACCGCTCCGTGGGAAAAAGTCGATGAAAGCTGCTTGCACAACTCATTATTTAAAGTGTTTAATATTAAAAATCAAGCACCTGAGCTTAATCACTCCTTTAAACCCTTTGTTTTATTGTTTGATGAGTACTACACCGAGCTTTATAGAATTAGCGAAGCGCAAAAACGTATGAGTAACGCCGATAAAATCGTATTTATGGGTACCTCCTTTAGCGTTAATATTACACAAATAGCAATAGAAATAGCTCGTGATTACAATATTCCCATTGAAGTTGTCGATCCTGAGCCTGCTCATATTCTACACCCCAATGTAAACTATAAAAAAATGACGGCATTAGAATACATACAAAAAAATTAGACTACTTACTATTACACCTAGTTTTGAAGGGATTTAGTAATATTAGTTCGCATTGGCTATTTTTTAGTTTTTGATAATTGACTGTTGATCTATAATAACAAGAATAAATGTAGTGTTTGTTTTCTATAAAATAAAAAATAACTGAGAAATTAATGACAGATCAAACAGGGATACGCAATCTTTCAATATTATTAGTCGAGCCGTCAGATGTTCAGCAAAAACTTATAATTAAATCATTATCGCAGTGCGGTGTAAGTCAGGTTGAAACTACGACTACCCAAGCACAAACATTGACAATTCTTGAAAGCTATCAGCCAGATTTAGTAATAAGCGCAATGTATTTGGCCGATGGGACAGCCGACTCACTATTACAAAAAATAAGATCAACACCGCGTACTGAACATCAAGCATTTATGCTGGTATCGAGTGAGCGTAATAAAAAATATCTAGAGCAACTTCGCCAATCTGGCGTGTTGGCTATTTTACCAAAGCCTTTTAGTGCAGAAGCGATTACCCGAGCACTTAAAGCTACTTTAGATATTATTACTGAGGAAGAAGTTGAGCTTGAACACTTCGATGTAACTTTACTACGAGTGCTTGTTGTCGATGATAGCCGTTTTGCACGTAAGCATATTATCCGAGTATTAACTGGTATGGGTATTCCGGCACCTGTTGAAGCTGAGGATGGTAAACAGGCAATTGATTATCTTAACTCACAACCTTTTGACTTAATAGTAACCGACTACAATATGCCAGAAATGGATGGACGAGAGCTAACAGAAGCCGTTAGAAGCTCAAATAGCTACTCGCATATTCCTGTTTTAATGGTGAGCTCAGAAGCTAACGAAACACATTTAGCAAACATAGCCCAAGCAGGTGTAGATGCAATTTGTGATAAACCATTTGAGCCAGCAACCGTAAAAGATTTACTGTTTAAAATAATGTCTTAAAATAATGTCTTAAAATAATGCCTTAAAAGTAACGCTAAGCGTAGGGCGATGATTATTTGCCTACGCTTAGCTTTACAGCAAATTTACTCTTACAGCTTTCCTAATCTATAAATAAGTAATGCGGTTTTTTTTATATTTTTATCAAGGCTGATTAAGTCGGCTGTTTCGTTTTTAGTGTGTGCGCCGCTGCCCATTAAGCCCAAACCATCAAGTGCCATATCAACATGGTTTGCGGCAAACGAAATATCTGCAGCGCCTGCATTACGTGGGTTAGCTGCTACTACTTTGTTGAAACCTAAATCGTGGCTTGCGTCGCTGTATAATTCTAATAGCTTTTTATTGCCATCAGTTAATGCCATTGGCGGGTAACCGTCTCCAAAAATAAGCTCTGCTGTACTACCATTTAAACTGTTGCTAGCAATGAGTTGCATTGACCTTTTTGCATTTTCGAATTGTTTTGGTGAAAGTGCGCGTAAATCACCTGCTACATGCACGGTTTGTGCTATTACATTACTTTTACCAAATGCCGTTGCTGACGAATTAGCACTGTCGTAGTCGGCATTTGTGCCACCCACAATAAGCCCCGGATTAAATGTTAAGTTAGGTTGCGTGGCCAGTTGCTCCCTAAAATCATTTAAAATACGTGATGCCTCGTAAATAGCGCCATAACCAACGCTTTCACTAAATATTTGCGACGAATGTGCAGCATCGGCGGTTACGTTTAGCGTCCAGCCGGTATAACCACGGCGCGCCGCCATCGCTGTTTTTATATTGTTATCGCCATTTTCATAGCCAAGCGCTACATCTGCCCAAATTGCGGCATCAACAATAGCTTGTTTAGATAAGCTAAGCGGGCGACCGCTGCTTTCTTCATCGCCAGTGAGTAACACTTTTATGCTTACATTTTCGAGTAAATTAAGGGCTTGTAAGCTTTTAAGTGCGGTAATTATTATCGTGTTACCGCCTTTCATATCGGCAACGCCTGGGCCACTGGCTGTATCGGCATCAAGCTTTTTATAAGTAGTAAAGTCATCGCTTTTGGCAAATACCGTATCTAGATGGCCGATCATCAGTATTTTTATTGCATCTGGATCATTACTCTCATGGGTTGCTAATACATGCCCTGCACGGTTAAACGCACTGCCATCAAGCCATTCTACTTTAAAACCTATGGCTTTTAGCTGCTCGCTTGTAAGCGCACCTACTTTTTTTACACCTTCAATATTAAGCGAACCACTATTAATATTTACGGCTTGCTCTATTTCTTTAAGTGCTTGGGGAATGTTTTTATCGACCTGTTTTATTATTTCACGCTCGTTTTTATCAAGCGCCGCATGGCTTGTAAGCGGTAAGGTACTAGCAAGTGTGAGGATAAGTGCATGGCTAAATTTTAAAAATGACATAACGGCATAATAAGTGAGAAATAAGAGTATTTAATATGAAGTAAAAATACACAGGATTCAATAGGAGTAGATTGTGATTTTTAACTAATTTTATAAGCAATAACGAGTTACAAGTTTAAGGGTTATAGGGTGTACGCGTTATTGGTTTAAACACAGGTATTTAAACTATAACCTTTTAACTAATAATCAATCTGTACAACTAAACAGAGATTTGTCTGGTATTGCTGATCTCTACCATTTTGTTTTTTCTGTATTTAGAAAAGGTAAGGCGAAGCTAACTATCTGTTTACAGTTGTTTATTTTATAGCTAGGATAAAATCATTGTAATACAGGTACACTTATCGGTTTGTAAAACGACAAATGTTGTAGACTAAATTGTTAGCTCTCTACATCACTCTCAATATAAGAGTCTAGGTTTATGGAAGATCCAAAAGTATTTATTTCGTATAGTTGGTCAGATCAAACTCACCAAGAGTTAGTGAAACATTGGGCTGATAGGCTTGTTGCCGATGGCGTCGATGTTATCTTAGATATTTATGACTTGAAAGAAGGAGACGATAAGTATGCTTTTATGGAAAGTATGGTTACTGACCCTGAAGTCACCCATGTACTTGTTATTTGCGATAAGGTATATGCTGATAAAGCAAATGCCCGTAAGGCTGGGGTAGGTACTGAATCTCAAATTATATCTGGTGAAGTTTATCAGAAGGTGAAGCAATCAAAGTTCATCCCAATCGTATGTGAATTTTCTGAAGGTGAGCCTGTTTTACCTGCCTTTATGCAATCACGGATGTGGATTAATTTTTCTAGCTCTGAAGCTGAAAATGAGAATTGGGAACAGCTCATTCGCCTTCTTTATGGGAAGCCACAGTACGTAAAACCAAAAAAGGGAAAGGCTCCAACTTTTATAACAAGTGATACGCCAATCCCAACAAGTGAAACTTTTGCAAAATTTAACTCGTTAAAACAAGCTGTTTTACAAGACAAAAAAGGTCTTAATCATTATCGACGAGATTTCATCGAATCATGCATTGCATACGCTGATGACTTAAGGGTAAGAGAGCGTCCTGACGTTGAATCGATAGGTGAAAAAGTTCTAGAGGATTGTAATAAGTTAAAAGCCGTAAGAAATCACCTTTGTGATTGGGTTTTATTAGAAAGTGAAATTACCGATGAATCTACTTTTTCAGAGTCATTAATAGATATGCTTGAAAAGCTTAGAGAATTGAAGTCTAGACCAGCTGAAATAAATAGCTGGAATGATTCTTGGTTTGAAGCCCACTCAGTTTTTGTTTATGAAACATTTCTTTATATAGTTGCTGCATTGCTAAAGACAGGAGCCTACGGTGTATTAAATCACATTTACACTTCCCATTATTTATTACCTTCATCAGATCAATATGGTAATAATAAGTTTGAAAAATTTGACTGCTTCTATGGCTATTCTGAAACTTTACAATCGGTTTTAGCACCACCTAACCAAAAATTATATGCACCCGCTGCGGAACTTATTAAAAAGCAAGCTGACCGAGAGGACATCCCTTTTTCAGATATTCGACAAGCAGATCTTCTTACGCTTCTCATGTCCTTTATAACCCCAGAAACTAGATGGTATCCTGCAACATTACATTATTCATCTTATGCAAATGGTTATCCATTTTTTGTCAGGGCCGCGCAACATAAGAATTATCTTAAACTTGCAAAAATCACAGGAGTTGAGTCAGTGGAAGAGCTGAGAAGTAAAATAAAAGAAGGACAAATACGTGTAGGTGTAAGTAGATGGCACAACTTTCATTATGAAAGTGATTTTGGAGCATCTATGAATATCGAAGAGCTTGATAGCTTAAAGTGAGCTAACAACAGGCCCTTAGGTGGACTGCTAGTAAAATTAGCAATTTATTGCAAACGTTATGTGAATTACAGTGACACCCAACCTAAATTTTGTAATGCTTTAAAAACGCTTAGAGTTAATTACAGGATCTTGTTTTTAATTGAATTTGGCTGTTGGCGTTATTTTACAGTCTCGTTAGTTGCCAAGGATAATTATGCGAACACTTCAGCTTTTAGGTTTTATACTTGCGATTGCCGGGTTTATTTTAGGCTACGTGATGCTAGCCCCAATTGATGGTGAAACATCCGACGCTTCAGCAGGAGGTGCAGGGATAGGCATTATGTTTATGGTGTTACCTATGCTTGGTTGGTCTGCGTTAATATTAGTACCCTCTTCAGTAGCATTGTTTTACCATAAAGTAAGAGAACGCACTTATTTCAGAGGTAATTTTTGGCTAAACCTTTGGAAAGTAAATCTAATTATTTCTTTTGGATATATTGCCGTTGCTCTATATTTTGCTTACATATGGTTTAAGGGCAGCATTGGCAATTAAAAAGCCCTTTAAATATCCAATACCTTTGCTTTACTGTTGCCTGCTAAATTCTAACCCAAACAAGGCACTAATAACCATCAGGTTTAACGCCATTGGCATTAAACCTGACAGCCCAAACTAAACCAAGCAACGTTAATTAGTCGGCATTAAATAAATCTCACGTACGCTGTTGCGCTGGTTTGCTTCAATAGCAAACAGTACGGCGTCGGCTACATCTTGCGGGTCGAGTTTATCGGGTTTAGCTTCATCAAAAAACGGGGTGTTTACCATGCCTGGGGCTATGGTGGTACAGCGGCCGTTCCACTCGCTCATTTCTTCCGCAAGGTTTTGTCCAAAGCCGTAAGCAAACCATTTAGTTGCACCGTAAATAGAGCCGCCAATTGGCTTACGGCCAGCGGCAGAGCTGGTTAAGATAAAGTGACCTTTGTTTTGGCGTAAATGCGGCAGGGTTAATTTTGCAGTCCACAGTAGGGCTTTAATGTTTATGTCGATCATGGTTGACCACTCATCAGGGTCGCCTTTTTCGGTGCCAGCGGTTGAAACGCCGATACCTGCGTTAGCAAAGGCTACATCTAATCGGCCAAACTTTTCAATGCCTTTGGCAACTACGCTTTCAAGCGCGGTAAAGTCGGTTGCATCTGCGGCTACGCCCAGTGCATTATTTGAGCCTAGTGACTCTACTAACTCAGTTAACTTATCTTCGCGTCTAGCGGTAAGTATTACTTTATGACCATTATTAACAAGGGTTTTTGCGGTTGCTTCACCAATGCCACTTGAAGCGCCGGTTATGAGTACTATTTTTTCTTTTGCCATAGATAACCTCTTTAATAAACGTTAAAAACTTAAAATCACCATACCAATAAACGATTAACCTACATTGAATAGTCGCTATAAATTCGCCGTAAATAGGCGGGCTTTGCGTCTCAAAAATCATGGTTTTAATGTTGTTTTTAAAATTGAAATAAGTGATTAAAAAAGATAGGTTTAAATTTTTTATTCTATATACTCGCGCCACTTCTTTTGAAGTCGGTTTTTATTAAATTTAACCATTATTTTGCTGAGTTTCAGCCACATTTATCGGAACAAACATGAAAGATAAACTTTTAGCGTTTTGGCAAAGCCATTCAGAAACAATCATCACTTTAGGGTACAAAGTGATTTTAGCGTTGGTGATTTTAGTTGCGAGTGCGCTTATTGCACGCTCGGTTAAAAAAGCGATTAAAAACTCTAAATCGCCATTAAAAAGAGTGGATAGTACGCTGCTTCCTCTTTTATCAAGTATTGCTGGGTATTTAGTTTATATAATTGGCGGGCTATTTATTTTAGATATTTTTGGCGTTAATACGGCAAGCTTAATTGCGCTAATGGGCGCTGCAGGTTTAGCGATTGGTTTAGCCCTTAAAAATACGCTGAGTAATATTGCTGCAGGAATTATGCTGCTAATACTTAGACCTTTTAAAATAGGCGACTTTGTTGATGCCAGTGGTACGCTTGGTACTGTGAGTGAAATAAACTTGTTTACCACTATTTTTAAAACCACCGACGGCCTTTATATCGCATCGCCTAACGGTAAAGTATGGGGTGGCAATATTAAAAACTTTACCCGTAATGGCAAAAGACGAATGGATATAGTGGTGGGTATTTCGTATGCTGACTCTATTGACGTTGGCTTAAATGTACTTAAAGAATTAGCTGCATCAGAGAGCCGATTACTCGCAGAGCCTGCACCTAAAGTAATGGTGACATCAATAGGCGAAAGCGCAGTGAACATTCAATTACGCGCATGGACTGTAAATGGTGATTATTGGCAAACCGTGTGGGATCTAAATAAACGCGTTAAAGAAGCTATTGAAGGTGCTGGGCTGAGTATTCCGTTTCCGCAGCGTACGCTGCATATATCTGAGTCGATGGCATCGGCAGTTACGGTAAATAAAGACGTTTAAATTCTATTGGCACAAGCACAAATAAAAATAGCGAGCCTTTGCTCGCTATTTTTGTATTAGCCTTTGTATTGACTGAGGTATTAACGCTCTAATTGAAAGTCGTACACTGAGCCTAGGCTAAGTAGTTGCGTTAGCTCATCAAGTGCTTGGTAGCTTTCTGTTAGAAGTGCTGAGTCTGCAAAGTCACTTGCTGCTAATTTGTCGCGGTAGTTACGCTTTGCCCAGTCACACAGTTGTGTGTATTTAGTATCAGTTAAAATAACCTCTGGGTTTACTGCAGCAAGTTCTTGCTCGTTAAGGGCTACACGTAAACGCAAGCAAGCAGGGCCGCCGCCATTTTGCATACTTTGGCGTAAATCAAAAAACTGTACTTGGTTTACTGGGTTATCAGCCATAATCATTTCTTCAATGTAGGTGTTAACTGCGCTGTTGCGTTTACACTCTTGTGGTGCCACTAACAGCATTGAACCATCGGCAAGGCTTACAAGCTGGCTGTTAAATAAATAACTACTTACTGCGTCTTGAATGCTTACTTTTTCGGTAGGTACTTCAATAATATAAAATTCTTTATTGCCCACATACGCTTCGCGAATATCTTGCAGTGCCAAAGCTTGGTTTAAAAATGCTTGCTGGTGGCACAGTAATACGTTGGCGTTACCTACAGCAATTACATCATTATGAAACACACCTTGGTCTATTACGTCTGGATTTTGCTGTAGTAAAATTTGGCTTGAATCTTTTAAGTTATGTAAGCGACAAATTGCTTCTGAGGCTTCAAGTGTTTGCCTTGCAGGAAACTTAGCGGGTTTTGGCAATTGGCTGTTAAACGCGCTGGCACCAAATACAAACATTTCAAGACCTTGCTCGCCGTGGCTGTCACAAAAACGAGTATGGTTTGCTGCACCTTCGTCGCCAAAAAAGCCTTGGTCAGGCAAATGGGTATGGTGTGCAAAGTATTTGTCGTTATTAAACATGGCTTTTAATAAGCGCGTAGTGGTTGCAGGCTCTAATGAACGATGAAACTTATTATTTAAATTAGCTGAAGTAAAATGTACTTTGCCGTCGGTTGTATCAGGAGATGGCGATACCGTAGCGGCATTGGCTGTCCACATTGCAGACGCTGAATAACACGCGCGTAATAAAATAGGGTCGGCTTTAAATGCTTTATGAATGACTTGCGCATCGTTACCGGTAAAGCCTAAGCGGCGCAGTACGTTTAAGTCGGGGCGTGCATGAGGGGCAAATACACCTTGAGTTAGGCCTTTGCCGTGCATGGCTTTCATTTTTTCAAGGCCTTGAAGTACCGCCTCTTGAGGATTTGAAAAGCTTGCTGCGTTATTCAACGAGGCAACATTACCATACGATAAACCAGCGTAGTTGTGAGTAGGACCCACTAAGCCATCAAAATTAACTTCCAAAGCGTTCATACACGTTCCAACTAAAAATTTTCAATAGGGTGCAACAATACAATGCAATTGAGCTGCTTGCAAAGTTATAAACGCAGTGTTTTTAGTAATTTTTTCGATGTTTTTAAATGTGGAGTTTATTACAAGGGGGTTGTTTTTATATTGAACGATTAATTTGAAGTTTAATTAAAATGTACACATAAATTTCATAGTGTGCAAAAGCTTAGCCTAAAGTAGGTTTATACATTTAAGCTTTATGCCAAGCCTTTACACAATACGATGCTACTTAACATAGGCGCGTTCTTTATCAGCGGTAGTGCGGGTATTTGTAGGCTCGTTAACTTGCCAAACGCTAATGTCTAAACGCCATAAAAGGTAAAGGGTATGATATAAGTTGAACATGGTTTTTCCTGATATTTTCACTGAACACATCAGTCTATAGGAAGAAGTATGCCAACATTAACTTGAATATTTTATGAATAAAAATCAGGTATTTAGTATTTAAGTATAAATACGTACTTAATGATTAGCACCAAAGCGGTGAAGTATTTTTAAAATATGCACCAGTGTGGTGTGTTTTTAACAAAAAGCCCTGCAACTGGGTCACTTAAATGTGCAAGGCTCTTTAATAAATGTAGTCATTTAAAAAGTAATTAGCGGCCTACTTTTCCTTTTACTAAAGGCTTGAACGACATTACTTTAAATTTACCGTGGCTTTGATTTTTGCCATTATTAAGTACAGGCGAGTTGTGTAAATCGTCAACGGTAAAGTATATTTTATGATCCGCTCCGTAGCTAAAGCCATCAGGCCAGCTTAAGCGGTCGTCTTTAAATAATATTTCGTAGTCGCCTGTGGGTTTAACTACGCCAATTGCGCCATTGGTTATATCGGTTACATATACGTTACCGCCGCCATCAACAATAATACCATCGGAAATTGGTTTAGTGCCGTAACGGGCTACCTTGTCTTCAAGTGCTTTAGCCGAAAGGCTCTCGTTATTTATAGCGCTGGTTGCAATACGGTAAACCGACGTGCCCGACATAGATCCAAAGTAAAGCCAGTCTTCGTTAGGGTCAAGCGTTATAGGGTTTACACCTAAGCGTGCTGGTTGGCCGCCAAGGCTCATAGTGCGGCCATCAATAACCATATCGATATTTTCGGCTGTAGTGTAATGGCTATCTTGTAATACTCTGCGTGCAACACCTGTTTTAAGGTTAACCGTAATAATGGCGGCTTGGCTGCCTTGTGCTGTGTCGGCAATGTTATCGATTACTAAATCGTTTAAAAACGAGGTGTCGGTAATGGTAGGTTTAGCCAAGTAAATAATTTTATGTAGTTGCTCTTTATTCGTATCCCAACCCACTAAACGCCCAGCGCGCTCTGGCCCTGAAGTGTCGAGCATCCATAAAACGCCATCGCTTGATACATTTATGCCAAGTACATCATAAAAGCCTTTACCGTTATTGTACGCGTAAGCCCATTCTTCATTAGGGTAGGGCTTAGTTGTGCCATCGCTTAAAAGCTCCATAATTTTTTGCTTTTGGCCAAAAAAACCATGCACAGATAAAAACTTTCTTCCCGATGGGGTAATAGCAATGTTACCCGGTGGGTGCTGCGCATCAAATGTGGCTACTGTTTTTAAATCAGCATTTTGGTTAGCAGTATTAGCAGATACGGCGTTGCTACCTAAAAGTACCGTGCTACACGCCGCAGCTAATAGTAATTTTTTAATATGAGTCATTTTAAAAACCTTTTAAAACACGTTTATTGTTTAAAAATTAAGAGCCTAATCGGCTAAGTCGTTTACTACTAAATCGAGCAGCTGCATCAACTGCTTCGCTTGCGCTGCATCTACACTATCAAATTTACATAAAATATTTTTAGGAATATCGGCTGCTTTTAACTTAAGTGATTGGCCATACTGGGTTAGCTGCACTAGGCGTTTGCGTTTGTCGTGCTCATCTTTAATGACAGCCAGTAATGATTTGTCGCTCATTTTTTTGAGTATTTGGGTCATTGCACCGCCATCTATCGCGGTTTTATCTATTAGCCCTGCAATTGTTATTTCGTCTTGCTCCCACAGGGCCATCATTACTACGTATTGCGGGTAAGTTAAATTTAGCTCGTTTAAAGGCTCGCGATACGCACGCGCAATGCTGTTAGATGCCATGTATAACCGATGGCATAACTGATTTTTTAACTTTAATTGCTCAAACGACATAACTTTATCCTTTATTTCGATACATGTTATTTTAATTTGCATGCAAAGTATTTGCAATCGCTAATTACTTGATCTATTATTTTGCACACAAACTAAATTGATTACTAAACTTTGGAGTTCATTATGAATGTATTACAAAACGTAGCTTACACAGCAAAAGCAACTGCAACTGGCGGCCGTGAAGGCGTAGCTAAATCTGATGATGGCCGTTTAGATGTAAAACTATCAACACCTAAAGGTTTAGGCGGCGATGACGGACAAGGCACTAACCCAGAGCAATTATTTGCCGCAGGTTATGCAGCATGTTTTATTGGCGCACTTAAATTTGTAGCGGGTAGCGAAAAAATAGATTTACCAAGCGACACACATATTAATTCAGAAGTGTCTATTGGCGCGATTGAAGGCGGTTTTGGTATTGCGGTAAAACTTGCTGTATCACTAGGTGATATGGATAAAGCAGCAGCGCAAGAGCTTGTAGATAAAGCGCATCAAGTATGTCCATACTCAAACGCAACACGTGGCAATATTGAAATAGAGCTTTCTGTTATTTAACACTAAATAACGTAATTATTAAAAGCACACAACGATAAGTAGTCGTTGTGTGCTTTTTGCGTTTTAAAGCAAAATAATTTAAATATACAAATAATCGTATATTCACTATTCCATATGTTTGGTTTTTGTTTTATTGTTATGCACTAACACTGCGAGGATACTATGGAACAATTCAACCCACTTCAATTTTATAAATGCCTAGCGGACGATACGCGTTTAAAAGCAATGCTATTAATTAGCGACCAAGAAGAGCTGTGTGTATGCGAACTTGTTGCCGCACTTGAACTAAGCCAGCCTAAAGTGTCGCGCCATTTAGCACAATTAAGACAATGCGGATTACTGAGCGACCGTAAGCAAAATCAATGGGTTTATTACAGTATTAATAAAGCCCTGCCTGAATGGGCTAAAAATGTATTAACGCAAACCCTGACTGCTAACCCTTCATTTTATGAAAATGATTTAACGCGGTTAAATACTATGGGTAACCGTCCTGAACGAGCAGCTAGCTGTTGTTCATAGGTTGGATCTTAAGGAATAAAACTTGAAAACATGCTCTGAATTTGATCTGATAGTAATCGCCAAACCACTATCTATCCCAAAAGCAGAGCATGAATAAACATAATACTGAGTTAAACAAAATAACGAAAGTGCTTAACGATTTTAATATTAACGAAATAGGTAAAACAAGCCGTTTTTGTAGCCGTAAACGAATAATAAAACCTTTCGAATTAGTCATGTCGTTAATAACGGCTCTAGGCGATAAATCGGTAAACACCGTGACAGATTTACATCGCTATTTTGTGAAGTTGACGGAAACTGATGTTCAATATAAACCGTTTCACAATCAACTGAGTAAGCCTGAATTCAGCCTATTGATGAAATCACTGGTCGATGTGGCGTTAAATGAATGGCAGCAACAAATACTCGGTACAGACGCCACTCTTTCTGACTTTAAACGCATAGTAATGCAAGATGGAAGTTCGTTCGCAGTGCACGATAGTTTAAAAGATACCTTTAAAGGTCGCTTTACTAAAATAAGTCCTGCGGCAATAGAGGTTCATGTGAGTTGGGATGTGCTTCAAGGTTATCCCGAAGAAATCTCAGTGAGTCCTGATAGCCAAGCTGAATATGATTTTTTACCTGATGCTAAATCGTTAGTCGACACCTTGTTTTTAGCGGATAGAGGTTATTTTAAGTTATCGTATCTTGAATCAATTGATACAGCAGGAGGCTTTTATGTTGTCAGGGCTAAAACCACGGTTAATCCAACCGTAGTAGCTGCTTTTAATCGTCACGGTAACGCGTTAAAACGGTTTTCACAGAGAAGTAAAAGGACGTTAAAAAGCATATTCGTCGTAGTGTTATTGTCGATATGGATGTGGAAGGTAAAACGAATTATCGATTGATTGCGAGCTGGCCTAAAGGAAAAAGTGAGCCTACTTATTGGGCAACGAACTTAAATCGAGAAAAATTTAGTGCTGAAGCGGTAATAAAGCTCTACAGTCTCAGATGGCAAATAGAGTTACTGTTTAAAGAATGGAAGTCTTATTGCAACCTTCAGAAATTTAACACCAGAAAAGCGAGCATGATGGAAGGCTTGGTGTGGGCAAGTTTATTGACGTTGTTAGTAAAGAGGCGAATAGGCATGAGTGTTCAACAACTTGCCGGTATTGAGCTATCAACATTTATGGTAGCAAAAAACACCCAAGGTTGGTTTTATCAATTAATGGAGTCGATAACACAAGGCGTGATATCGACACTGAATAAAGCATGGCAAAAAACTATCAGTTTTTTGTCAAAATATGCACGAAGAGCGAACCCAAAAAGAGATAAAGAAAAAGGACGATTAAAATGCGGCCTGAATCCAATTCTCTCTTAATGTCTAACCTATGAGCTGTTGTTAACTAACTAATTAGTAAATAAATTAACTCATTAAAGGTATTTTATTATGACGATTAAAGTAGGTATTAACGGTTTTGGCCGTATGGGGCGTTTAACATTGCGCGCAGCAGTTGATTGGCCAGAAATAGAGTTTATTAAAGTAAACGATGTAGCGGGCGATGCTAAAACACACGCTCATTTAATTGAGTTTGACTCGGTACATGGGCGCTTAGCACAACATATTACCAGCGATGAAAACTCATTTAGTGTAGGTAAACACACTATTTTAGTGACGAATAATAAAACCATAAATGAAACTGATTGGTCAGATTGCGATGTAGTAATAGAAGCCAGCGGAAAAATGAAAACAACTGAGTTGCTAAACCAATATTTAGCACAAGGTGTTAAGCGCGTTGTAGTAACGGCGCCAGTAAAAGAAGATGGTATTTTAAATGTAGTAATGGGTGTAAACGATGATCTTTATAACCCAAGTGAGCATAAAATTGTTACGGCGGCTTCGTGTACAACTAACTGTTTAGCGCCAATAGTAAAGATTTTGCAAGAGAAAGTGGGCATTAAGCACGGCTCAATGACCACGATTCACGATATTACCAATACACAAACTATTATTGATGCACCTCATAAAGATTTACGTCGCGCGCGCTCGTGCGGGACTAGTTTAATACCAACCACAACCGGCAGTGCAACGGCTATTACGCATATATTCCCTGAGCTTAAGGGCAAGTTAAACGGCCATGCTGTTCGTGTGCCTCTTACTAATGCGTCAATTACCGATTGCGTATTTGAGCTTGAGCGCGGCGTTACACAAAGTGAAGTGAATGACTGGTTCAAAAGCGCTGCAAATAACGAGCTAAAAGATATTTTAGGCTACGAAGAAAGACCGCTTGTATCTATAGATTACAAAACAGATCCGCGCAGCTGCACCATAGATGCCCTTTCAACCATGATAATTAATAACACTCAGCTTAAGTTATACGCTTGGTATGATAACGAGTGGGGTTATGCAAACCGTACTGCTGAGCTAATGCTTAAAGTTGCAAAAAGTGATGTGGTTTAATCTCGTTTAAAAAGGTTTAACGCTATGTTTGCTCAGTTAGCTAGTTTACCAAGTTCTATAAAACAATATTTAATAATTACTGGTAATTACTGGGCATTTACTTTAACGGATGGTGCGCTACGGATGCTGGTGGTGCTGTATTTTCATCAGTTAGGGTATGGTGCATTTGCGATAGCCATGCTGTTTTTGTTTTATGAAATTTTTGGTGTGATCACCAATTTAGTCGGTGGTTGGCTTGGGGCACATTTAGGGTTAAACAAAACCATGAATGTAGGGCTTGGTCTGCAGCTTGTCGCTTTGGCCATGCTCTGCGTGCCTGGAGATTGGCTAACCGTTGCCTATGTTATGGCAGCGCAAGCACTGAGTGGCATAGCTAAAGACTTAAATAAAATGAGTGCAAAAAGCGCTATTAAGTATTTAGTACCACAAGACGATACAGGGCAAAGTCAATTATATAAATGGATTGCCATACTTACTGGCTCTAAAAATGCGTTAAAAGGAGTGGGCTTTTTTTTAGGTGGCTTGCTACTTACCGTATTTGGCTTTGTAGGTGCGCTAGTAAGCTTAATAGCTTTACTTAGTGTTGCGTGGGTTATTAGTTTAATTTATTTAAAAGGCGATATTGGCAAAGCCAAAAATAAACCTAAGTTTAAAGAGCTATTTTCTAAATCGCGGGCAATAAACTTACTTAGCGCAGCGCGTTTATGTTTATTTGCGGCGCGCGATGTGTGGTTTGTAGTGGCATTGCCTGTTTACCTAGCCGCTCAGTTTAACTGGGATCATTGGTGGGTAAGTGGCTTTATGGCCTTATGGGTTATTGCTTATGGATTAGTGCAGTCGCAAGCGCCACGTATAACCGGACAAAGTGATTCAAACTCACACACAGTCAAAAAAGCGTATTGGTGGGTTGCTTTATTAAGTGGCGTAACCAGTATTTTAGCGTTGCTGATGCAATTTGATATAGCGGTACATTTTACGCTTGTAATCGGCTTACTTATTTTTGGCGGTGTATTTGCTGTAAATTCATCATTGCACAGTTACTTAATAGTAAGCTTTGCTAAAAACGACGGGGTATCGCTCGATGTTGGTTTTTACTATATGGCCAATGCAGTAGGGCGTTTGCTTGGTACGGTGCTTTCTGGGTGGGTTTTTCAAGTATATGGGCTGGTGGCCTGTTTATGGGTAAGTGTGTGTTTATTAATTATGGCCTCAATTACAACGGCATGCTTGGCTAAGCGCTAAAAACTCAACGTATTGTATTAATTTCAATTTTTTTAACGATATTCATAGCTTCGTTGGTTAGATCTACTAAACTATACACGAGATTTAACTAGAGGGTGAGATGAATGCGAGAAATATCGCTAGCAAAAAAATTACTGTGGCTTACTGTTGGAAGTATATTTATCACTGTACTAGTGCTTTCGAGCATTTTATGGTGGCAGCTATCTGCAAGTAATACCGAACTAGCAAAAAAATCAGAAAATTATATTGTTGCTGAAGTAGAAGAGAAGTTAAATGCTAATGCGGCCATATATGGAGAAAAAATAGCGGGTTTTATCAACGAAGCTTACCGAGTGCCATACTCTTTAGCTGCTTTACTAGGTGATGCGGCTAAAAGTGAAAGCCTTAGCCGAGATACGGTAGTAAGTATAAACCGCTCTATTTTAGAACAAAATACATTACTCTCATCTATCTACTCTCAGTTTGAACCAAACGCGTTTGACGGACAAGATTCGAGCTTTAACAAGGGCTATAAACACTCTGTTGATGGCGATGGTACCTTAGAAGTTTATATAACACGCGACCAAAATGGTGCGATAAAGCAGCAAAAAGTAGCTAATGCCGCCGATAAATATATAACCTCTTTAAATGAGTTTGGCATTCGTGAAGCGCATTGGTATTTGTGTGCAAAAGACACAATTAAGCCTTGTATTATGGAGCCGTACTTATACGAAATTCCATCAGGAAATTCAGTAATGCTTACCTCATTAACAGTGCCTATTTTAAAATCGGGCCAGTTTATTGGTTTGGCAGGCGTTGATTTAACACTGCCGACTTTTCAGGCTATGACTGAGGAGCTTTCTAAGCAGCTTTATAATGGCGAAGCTAAAGTAACTGTACTTAGTGATATTGGTTTAGTTGTAGGAAGTAGCCATTATAAATCTAAATTAGGGCGTCCATTTAAAGAAGCAGTTAGTTCTGGCTTGTTTAAAGAGCTTGAAAAATTTAAAGGCCAAAAAGGCATATTTAAAACATCGTCTGAATACTTGGTTAATTACCCTATAAATATAAAACTGGCTAATACACACTGGTCTTTACTTATAGAGGTGCCAAGTAAACTGGCTCTAGCGGGCCCAGATGCCTTATCACAAGACATGGCAGACACTGCAAACGACTTAGGCGCGATGATTTTAATTACAGGTGCCGTTATTGCCGTTATTGCTTTTTTAATAATGAAATTTGTTATTGGTAGTGTGGTTGCACCTCTTCAACAAATTCAACAACGCGTAGATAACCTTGCAAGCTCAGAAGGAGATTTAACGCATACCCTTCATGTTGAAACACATGCAGAGCTCATTGCTTTAGCGGGGGGCTTTAATGCCTTTTTATCAAAGTTACGTATTTTAATCACAGAGCTTAAAGATGTATCTGATCAAACCAAGCAACAAGGTGAGATAGCGCAGCATATTGCTATTGATACCAAACATAATGTGCAATCGCAATTTCAAGAAATTGAAAGTGTGGTAACGGCTATGAACGAGATGAGTGCTACAGCACTCGAGGTTGCCAGAGCATCAGAGCAATCAGCCCAGCAAGCCGATGAAATAAATAGTTTGGTCGTAAGCAGTGAGTCAAGCTTATCGTCAGCGATGACGCAAGTTAAAACAATGTCTGAAGAAATTAAAGAAGCTAACCAAGCCGTTGAAAAAGTAGCTTCGCGTAGTAAAGATATAACGCAAATATTAGATGTAATTCGTACTATTTCAGAACAAACAAATCTACTAGCACTCAATGCCGCCATTGAAGCAGCACGCGCTGGTGAACATGGCCGAGGCTTTGCAGTTGTTGCTGATGAAGTACGTGCACTTGCTTCTAAAACACGTTCATCAACTGATGATATAAGCCAGTTAATAGATAGCTTATTATCTGAAGTGGGTAACGCTTCTACTGTTATTGAAAAAGGTGTAATACGTGCACAGGATGCCGTTGATGAAACATCAGTTGCCTTTGAAGCCCTGCACAGTGTTGTAGTTAAAGTTGACGAGATAACGAATCAAATTACGCATATTGCAACTGCTGCGGAAGAGCAAAGCTCAGTAACAGAAGAAATAAATCGTAATTTAACGCTTATATCTGATGCAGCGTCGCAGCTTGCTGATCTATCTGCACAAGCGGGAGATAGCAGCGAAGTGCTTAACAAGCTTGTTGCGCAACAAGATTCAGAACTTAATAAATTAAAAACATAATACTTATACCAATCCGCAATAATACTTAATCAATTTGAGGAGTTAAATCTGACGTTAACTACGTTAAAAATTTCTGATATAGAACAACTAAATAACGAAATTTTTGCCTTGTTATCGACACGATTTTCTTCCCTCAAAATAGAACACTTAATTAAGCGAATTGGTATTATTTAGTATTCCGATAAAATAAAAACGGCAGTAATTAAATTACGGCCGTTTTTTATTCAAATAATTGATAAAAGGTGTTTATAGGGTTTTTATGATCTTAAACATTTGATTGATCATAGGATGAGCTAGAGACTCAACACCTGGGCGGTTAAAATAACCACGTAATCCAGTAAACTGAACCTCAAAAAATCGTGCATATTCTTGCGCAGATATATTATTACTCAACTCATTGTTTTCAATTGCTTGCTCAAAAAGAATCGAAAGATAGTTTTCAAATTTATCAGCTAAATCTAAACTTAGTTGATATAAATTGCTGTCTTTATCAGCAAACTCGCAATTAGCTTTTACTAACATGCAAATAGCACTTGGCGTACTTTCTTTTTTTGTGACTACATCCTCAACAAAAGCACGTAAACCACCAAGAATACTGTCTGATGTAGATAAGCATTCTTTAATCTGGCTTTCCATTTGGACAGTGTAGTCTTTTAGCGATTCAATATAGAGTCCTTCTTTTGAACCAAAAGCAGAATAAATACTTCCTGGGCGCATGTTTACAACATCTTGTAAATCACGCGTCGAAGTTGCATGAAAACCCTTCTCCCAAAATAGCTGACTTGCAAGGCGGACAACTGTCTCGCGCTCAAACTTCACCTTATTAACCATGTTGTTTCTCAATTAATTTGAACATTTGCTCAATTTTAACTTGAACAATCGCTCAAAATCAAATATTATATATCTCGAAGTTACTTAAAACTATTAATTATTAGGAGCTAACCATGGCCGAATTTACTTTATACACTCAAGAAAACGCACCAGAAGAAGCAAAACCGTTACTAGCTGATTCAGTAGCAGCATTTGGTATGCTTCCTAACTTACATGCAGTAATGGCTGAAGCACCAACATTACTTAAAGGTTACCAAGTACTGCATGAGCTGTTTCAAAAAACATCATTCAATGCAGAAGAGCTAACAGTAGTATGGCAATCAATTAACGTTGAACACGCATGCCATTACTGTGTTCCTGCACACAGTGGTATTGCAGCGGCAATGAAAGTTGACCAAGGTATTGTTGATGCACTTGTTAACAAAACACCACTTGAAAACCCTAAGCTAGAAACTCTTCGTGAAACTACACTCGCAATGACACGTGAACGTGGCGTGATCAGCGATGAGCAAATCGAAAAATTCTTTGCAGCAGGTTACGGCAAGCAACAACTACTTGAAATTATTGTAGGCTTGTCTCAAAAAGTAATGAGCAACTACACTAATCACCTTGCTGATACACCAGTAGACGCTGCATTTAAAAAATACGTAAAATAAATACGATTTTATAAATGACAAAAGGCAGCCTAGGCTGCCTTTTTTATGTTTATAAATCGCGGCTATTTAAATTTAACCGTTTTTGTACTGCGTGTATAAATACGTTGTTCGGGCTTTGTCCACTCACCCTTTTTAAGGTAAGAGGTCGATACAATAAATTTATCGTCTTTTAAATCACTAGTAGATTTAACCTTAGTCACTCCCTCTTTACTGCCTGTTACTTCCTCATAGACTACAAACTGAGTAGGGCTTAATACCGTTATTGTGCCTTTAGTGTAAAATCCTGCCGTAGTGAAATAATAAAATACGAGTGACTTTTTTTTGCTATCATAAAAAATCATTGACTCACCGCCATACTCACCCTCATTAATCGTGTGCATGGTACGAATAGCTTTACCGTTTAAAGCGCGTTCCCAACGGCCAACATCTCGTGTTTTTTTAGCGCCTTCTGGTACTTTAAAGTCTGCTTGCCACGTTCCTAAGTAAGGTTTAAACACTTCTAGCTCTTTATCAAGGTTACTGGCAGTTTCATTAGCAAAGCTACTAAATGTGCACAAATATAATACTAAGAATAGCGATTTAAAATATGTCATAATTTGACTCTTGTTGTTAGGCTCTTATAAGCCCAGTATAGGTGGTAGTTAATTGATAAAGAAAATATTAATCACGTTCTCATTACTTTATTTAGCTGCCATTTGGCTGGCTTACCCATTGCAATACTTACCCGTTTATATACCAATATATGTACCAGGTTATGTAAGTGTATTAAGTGCTATAACCTTTTTAATGTACGCGTGGGATAAGCGACAAGCTAAGCGTTCTTCACATACAAAAGTAAACCGCACGCCAGAGCGTACACTGCAACTACTTGCATTATTTGGAGGGTGGCCGGGTGCATTACTTGCTCAACAATTACTTCGTCATAAATCGCAAAAGCGCAGTTTTATAGTGCTACTTTGGCTTTGTATTTTAGTGAATATAGGGGGCAGTATTATTGCTATTTATTTTCCAGATTTATTGCTAGGCTAAAAATATAAATAGGAAAGGGATTTTTTATGACCAATACAAAATCGGCTGGCGTGACTTTAACGCTTATTTTATTTTTATTAATACCAATGCAAGGATATGCAGACATGTTTGGCTTTTTTAACAAACAAGACGTTACGTTGTCATTGCCTGTAAAAGGTAGGCTATTAAACAATGGTGAACCCCAACAGGGCGTTAAGGTAACAAGAGAGCTGATTTATGGTGATACTTATATTGATGAAGCCATAAGTGATAACAATGGTTACTTTTATTTCGATAATAAAACAATACGTACTTCAAAGCCTTCAAACATGTTTTTTAATAGCTCTTTGCTACAGAGTATTTATATTGAAAACAAAAAAGATGAAGATTCAGTCTTGTGGTACACCACAATACAGTTCACCGAAGAGCAAGCACTGCTGTCTGATATATTAAATAACTTTGAATGCGAACTTAGTGAAGAGGCTATAACGTACGATATACCGATAAAAAACACTGGTCAATTTTATACAGTTTATACGCGTTGTAATACCAATTCGCTTAATTAAGTGGTCTATTTTGAGGGCGGAAAAACGTGTTGATAGCTAGGCAAAAAATTCGCTATTTAGTTGTTCTAAATGAGAATTTTTTAACGCAGGTAGCGACACGTTTAGCCCCGCAAAATGATTAAATATTATTGCGGATTGGTATAAGTTATAGAAATTAGTGAGAAGTTTGATAAAGCCACTAATATTCATCTATTAGTGGCTTTAATATGACGATTAACGTTTTAACTGTGCTTCTTTTTGGTTTAGTAAACGAATTATAGGGTTTTGCTCTAATATTTTACTTTTCAAAATATAACCAATAATTAGTCCAGCTATAAAACCACCAATATGCGCACCATAATCAATGCCATCAGGGCCTGTTACTGCACCAAAAATGTTAAATCCTAACCAAATAGCAAAAAACCATACTGCAGAAAGTTTCTTCTGATAAATTACAAACATAAAAGTAAGGCTTGCGTGTCTAAACCACATTAAGTACATGCCAAATAAACCTGCTATTGCGCCACTTGCACCCACGCCGGGTATATTCGACATTGGACTTACAATGTAGCTTGCAAACGAAGCGAGTAGTCCACAGGCTAAATACCATAACAGAAAGCGTTTATGGCCTAAAACGTCTTCTAAGTTATCGCCAACTACGTATAAAAAGTACATATTGCCGACTAAATGCATTATAGAACCATGTAAAAATACGCAAGTTAATACAGTCCACAACTCATTACCCTCGCTCAAATCTGCAGGTGTCATAGCAAAGTTATCAATAACATAACTAAATGAGCTTGGATCTAAAAAATAAAGTGCAAAAATTAGCGTATTTAAAACAATGAGGCCGCGAGTGACCCAGGGGGTTTTTTGTGGCTTAATATTATATTCAACAGGCATTTGCGTTAAAAATTGGAACAAGTAGGTTTTCCAACTTACTTTTTGATTTAGCTCGCCTAAACTCGCTTTTATTTCAGGGCTATTTTCAACACTTTCAAGTTCGTCCTTATCAATCCACGTCCCGTCGCAGTGTCTACAAACATCAATTTCGGTATGAAAAGCTTCAAGCAAATGAAAACGCTCTAGACTTTTTTTACAATCAGGGCAGTCAAGTTCAGAAATTCCTAATGGTTCACCAAAGTGAGTTTCAAATTTGTCACCCTCTGGGCCGTCGTTTATTTCAGAAATCATCCTGTTTACTTCATTTTTTTCAAACCATAAGCCGCCACATTCACGGCAAATATCTATTTCTTCACCTTGATAATTGGTTACTTCTAATGGATGTTCCTTACAATGTGGACAGCTTTTAGTTAGCATTTTCTAGCTCCTTTAGTGAACCAACAGAGATATCATTCTGCTGTAATTCCATTTTTAATTGTTTAGCGCTATTTTTTAGTGCGGGTAGCGTTTGAGTTTTAATTAAGTCTGTTATTTTGGCTAATTCGACAGAAGCTTGCTTAGCAGATATTTTTCGATCTATTGCGGCATTAATGACAAAGTCAGCTCGAGAATAGAACCGACGTATTCTAGTCAAAAATTCACTCGGTGTTTCAAGCGTAGTAGGCGAAAACTGCATGGTTTTCCATATGTACAGCTCAAGTGTGGGTTTAAAAAATTCCATTTCTGATTTTGGTGGGCTCTTCGCTAAGCGTTCTGCATACTCAGCTACCGTATTTGCGTTATCATTAACTTCGTCATACAGCGACGTACGCAAATAGTAGTTATCTTCCATTTTGCTAAATGAATCAAACTTAAGCGCTTGTTCTAAACCGCTTTGAGCCGCCAGAAAAACACCAAATACAGTAGAAATAACCATAAAAAATTGATTTAACCAAAAACCAGTGCTTTTCAGTTCTTTATGATCGACCGTTTTAAGGGCTTGAGTGAATTTTTGAGTAACTACAGGTGGTTTTGTATTGTTTTCTGGAGTGTGATTAGTTGGTTCCAACAGCTTATTCCTTGAATATTTACTTCCTTTTTAGGCACGCAATAATACTTAAAAATTAACCAGTTAGCAATGCCACTACCTGTATTGAATATACTTTTTCGTTTATTTACCAGCATATGCAAATAGCTGTCTGGTATGTTTTTACTTAACTTAAATACCTAATAAAGCGGGTATTTAAGCTAAGACAAAACTATTTTAAACTTTAAACTTTTTAATTAAGTCATCTAGCGAGTCGGCCAAACGAGAAAGTTCATGGCTCGACATATTCGTTTGTGTAGCGCCAGAAGCTACTTCAGCAGCAACGTCGCGTATTACTAATAAGTTTTTATCAATTTCACGAGATACATTTGCCTGCTCGTGAGCAGAAGACGCAATGGTCGCATTTTGACTGTTTATATGCGCAACTGCAGTCGTTATCTCTATTAAAGCTTTGCCTGCTAACTGCGATATATCTAAGCTTTTTTGTGCCTTGTCGTGGCTGCTTTGCACTGAGATTACCGTGTTTTTAGTTCCACTTTGAACTGACTGAATCATTAGCTCAATTTCTTTTGTTGATTCACTTGTTCTATGAGCTAATGCACGAACGCCATCCGCTACAACAGCAAAGCCTCGGCCATAACTACCCGCTCTTGCAGCTTCAATCGCGGCATTGACAGCAAGTAGGTTCGTTTGATCGGTTACATCTCTGATCACGTCAAGGACCGAGCCTATTTTATTGACCTCTGTGGCTAAGTTTTTGATACCGTCTTGAGTTTTATCTATTTCGCTAAGAAGAGCGGTAATAGTAGTCACTGTATCTTCCACTTGTTTTAAGCCAGCTAGAGCTTGTTCGTTTGCTGAGTCTGACTCGCGAGATGTGTCGGCTGAGTTTTGCGCAACATGTTCGGCTGAAACCGTTAACTCCGTAACTGCGGAAATAGCTTGTTCTAACTGCTCATTTTGCGAAATGATACCCTGCGTAGATTGCTCAGTAACAACGCTTAGCTCTTCTGATGTAGAAACTAAGTTATGAGACGAGTCTTGAATTTTATTAATGGTATTTCTGAGAGTTTGTTGCATCTGACTCAATGCAATAATCATACTTGTGGTTTCATCATTGCCTTCATCGCTAATCGATTGGGTTAAATCACCTTGGGCTATAGACTGCGCTAGATGTAAAACGTTTTGCATAGGTTTTATAATGCTTCGGGTAAGCGACCAAGCAAAAAACCAAACTAAAATAATGGCGACACTTAATGTAATCCACGCAAAAAAAACAGATTGGTCAAAAACGTGTTGTGCTTTAATTTTGCTATCGCGAATATTTGCTTGCTGACTTTCTACAATGCTATTAATAGCTTGTGTTACGCCATCGCGAATCTGCTTCATCTCATTCTCTTGAAGGCTTTCAACTCTTTGTAAATCATTTTCCGTTAGCAATTTCATTTGTTGATTTTGTAGAGATAAAAACTTATAAATATCAGATTCAATCACTTCTAATTGGTGTTGTTCATCTTTAGTTTTAAGCAGTAGAGCCATGTTTTTCATGTTGTCGAGAAGTTTGCGTTTAGCGCTATCGAAAAGTTGTTTGTATGAAAATTGCTTAGCTGTAGTTGCGTTAATTACGTTACTATTTTGCAGCCTTAAATTATAAAAGTCAGAAAGTAGAGTTAAGGAGGTTTCAAGTGCTGGCACATTGGTTTCTGCAATGGCATTAATTTCGGAGTTTAATTGGTTCAGTTTAAATATTGAAATCAGACTAACAATAATAACTAATAATCCGATAAAACTAAAGGCGAGCGCTGATCGCAGCCGGATTGATATTTTTCTAAGCATGTATAAAACCCAAATGAAGGTGAATAATTTTGAAATATAAAACTATAGATAGAGATATATTAAATATTTATTAATATATGAAGCGTTTCTATTATTTAACTTTTATTATAAGTTGTTTTCTATTTATATAAATAGAGCTTTTACTTTAATTCTTAAGTGGCTGTTGTTTATGTGTTTTAACTGCGGGTTTTAAAGGGTAGTTGGTTTATTATGATTTTTATATTGCTTTTTTAAAATTAATTACTGCACAAAAATGGATTAAATATATTAATTAAAGAAATGGTTACAAATATAATGGCGAGACTACAAAATACTACAAAAAAGATACATTTATAGTGTGGATATAATTGATTAATGACCTATGTATTTGGCTGTATTGGTCAACTATTAAGCTAAAAATAAGATGGCATGATCTTCTCTAATTTAAATGTAATTAATATGTATGGGCAAGGCTCTGTTTATCGCATAAGGAAGCATATTTATCATTATATAATTGATAATCTGTTTTCACTTTAGCTAAAAGTTAAGCTTTATTTTTCATAGATAAAGGATCTGGCTTTAAAAGCACAGCGCCGCTTTTATTTTCGCCTAAATGATCATCTTTATTGTAAATTGGGCAACTTTTAAGTGATAAGCAACCACATCCTATACAACCGTCTACTTTGTTGCGCAGGCGTTGCATATGCGCAATTCGCTCATCAAGTTGCGCTTGCCAATGTTTTGAAAGTGCTGACCAGTCTTGTTTTGTTGGTGTGCGGTTGTCGGGCAGGGTAGCTAAGGTGTTTTTAATCTCATCGAGCGTAATTCCCATCGCTTGAGCTGCTTTTATTACAGCTACACGGCGTAATACATCAGGTTTATAGCGTCGCTGATTACCATTATTCCGCCAGCTCTTAATTAAAAACTTAGTTTCGTAAAAGTGAAGAGTAGATACTTTTACACCACTTCTTTTTGCTACATAGCCAATGGTTAGATTAGCTTCGGTTAATTTTTTTTGTCCTACGGGCATAATTTTAATCCTTCAGTTGACCTCAATATAACTTGAGGTTTTAAGCTTCTACCACATTAAAAAAGGAGCTAACTAAATGCAACAAAAACTTGAGCGTAATACTATTATTATTTATTCAAGCGCACGAAAAAACGGCAATACCACAGCCCATGTTAATAGCTTTGCCGAGCAAAATGATGTGCGCGTAATTTGTCTGGATGATTATAAAATTGCGCCGTATTGTTATGACAAAAACTATAAAAATGATGACTTTTACGCGCTATTTGAAGTGGCTTTAAAGTACGACCATTGGGTGTTCGCGTCTCCTGTTTATTGGTATAACACTACGGTACAAATGAAGTCTTTTATAGATAGGATCACAGATTACATGGATGACGAAACCTTGAAGCCGAAGTTACGGGCTTTACGTAATAAAGATTTTTCGTTGTTATCAAACGCATCATCGCTTGAAGCGCCTGATATTTTTGTAGAAATGTTTAAACGAACATTTAGCTATTTAGGTATGCAGTTTATTAACCACCATCATAAAAACACTTAATCGGTAGCATGATAAGCTGCCCTTTTTTCTTTGCTTCTGTTAGTTTTATAAATAGGTTAACTTATTTAAAACACAGGATTGTTTATGAAATACCTATTATTGCTTTTACTTATAAGCCCATTTTCGCAGGCGGGTGAAAACCTTATTAAAGACTTTGGTTACTTTTATAGTCTCCCGGAGCATGTTCAGATAAATGACTCTACGGTATTCAAAATAGCCTTTGATGTTGGTGATGGCGCTAAAAAAGGTGAGCAGAACAATTCAATGAACTCACTTGCACGTTTTATTAATATGCATGTAGCACACGGTGTAAAACCAGATAACATTCAATTAGCGTTAGTGGTACATGGCAGTGCTAGCGTTGATGTATTGGCTAATAGTGAATATAAAGAACGTTTTAAAGCAGATAACAAAAATCAAAGCTTAATAAAGCAATTGCTTACCACTAACACAGT
This sequence comes from Pseudoalteromonas sp. SWXJ133, assembly GCF_015864365.1. Lineage (NCBI taxonomy): Bacteria > Pseudomonadati > Pseudomonadota > Gammaproteobacteria > Alteromonadales > Pseudoalteromonadaceae > Pseudoalteromonas > Pseudoalteromonas sp. SWXJ133. Next base: position 31,322 of record NZ_JADYXJ010000029.1, read on the forward strand.
AGTTTTTGTATGCGGGCAATCGGCTACGCATTATAAAGTAGCGCCAGGGCAACTAATTGAAGGTGTGCAAATGTCACTTTCGGCGATGACAGCACATGCTCAATTACAACAACAGGGTTATACACTTAACCCATTTTAATGATTAAAATGACAAAAAAAATACTCTGCTTTGGTGATTCGAATACCTGGGGTTTAAACCCTGTAACGGGTAAGCGTTTTGATGAAAATACCCGTTGGACATCGTTATTAGGCAAAAACTTAGGATGTCACTTTGCTGTTATTGAGGCAGGGCAACCTAATCGTACGTTAGTGCATAATCCGCCGTTTGATGGTGTGATTAGTGGTGTTAGCTACCTAAAGCCTTATTTAGATAAACATGAGCTTAACTTTATTATTATCGCTCTTGGTACAAACGATCTAAAAAAACGTTTTAATTTAACACCTAGTTTAATAGCAGATGGCTTGAATGATTTAATTAATTCAATACATATCTATTATAAGCAAAGTAGCATTTTGAAAGCCCCCCAAATCATTATTGCCAGCCCACCTGAAATAAAAGTTACAGAGAAGTATTCACGTATATATGAAGATGCCGATATAAAAGCAACAGCGCTCTCTAATGTATTTAAGTGCGTGGCGGCTAATAATAGATGCGCTTTTATCGATTTTAATGCATTTATTAATATTACAGACAGCGACGGCATTCACTTTGAAAGTAACCAACATTTAACTATAAGCTTTGAAATAACTCAGCTAGTACAATATTTATTTAACAATTGCTAAAGCTATCTATTTGAATTTAGTGTTACTTATGCAATCATCTAAATAAAGTAGTGATATAAATTAACAACTTTGGGATGCTATGAAAAAGTACCAACAAAAATCTATTATAGCTGCTTTAACTGGAGGGTTGGTTTTTGTAACTGGTTGCCTTATTTTGCTCTACTTTGCATCGCAGCAGCTCACTATGCAAATAAATGCCGATATTAAACACATTATTAAACATGTGGACGCTGCTGTATTAGAGCGTCGCAGTGTGCTTATTCCTCTTAATAAGTTTGATTTCAAGCAGTGCGATGAAACTACATTACTTGAAATGCGGCGTGCATTATTTGATTCAAAATATGTAATTGATATCGGTTTTTTTATTGGGAACCAGTTAATGTGTACAACTGGAGCTGGCTTACTAAGCAGTGTAATAAAAGACCGAGAGCCCGACTATATCCGAAGAGATGAAGGTGTACGCGTGCGTTTTGAGCCGCAGTTGTATTTATTATTATTCACTGGCCGACCTATGGAAGTCGTAATCGTTCGCCAAGGTGATTTCAATTTGATTATGGAGTCAAAAGCATTTAACTCTGCCAGTATTGAGTCAAAAAATTGGGAAGTTGTCTATAAAGACTCCCAGGAATTGCATCATTTAGCAGGAACCAAAGGCACGTATAGTAAAATAAGTGACAGCAGTTATTTACCGTACGAGAGGAGTGTTGCTTGTAGTACTGAGAGTACCTATTATTGCACGGCAGTGTACTTACCTTGGAGCCAGTTTTTCTCTAATAACCATTTTTTATTAATTATCTCCTTAATCTTAACTTGCTTAGCTGGTGTGTCGAGTGCGTTATTGGTTAATGCAGGAATTGCTGCACGACGATCTACTAATCAGCGTATTCGTAAAGGGCTTAAAAAGGGAGCATTTTATTGGACTTACCAGCCCATTATTTGTTTGCAAAGTGGCAAGCTTATTGGCTGCGAGGTACTTGCACGTTTTGAAGATAAGTACGGTGCTTTATTTCCAGATGAGTTTATTCCGGTTATTAGAAAAAATAATTTAACATGGATTTTCACTAAGGCAATGATAGCGACCACCCTAAAAGAGTTAACCTCTATAGAGGCATTGCCGAAAGGCTTTAAAGTGTCGCTTAATATATTTCCATGTGATGTAGAGCTGGGTAATGTGTCGTTGCTGCCGCAAATAATAGAGCTTGCCAATTCACGCTTTATTATTTGTTTAGAGATAACTGAAGATGAATACCTTGATACAAGCATTGCGCATGCTCATTTTAGAACCTTGGTTGAGTCGGGATTTAACTTATCATTAGATGATTTTGGTACGGGTTATTCGAATTTAAGAAACTTACAAAATTTGAGTTTTCACCAACTTAAAATTGACCGTACGTTTGTTCAAGATATAGCAACTGAGGGTTTAAAAGCCTCCATGATCCCACATATTATGGAGCTTGTGCATAAGTTTAATTATACCTGTGTGGCAGAAGGAATTGAAACCACTGAGCAAGAAGCTATTTTAAAAATGGCGGGTGTACATTACGGGCAGGGTTGGAAGTATGGAAAACCTATGACTGCATCTAAATTTAAAAATTATATAGATAATCAGCATTTTTAGATCTTAACAGCCATACTAAACGTATCGATATAATATATAAAAAATTAGGTTTATTATGATCAAATTAACATTAAGTGCCTTTGCATTTTTATTACTTAGTGCGTGTACAACACAGTACCCAAACCAGCAATTAACAGGTAAGCAGTTCCCAAGCATTAGCGGCGAAAGCTTAGAGCAAAGCATAGTAACTATACCTAGTGATTTCAAAGCAGATAAAACACTTCTACTCATTGGATACAAGCAAGACAGCCAGTTTGATATTGACCGTTGGTTAATTGGTTTAGATATGGCAGGTGTAACGCTTCCTACATACGAACTACCAACCATTGCCGGCATGGCGCCACGGATGTTTAGTACATTTATAGACAGCGGTATGCGCAAAGGCATTCCTAAGGAATTATGGGGTGGGGTAATCACTATTTATAAAGATGGTGAAGCAGTACAAAAATTTACAGGCAACCAAAGCCCAAATAATGCTCGTGTTGTACTCATAAATAGCAGCGGAGAGATTGTGTATTTTTACGATCGAGGGTTTTCGGTTAATGCGCTAAATAAATTAAAAACGACTATAAAATAAACCACTCAAAATGTTTGTATAGACTAATTTACTCAAGGTTTTCTGAGTTATTAACCCACTAATCCGATCTGTTATTTATCTTATAAAAGTAATTTGTTGAACTCGGATTTTAGTTTTTTGTAGTTGATTTTATTAGTTTTTATCTCTATTAGTATGAGAAATTATAACTGTATTTTAATACCAAAATCTCATTGTAAGTTGTATTTGATTTAGGTAATGTAGTGTAAATGTTTCAAGGACGAAATTTATGCCTCATATAAACTCTGTATTCGTAAAAACAACATTTCAATCATCTTTCCATTCCCATAATTACTCCACTATTTTAAGAACACTGCAAGCCCTGTTTAGTGATATTAAAATGGACGACGTTGTTCCTAAAGCTGAGCAGCGAGAAAATTATGATTTGTTTTTAATAGATGGTGCTAAAAGCAAATGGCAAGACCTTATTCCAGCAGATCTAATTTGTTTAGCTAAACATCATAACGTTGTCATTTTTAATGTAAATAAAGAAGACGTGTGCGAGCAAAATTTATTGCTTAACCATTTTAACGGTGTTTTTTATAAATCTGATCCGCCAGAAGCTATTTTTAAAGGCGTAGTTCGGGTTAATACTGGCGAGCTTTGGTTTACACGTAAAGTTATATCAAAGGCATTTAATGATATTTTAGCCGTGGCATCGTCGTTTAATAACCTACATGACAACATTGAATTAAAGCAAGACCAATACGAGCACTTAACAAAGCGAGAAAAGTCTGTTATTCATCTAATTGCACAAGGTGCGAGTAACAATACTATTGCTGAAAAACTTAATATTAGCGACCACACTGTAAAAACGCACTTATATAGTGCGTTTAAAAAAACTAACTCACGTAATCGAGTGGAGCTTGCTAATTGGGCTCAGCGCTATGTTTCTGTTTTATTACCTGTGGCTAAATAGCTTATTGCACATTGAATTCCCCTATAAAGGCTACTTTTAAGTAGCCTTTATATTTGTTATAACACCTATGTGATTAGCTCACTTTTTTGGCCCATAAGCCTTTATCAATACCTTTAGTTATAAGGTCTGTAAGTGCTTTTTCTATTGCTTGCGTTACACAAATACTCATAGGTTCATTGTCACTAAAGCCTGCTTCAGCTTCAGCTAGTCGTTTGTAGCTTACGTATCTAAAAAAGCCTGCTCGCATTTCTTGGCTTAATACTTTTTTACTGGTAGCTACACTTAATAATACTTGTCCTGTACGAACATCAACAGCGCGTAAGTATATTGAAATAGCATCTTCACGGTAAAGCTCTGATGCGCCTATACCAAAGTATTCCATACCCAAACCACCTGTTTTTACATTGGTGTCGTAGCTTATAATACCGCCCTCTAAAATAATTTTAGCCGTAGTAAGTGGAGGTAAATCAGCTTGGTTAGGATTATCGGCTTGGCCTGCACGAATGATTTTTCGCTCGGTTAAAATGTTTTGTAAACCTTCACGCTCTACGGGAGTAAACCAATCAGATTCATGTAGTGCTTGTACTAGTATAGAGTTAGCCCCTTGAGTAACGGCAGTTGAAAATGAGCTGACGTTAGTTTGTGGCTTATATTGGCCTGTTTGATCTCTAAATGAGTAAACCGATACTGGAATACTGCCCACAGGTTTAGGTAGATTTTTTAGGTCTGCAAATAATTCAGTCGGTTCTAGGCTAATAGCTTTTTGCTGTGATGGTGGAATAAGGTTGCCTAAACTTGCACAGCCGCTCAAACCTAGTAATGTTATTGTTATTAGTAGCTTATACATTATCCAAACCTCGGTACTTCAATGATCACAACAGAGTCATCTAATATATTTGTTATTCTTACTGTAATAGAGTCGGTTGTGCTGGTTATAACTTCAATTTGATAATCACCACTCATAAATATAGAGTCTTGATTAAAAAGGCTATCTTCTATGTCCTCACCAAATGCCATATCGGTAATTTCTCTTACCATACGATTTAAGTAAGTTCGCTCTAGAGTTTCTTGAAATTGTTCAGCGTAACCTTTTTCTATTACCGGTGCTTTGTGTTTGTTTTGTGCTTGAGCCTTACTCAACAGCATATTTGCATTTAGTGGATTACCACCAAAGCTTGGGTTAATTGGGGTATAAATTATTTCAGTCGCTTGGGGCGAAAAGCTTAATATTGTTATTATTATAAGGGCTGTTTTTTTCATTTTACCATCCATCTTTAGCCATATCTGGGGTTGATGCAGCCATATTTGAGCGAGCCATTGCATCTATTACAGTAAAAACAGCTTGCTCAACACGTTCATCGAGCGGCTCTAATCTACGGCCTAAATAAGTTGCGTAAACAAGCTGGTTATTCATTATTAAAGAAAGTTGTGTACCCGCTTTTGGTATGACGGTTTCTTTTATTTCGATATTAAAACCAGCTGTTGAGGGTAAATCTCGCCAGTAGTTTGAAAATTCATAATAAAATTGATGACCAAAGCGGCTGATACTTCTGTCGAGTAATAAGCCATCTATTTCTAGTTCATCAGCAGCATGAGCAGCCCCAGAAAAACATAGGAAGAGTGTGAGTAAGTAACTATTAAAGTTAATATTTTTTTTCATAATTTAAAATAGGGGAGAGGGTCGCTCTCCCCACCTCAACAATTACATTTGAGTAATTGTTGCTGCGTTTCCATCACCAATTTGAGTAACAGAAACTGTGCTGTTAAAGCCAATTACAGAGCCTTCAACAATATTGTCGTTACCAATTTGAGTAACGCTAAACGATACGCTTTCACCACCAACTAAAAATGCTGATTGTTCAACGCCAGTAACCCAGTTACCTTCACCTGTTTGTGAAATATCAATACTGTGGTTATTGCCTTCAACCATCATATCAATAAGGTTTAACATGCCATTTTGGGCAATATCAATCTGGTTATTGTTACTGTCTAAAATACCAGCAAGGGTAACAATTGCTTCATTTTGAGAACCATCTTGCGCAATATCGATGTCGTTATCGTTAGATGTAAGCGATACATCTGGATATGACGATTGAACAAGTACGGCATTTTCATCGCCTGATTGCACTAAATCAACATCGTTATCAGAACCATTAAAGTTAGCTAAGTGAACTGAGTTTAAATCACCCACTTGATTAACCATAAACTCATTATCAGAGCCAATCACGCCCATATAAGTTTCGTTTAAGTCGCCTATTTGTGTTGCTGTTAATTCGTTGTTATCACCAATAACATCTATAGTTGATAAGTTTTCAGAACCAACATGCGTTACAGAAACTTCGTTATTTGAGCCTTCAAACAAGTTAGATTCAATGGTATTCATTGCTCCTTCTTGGTCTAAATCAATTTCGTTATCATCGCCAACAACCGTAGCAAAAGTTACCGCATTTACATCGCCATCTTGCTCAACTAAAAGTTCGTTAGCATCACCTGAGATAGAAGTAAATGTAGCTGTGTTTCGATCGCCTTCTTGTTCAATATCAAGTTCGTTTTCATTGCCTTGAAGGCTGCTTACTTTAAAGGTGTTCCAATATCCGTCTTGAACTAAATCAAGAGTATTTTGGTCACCTGTAAGCATAGTGATTTCAGCTTCATGCCATTCACCTATTTGTAGTGAGGTAATTTCATTTGCGTTACCTTGCATATCCATGTTGTAGAACCAGTGGCCACCAGTGCCTTTTTCAACATCAATGATATTATCATCACCAGTTACAATATTAATGGCTTCGTTATTTACTAAAATGCCTTGGCCAAATTGTGAAACCAATAGCATGTTATTATTACCAGTCACTTCAGAGATTAAACCATTAGCAACGCCGTCTTGGTTGTATACTTGTAAGTTATTGTCACCGATAGTTGTTATCTCAGCATAATTACCTGATTGACTCTGAACAACTTCAGTTTCGTTATTATTACCGGTCGTTGTTACAAGTATGGTATTGCTATCACCATCCTGTGTAAGCAGTGCGGTATTTTCATTAAAAGTTTGTATTAGAGTCATCGAGTTTTCAATACTTGCTACAGACACTTTAGTACTAAGTTCTGAGCTAGATGCTGATTTGCTTGATGTATCTGCATAAGATGCAAAGCTAGTACCCATTGCAATCGCAACTGCGCAGCTTAAAAGTGATTTGTTCAACGTCATTATTTTCTCCTTGAAATGTTAAAACCAAATACCTTAAATTTTATAGGTTTTATAAGTTATTTGCTGTGTCAGCATGCCGTGCCGATATAATGTTTTGTGATCCGCTTGAAAAGCTCTTTAAGTAAAATTTACGATGTAGCTAATAATTATTACTAAGCGGTTTGTTGTCTTTTAACTTACGTTTAATAATTGTTAATTATTAACTGCCTATTTACTGTATTCCTCTAATAGCATTTCTTAAATCATTATTTTTTACCAATTTTTTAGTTTCTATTTTTCATGGTGTTATAGCGTTTCTTTGTGTTTTTTATAAATTCACCATAAAAAGCAGTAAAAATTAATGATCAAGTATTAGGTAAATAGTTGAGTATTAATTTCATTAAAACGTCTGTGTTTAGTGTTTTTTTTGCACATTAACTGGTCAAAACTGCTGGTTTTTACATCGTTTTAACTTTTTAGCTTGTTTAATGATTCGTTTGGTTGTTTCCTAATCATATGCCACGTGATCCCTTGTACTCGAAATAGTAAAAGAGCGCGCTTAGACCATCTAAGCTAACCCAACTATGGATAGAACAATGAAAACAAAATTATCTATTATTACGCTTGCTTTACTACCTTGTTTGGCTTCGGCTAAATTACCTGATGCAGGAGCTCTTCCACAAGCAGCTGCAAGCAGTGACTCTGTTATTGTTAAATATAAAAAAAATGCAACACCTCAAATGCGTAAACAAGCACGAAGCTTGGTTAAAGCAAAAATTACAGATTTAAATAATGATGAAGTTGATGATAACTTCACATCATTATTCTCAGGTCGCCTTGCTAAATTTAAAGTGTCTGGCATGAGCACTAAAGAAGCTATTGAGCGTTTAAAGTCTCATCAAGCTATTGAATATGTTGAGCCAGATTACCGAGTAAGTATTGCGAGCGCACCTAACGACCCTCGTTTTGATGAGCTTTGGGGCCTAAATAATGAAGGTCAGACCGGTGGTACGGCAGACGCTGATATTGATGCTGTAGAAGCGTGGACTATTTCTACTGGTAGTCGTGATGTAGTTGTTGGTGTAATCGATACAGGTATTGATTATAGCCATAGCGATTTAGCGAGCAATATGTGGGTAAATACCTCTGAAATCGCAGGCGATGGTATTGATAATGACGGTAATGGCTTTATCGATGATATTCATGGTATCAATGCGATTACCAATAGTGGCGACCCTATGGATGATGAAGGTCACGGAACGCACGTGTCTGGAACTATAGGTGCGAGTGGTAATAACTCTGTGGGTGTAGTGGGTGTAAATCATGAAGTATCACTTGTTGGTTGTAAGTTTTTAGATGCAGCAGGTAATGGATCAACATCAGATGCAATCAAGTGTATTGATTACATGGTTGGCCTAAAAAACTCTGGTGTTAACATCCGCGTATTAAATAATAGTTGGGGTGGCGGTGCCTATAGCCAAGCGCTGGCTGATGCAATCGAATCAAGTGAAGCTGCCGAACTACTGTTTGTAGCTGCAGCAGGTAACGATACTATTGATAACGATGTAAACCCACATTATCCATCAAATTACGAAAATGCGAGTGTTCTATCGGTTGCAAGTACTAACCAAACTGATGATATTTCGTGGTTCTCTCATTGGGGCTTAACCAGTGTTGATATGGGCGCACCAGGTACTGCTATTTTATCTACTACACCGGGTGAAAGTTATGCATCGTATTCTGGTACGTCAATGGCAACACCGCATGTTGCTGGCGCAGCTGCGCTAGTTTTATCTATTAATCCAGAGTTATCTACTCAAGAACTTAAAGATTTATTAATGAGCTCGGGCGATGCTAATGCTGCACTGCAGGGGAAAACGGTAGCCGGTACGCGACTTAATGTTAACCAAGCACTTATTGATGCGGATCCAACTCCTGGTTTTAAAATATCAGCTAGCCCGCTTACCCAACAAATTATAGCTGGAGAGGCTACAAGCTATACATTTACAATTGGCTCAATTGCCGAGTGGGATGAGGAAGTAACGCTTGAATTATCAACAACATTAGGTGGTGCTTATTTATCATCGCTTACAGCGCGCCCTGGTGATGACGTGATACTAAATGTTGAAACCGATACTGATACTCAGTGGGGAGATTACGAGTTTACCGTAACGGCCACTGCGGGTGATATTGTTAAACAGCAATCGGTTGAATTAATGATACAACCATTAGGGTTAAATGACTTTACCTACAGCAGTACTGGTAGCGTAGCAATTCCAGATAATTCTCCACAGGGGATTAGCTCAGTAATTAATGTTTCTGATGATTTAACCGTATTTGGCACAACCGCCGATGTTGATATTACTCATACTTACTCTGGTGACTTAGTTGTAAAACTAATATCTGCACAAGGTACAGAGGTAACATTGCAAAGCAATGTTGGTGGTAGTAACGATGATATTGTTAAGAGCTTCACGTCTAGTGCATTCAATGGCGAAGTAGCAAATGGTGACTGGACTCTTCATGTAGAAGATACTGCAGCCGCTGATACAGGTACAATTAATGGCTGGTCACTTACGCTTAGCGCTATAGGCGAAGTAAGTGCACAACCGCCACGTGCAGGCTTTACTGTTGATACGCAAGGTTTAACAGCCTCGTTTGTAGATACAAGCAATGATGCCAATAACGACATTACACAATGGAGCTGGAGCTTTGGCGATGGCGCTACATCAACAGATTCAAGCCCTGTGCATGCATATGCGCAATCGGGTAGTTACGATGTAGAACTAACTGTTACTGACAGTGAAGGTAATACAGATACATTTACCCAAGCCGTTGTTGTAAGTGACGTGACCCTTGAACTGAACTTAAAACGCGCTAACAAAACACGCCTAGGTACGATGCGTGTAGAACTTAGCTGGGAAGAAGTGGGTGCAGAGTCATTAAGCGTTTACCGTAATGGTGAGTTAGTTGATACCACTGCAGATAACGGACGCTACCGTGATTACGTACGTGGAGCTACATTACCATCGTACGATTACCAATTATGTGTAACAGAAAATGTGTGTTCGAATATCATCACCGTTTCTTTTGAATAAATTTCACTACTCCTAAAGTAATTTAAGCCCAGCTTTGCTGGGCTTTTTTATGTTTTAAAAAATATAAACTATGCTTTTTTATACGGGTGAGTTTTAAGCCAGTGCTCGGCGATTTGCTCGCGCGTGGCAAACCAAACCTGCTCATGCGATCGGGCATATTCTAAAAACCGTGCTAGTGCTTTTATTCTTCCTGGGCGACCAATTAAGCGGCAATGCAAACCTATCGACATCATTTTTGGGGTGTTTTCACCTTCTGGATCGCCTTCCTCGTATAGCGTATCAAAGGCATCTTTTAAATAATTATAAAACTGATCCCCTGCATTAAAACCCTGCACTGCAGCAAAGCGCATGTCGTTTACATCAAGTGTGTAGGGCACTATTAACTGTGGCTTACCTTCTTTAATACTGTAAAAAGGTAGGTCGTCGCTGTAATCGTCGGCGTCATATAAAAATGTGCCATTCTCAACTACAAGGGCTGCGGTATTTGGGCTAGTTCGGCCGGTATACCAGCCTTTGGGCTTTTTACCTGTGAGCTTTTTAATTACATCAATGGCTTGTTGCATATGCTCGCGCTCGGTTTGTTTATCTATATTTTGATAATTAATCCAGCGCAGGCCATGGCTTGCAATTTCGTGGCCCGCTTCAACAAAGGCTTTAGCTATATCGGGGTGGCGCTCAAGGGCCATCGCCACTGCAAAAATGGTGACCGGTATATCGTATTTTTTAAATAAACGCAGTAGCCTCCACACGCCCGCGCGTGAGCCATATTCGTAAATAGACTCCATGCTTATATGGCGGTCTTCAACATGCGGGGCACTGACTATTTCTGATAAAAACGTTTCAGCGGCTGCATCACCATGCAGCACGCAGTTTTCGCCGCCTTCTTCGTAATTTAATACCACTTGCACGGCAATACGTGCTTTATTGGGCCAATTTGCATGAGGCGCATGTGGGCCATAACCAATTAAGTCTCGTGGGTAATCAGTTTTAATATGATCAGCCATATTATTTATCCTTATTTAACAAGGTTAACCAAAGTCCTAACGCTTCGCGCTCTGCGTCTGTCATTTTTGTCATATTAGCCAGTGGCATGTCTTTAGTTATTACGGCGCGAGTATGCACAAGTACTTGCGACTTTTTCACCTGTTCAATTGAGTCGAGTTTAAAGCCAAGTGGCGCTGTTTGAAAAAGCTCAGAGGTAGGTGTTTCGCTGTGGCACTGCGTACAGTGTTTGCTGATTATATCCCACGCTTGTGCGTCGGTAATACTTGCTTGTAAAGGCGCGTTTTCGCCTGCATTTGTTGTACTGCTGGGCCAAGGTGCTATTGCTAGCATAAGGGCAAAAAATGCTGCAATACCACTTATAAGTACTGAAGGTTTATTAACGCCTTGATGTTTTAAGTTAAAGTAATGGCGTATCCACATACCAATACCAAACAGCGCAATTAAAATAAGCCAGCCAAAGTTGTGGCTATACGTGTAAGGAAAGTGATTGCTAAGCATAATAAATACCACAGGTAACGTGGCGTAGTTATTATGTATCGAGCATTGCTTGGCTTTTAGTCCTGGGAGCGATTCGGGTATACGGCCGGCTTCTACTTCACTTACCATATAGCGTTGCCCTGGCATAATAATGTGATACACATTACCCACCATACACGTGCCAATAAGTGCACCTACATGAATATACACAGCGCGGTCGCTAAATAATTGATCAACCCCAAAAGTCCACAGAGCTAATAAACCAATAACCACAGCAATAAACATTTTGCCGTTTTCAACGAGCGGGGTTTTACACAATAAACGATAAACACCATAACCTAAGCCAATAAAGCCAAGTGATGCGCCAATAGCTACAAATTTACTTAGCTCACTTTTGCTGTTATCAATTAAGTACACATCGGCGCCAACATAATAAAGTAAGCTAAATAGTAATATACCGGTGATCCAGGTTGTGTACGCTTCCCACTTAAACCAATGCAGGGTATGAGGCATTTGTTCAGGGCCATTTTGATACTTAGCCACTTCGTAAAAGCCACCACCATGCACGGCCCATAAATCGCCTTTTATGCCTTTATCTATTTTCCATTGCGGTGGTGTTTGTAGGTTGTTATCAAGCCATGCAAAATAAAATGAAGCGCCAATCCAGGCTATACCAGCAATAACATGAAAATAACGCAGTACTAAATGAGCAAGCTCAAATAAATAGTTTTCCATAACAGTTAAGCCTCTTCTAATACCGGTGAGCGGGTGTCTGAAAATTGATTGCTATCATCGCGCTTATACACGCTTTTACCCATAATGTAGGTTTGCTCAATGCAGCGGTCGTCGCCTAACATCATCATTGCAAATAGTTTTTCATGCAGGGTTTTGGCATGTTGTATTCTAAATTTTAAAAACGAAGTTGCCGAACAATCCATTACAATAAAATCGGCTTCACAGCCGGCTTCAAAATTACCAATTGTCCCTTCTAAATCAAGTGCTCTAGCACCGCCGAGTGTTGCTAAATACAGGCCTTTAAATGCTGAAAATTTTTGACCTTGTAACTGTTGGATTTTGTAAGCTTCGTTACCTGTTTGTAGCATAGAAAAGCTTGTTCCTGCGCCTACATCGGTACCCATGCCTACGTTTATGCCGTGCTCTTCACAGGCTTTTAAATTTAAAAGTCCTGAGCCTAAAAACAGGTTTGAGGTAGGGCAGTGCGATATAGCCGCATTGTTATCTGCAAGGCAGCAAAGCTCGCGCTCAGATAAATGAATACTATGGGCAAAAACCGAGCGTTTGCGTACCATCTTTGCTTGCTCGTACACGCCTAAGTAGTCTTCGGCTTCTGGAAATAACCCTTTTACCCATTCGCACTCGTCTTTGTTTTCAGATAAGTGTGTATGCAGGTAGGTGTCTGGGTATTCTTCAAGCAACTGAGTACATTTTTGAAGTTGCTCAGGGGTTGATGTGGGGGCAAAACGCGGTGTAACTGCGTAGCTTAGCCTGTCAACATTGTGCCATTTTTTTATTAGGGCTTTGGATTCGTCATAGCTTGTTTGCGCGCAATCAGATAAGTCGTCAGGGCAGTTACGATCCATCATTACTTTACCGGCAATCATACGTAAATTGCGTTTTTGTGATTCTTTAAAAAACGCATCAACCGATTGCGGGTGCACAGTGCCAAATACAAGGGCAGTGGTTGTGCCATTACGCAGTAGCTCGTCTAAAAAGCGATTAGAGATCTCTTTTGAATAATGCTTACACGTAAATTTTTTCTCTGTCGGAAACGCATACTCGGTTAACCAACTTAGCAGTTGCTCGCCGTACGCCCCCACCATTTCGGTTTGTGGTAAGTGTATGTGGGTGTCTATCATGCCGGGCATAACCAATTTGCCATCGTGGCGAATAATAGTGGCTGATTTATCTAAGCTTGGCAGTATGTCTTGCTCGTAACCAAGCTTAACTACTTTGCCTTGTTGAATAACTAACGCGCCTTTTTCAAAATAGCGATGGGCGTTGTCGCCTGCTATGGCAGGGTCGTCTACAAAATCGAGTATGTTGGCACAAACTACTGTTAAGTTATTATTGTTTTGCGTGCTCATTATTAGCTGCCTCTGTACGTTGAGTAGCCAAATGGGCTAAGTAATAACGGAATATGATGATGCTTTTTATCTTGTAATCTAAAGGTAATTTGCGCCTCTGGGTAAAACGCTGGGGTAGGTTGATTTTGATAATAACTATCTAAATCAAATACTAGCTTATAGGTTGCAAATTCTACTTCTGTATTTAGCCAGTCGGTAATACGCCCATCGCTATCGGTTGTGCCTTGGGTTAGTTGCACCCATTCGTTATTTGTAAGTTTAAATAGCTTAACAGCAACGTTTGCTGCTGGTTTTCCGGTGCTCGTATCGAGTATATGGGTGGTGATAGGGCTTTTATTCATAGCAGTGACTCCAATCTTATTTTTGTTATTTTAGCTTGTTCGCCCGCGGCTATATTAAGCTCTGTGCTGCGGGTGTTGTGTATGCGCTGCTCTATGAGTTCAAGCATTTGCTCGGCTGTTTTACCGGTGGCGCACACAATAAATATAAAGCCAAACTTGTTCAGGTACTCTTTATTAAGGGCAATCATTTTGGTAAGTACGGCTTCGTTTGCTTTGCTCATACCTGATTGCTCATGCCCCGCTTTTTGTGCGGTAGCAGCGTATTTTTTGCTAAGGGTTGATAAATCACCTATTTGCGGGTGGCCTTCAAAGGCAGCTAAATAGTCGCTTTCGCCAAGGCTATCCCATATGCTTTGTGCGCATTCAAACAGCTGTTGAGCACTTTTAAATGGCATTGCTTTTACCATGCCCGCCACCCAGTTAGGGGCCGCGCAGCAATGCTCAAGTGCTTGTTTTGCTTGTGCATCATTTAGCGTATTTATTTGTAAGCTACTCATGCGTCTACTTCCTCCTGCGTGGTGCTAATTAAGGCATTTTTTAGTGTGCGCCATTGCAAGCCTTGGCGTTTTGGCGCTTGGGTTTGCATAGCCTGATAAAGGCCAATTAGCTGTCCACTAATCGAAATAGCCACTTCCATTGGTAATTTGCCCGCAATATTTTTAAGCCCAACAGGGCAGGTCATTTGTTGTATTTGATCGGCTGTAAAATCGCGATGTGCTAGGCGTTGTTTAAAACGTTTTGCTTTAGTGTCAGAGCCAATAACGCCCAGCCAATTGGCATCAGCGCGTTTAATAATTGCTTGGGTGAGTGCAAAGTCGAGCTGGTGGTTATGGGTCAGTATTAAGTAATTGTTAGCTTTAGGCGCACGTTTTACTTGTTCTGTTGGCTCTTCATCAACCACTTTTACTACATTATTAGGGATTGATTGCGGGAATACATCGGCGCGGCTATCTATCCAGCGTATGCGTATAGGTAGTTGTGCCAATATACCAATAAGCGCCTGTGCTACGTGGCCTGCGCCATAAATGTCGAGGGTAAAGCGCTCGCATTGCATGCACTCAAGCATAACGGTGGCAGCCCCGCCGCAGCACTGGCCTAAATTTGCACCTAGGTTAAATTGCTCAATTACTTGGGCGGCTTCGCCTTTGGCAAGTAGTTCGCGGGCTTTTTCTATTACTACGTATTCAAGGTGGCCACCGCCAAGGGTGTCGTAAATATGCTCGCCGCTTATTACCATTTTTGAGCCTGTGCCGCGTGGGGTTGAGCCATTTGTGCCAAGCACCGTGGCAATAACATAATTAGTGCCGCTTTTTTCGTGCTCGTTTATAGCCTGCGCCCAGTTTTGAGTATGAAAACCCTGAAACGACTCATTTAAATTAGTCATGTTGATTCTCCTTAAACCAGCTAGCGGTTTGCTCAATTGCACTCAATACTCGCTCTGGGGTTGCGGGTGTATCCAGTGGGGCGGTGTATTTGTAATCAGCCACACTGCTTATTGCATTACGAATGGCGCTCCATACACTAAAGGCCAGCATAAATGGCGGCTCGCCTACGGCTTTTGATCTAAACACGGTGGTTTCTGGATTTGCTGAGTTATAAAGATTGACGTTAAATTCGGCAGGGGTATCGCCAATAGCTGGTATTTTGTAGTTGGCTGGGCCAAAGCTTGCAAGCTGGCCTTTATTATTCCATTGTAAGTCTTCGGTTGTTAGCCAGCCCATACCTTGCACAAAGGCGCCTTCAATTTGCCCTATATCAAGTGCTGGATTAATTGAACTGCCTACATCGTGCAGTATATCAACGCGGGTTACCGTGTTTTCGCCCGTAAGCGTATCTACTTCTACTTCACTCAGTGCTACGCCGTGAGCGTAGTAAAAAAATGGGCGGCCTTCGCCTTTAGCTCTGTCGTAATGAATTTTTGGTGTGGCGTAATAACCCGTTGATGAAAGCGATATACGATTCATGTAAGCAAGATTTGCAAGTTCGCTAAAGCTAATTTCCCCTTTACTAAAAGTAATGAGGTTATCTTTAAATGTAATACTTTGGCTGTCTACTTCAAAGTGCTCGGTAATAAAGTTTATTAAGCGCTCTTTTATTGTGTTTACTGCATTTAGCGCCGCCATACCGTTTAAGTCGGTACCGCTTGAGGCCGCTGTTGGTGAAGTGTTTGGTACCTTGTCGGTACGCGTAGCACTAATACTTACCGTGTTAAAATCGACCCCAAAGCCATGGGCCACAATTTGCGCAATTTTGGTGTTGAGCCCTTGGCCCATTTCGGTGCCACCATGGTTTAAATGTATAGAGCCATCGCTATAAACATGCACCAGCGCGCCAGCTTGGTTTAAGTGTTGTACAGTAAACGAAATACCGTACTTAACTGGCGTCATTGCAAGGCCTTTTTTTATAATAGGCGATGTGGCATTAAAGGCTTTAATAGCCTCTTTACGTTCCCAGTAGTCACCCGATTTCTCAAGCTGGCTTATCATATCTATTAAAATATGTTGCTCCACGGTTTGATGGTACGGCGTGGTGTCGCGGCCTTTCTTGTATAAATTAAGTTTTCGGATTTCAAGCGGATCTTTACCTAATTTGGCTGCTATATCGTCCATTATTAGCTCGCCCATAATCATTCCTTGCGGGCCACCAAATCCTCTAAATGCGGTATGGCTTACGGTATTTACTTTGCAGCGATTACCTCTAATTGTGGCGGCTGGGTAGTAGTAGGCGTTGTCGGCATGAAACATGGCGCGATCTACAATTGCATCCGATAAATCAGGCGAGTAGCCACAAAATCCGTTTACGGTAATGTCGGCACCTTCTATTAAACCATTTTCGTCAAAACCAACATGGTATTGATTATAAAAAGGGTGGCGTTTACCGGTTAATTTAAAATCGTCGCTGCGGGCTAGGCGCATTTTTACTGCGCAGCCAAGGTGGTAAACCGCAAGGGCTGCAAGGCATGCCCATGGTGAGCCTTGGGTTTCTTTGCCACCAAAAGCACCGCCCATACGGCGGGTTTCTACGTTTACAAAGCTAAATGGCTTTTTTAAAATTTTAGCAACTAAGTGTTGAACCTCTGTTGGGTGTTGCGTAGAGCACTGAACATGAATGCCCCCGTCGTTATCAGGTTGCGCCAGCGCTATTTGGCCTTCTAAATAAAAGTGTTCTTGCCCGCCTATGTTTATTTCGCCTTTAAGCTGGTGGGCTGCGTTATTAATGGCTTGTTCGCTGTTACCACGGTTAAGTGAATGGGGCGGCCTCACCCAGTGCTCTTTGCTAATGGCTTCTTTAATATCAAGTATGGGCGTAGTTTGCTCGCACTCTATAACCACCAAACGTGCAGCGCGGCGCGCTATTTCATAGGTGTCGGCAACTACTACCAGCACAGGTTGTCCGTGGTATTGAATTTCATGACTGGTCAGCAGTACATCACCTGGAAATACCGGGCCAATATCTAATTTACCCGGAACATCTTCGGCCGATAAAATACGTTTAACGCCTTCAACTGCCAGTGCGAGACTTGTATCAATTGATTTAATAAAGCCGCTTGTAACAGGGGCGAGCACTGGGTAGGCATGCAGGCAGCCGTAAGGCTCAGGGTTATCGTCGGCAAAATTTGCACTGCCACAAACTTGTTTAATAGCGCTTTCGTGATATTTAGATTGCCCAACGCTACCACCTTGGGCTTTTAGTTTATCCATTTCAAAGTGACGCATGTGAGATCCTCGTAATGGCAATGTTGTTATTGTTGCGTGCTTGCGGCTCACAAAACTCAATACCAATGCGTTGTAATAAGTTTTTGCTTACCGTAATGCGATAATGCGCACTGCTTCTTACATCGCTCATGGGCGTAAAGTCATCGTTAATAGCCGTTGCTGCGTCTATAAAACTACTTACTTGTAATGATTGAGATACCAGCTTTTGCTCAATATGCTGCGCGCGCTTAGGAATAGCTGCCATACCGCCCATAGCGCAGCGGGCTTGAGTAATCATGTTTTGTGAATGCTCTATAGCAAGCACCAAACACACGGTAGATATATCGTCTTCAAAGCGTTTTGATATTTTATGACAGGCCAGTTTTAGCGACTCTGGGCGCTTTGGGATGGTGAACTTACTAATTACTTCATCGCTTTTAAGAACTGTTTTTTTGTAATCAATAAAGTAGTCGGCAACTTTAATAGTGCGCGAACCAGCGCTGCTTAATAAATCCATTGATGCATTAAGAGCGATTAAAAGGGGAGCTGGATCGCCAATCGGAGAGGCATTCCCTATGCTGCCACCTAGTGTGCCGCTGTTACGTACTTGGCTTGATCCTAAGCGTTCAAATAGCTCTTTTGACTCTGGGTAATGGTTATAAAATGCCTCAACAAATTGGCTATAAGGTAGCGCTGCACCTATGTGTAACTCACCGTTATTATCTGCCAAGGTGCAAAGATCCTTTACTTGGCTAAGGGAGATAATTACATCCGGTAAGAGCATGTTTTGGCTAAGCTCAATGGCAAAGTCGGTGCCACCAGCAACTAAATGTGCATAAGGATAAAGCGCTTTTAGCTCAACAAGTTGTTGGGCAGTTTGTGGTAAGTAAAATTTGCGAGGACCATTTTTTAAAAATGGAATATCGTTATCATATTGCGTATTAAGTGATGCTTTAAATTGGGCGGCCATTGCTGAGTACGGTTCAGCTTTACGTTCATAGCTATAGGCTTTTTCGGCTGCAAGTAATATTGGGCTATAACCTGTACAACGGCATAAGTTACCACCAAGTGAATGAATAACCGCTTTTTTACCAGGGTACGTTGGTTCATTAATATAAAGAGCCAACAAGCTCATTATTATACCCGGCGTACAAAAACCACATTGCGAACCATGACACTCCACCAGTGCACGTTGTACGGGGTGTAAATCGGTTAAGTTTGGGTATAAGCCAGTAGTCACAGCCTCTACCGTTACTATATGTTTTGCATGCGCATTACCTAATAACAATAAACAGCTGTTCATTGTTTTGTATTGCCAACTAGTTTGCCCGTTTGCATTTATACGTTCTTCACCCACTAAAATTGTGCACGCGCCACAGTCGCCAGTTGCACACCCTTCTTTGGTGCCCACTTTCCCTTTTTTGGTGCGTAGCCAGTCCAAAATGGTGAGACTTGGCGAACATTCTTGTACTTCAATTGGCGTGTTATTTAATAAAAATTGAATCACACAGACCCCCTTAATTTTTATAAAGCCTTGATACATAAAGGCTTGGCGTATGTTTTTTCTTGTTGTTTGCGCACGGGTAACAAAAATACTTTTTAATATTAGTAAGTTTATTGCAGTTACTATGCCATTGTTGACCGCTTGGTCAGTTAATGGTTTTGGGCGGCTAAATTATCGAGGCATAGGTAATAACGGCGTAGCCTTAAAAAATAAAGCACGGTAAAGTGAATGCTTTTACTATTTAAATCTAAAGGGGAAAATAGGGCTGGTAAAAGCACATTAATGAAAATGCTTTATGGTGTGGTTAAACCTGACCAAGGGGACATGTTTTTTAATGGCCGTATAATACCAATAAGCAACGAAAAATTAGGAGAACACTCACTCTAATTACCAACACAATAAACTGTTACTTTTTGTTTATAAATTAATTGTCGGATGGCATGGCTTCGCCATTTATCCGACCTACGTCAACAATAAAATTAGGGTAGATGTCAGCGTTATTTTTTATGTGATTCTGCAAGTTGGATAGGTATTAGCCTATTAATCTTTGAGTCAATTTTTGTAGGCTATCTCGCTTACTTTGAGTGTATAAATAGCGCTAGCTTAATTTATGGGCCTACTTATAAACAACGTGTAAAAAATACCTACTTTTAAAATAATTACCTTCTCAAATATTACCTTTCATAAAACCTAACCTCAAACTGCATTCAGTGTGAATTACAGCGTTGTTTTTAAATGTATTTTTCAAAGTTAATTCAACTTTTAAGGGATGTTTTTTGGCACGTAAGTTGAAACAACTCCTTATAAATTTTAAAAAGGAATTACCATGACTGCTGAATACTTTATGGTACTAGGATTACTCGGTGTCGCATTTTTTGCTGTTGCAGGGGCATTGCTTGGGTATGAAAAAAACATTAGTGGCTTTGGCGTAGTAGTGGTTGCAACCGTTACAGCACTAGGGGGCGGTACCCTTAGAGATATACTTTTAAACAAACCGGTATTTTGGATTGCTACCCCGGAGTATTTGTATTCGACCTACGGGGCCGTTATAGCAACAATTGCATTTATTCGATACTTACCGCGCGTTAATAATTACTACTTTTTATTGGTAGACGCTGTTGGTATGGCGTTATTTAATATTATGGGGATAGAAAAAGCACTCATTAATGGCTCTGGCATGGTGGTCGCAATTACCATGGGTATCACTACAGGTATATTTGGTGGTTTAATACGTGACGTAATTTGCCGTGAGGTACCAACTGTTATGCGCAGCGAACCATACGCCTCTGCGTGTTTAGCGGGTGGTGCAGTTTATGCTGCTTTATTTAGCCTTAATGTAGATTACATTTGGTGTATTTTAGGCTCATTTTTCACGACTATTTTTTTAAGATTAGGCTCTTTGCATTGGGGTTGGCATTTAACTATTTTCAGAAAAAAAGACTTCAGAGATCAAAGCGACTAATTTTAGCTACGAGTAGCCCGCGTTTGCATGTGGTACTCGTAATTATCCTCACCCGCTATAGTAAAACCCAGCCGCTTATAAAGTTCTAATGCTGGGTTGTTTTTAAGTACTGTGAGTTTAATCGGTTTTGACTGCGCACTTGTAATAACTTGTTCAATAACCGCTTTCCCATACCCTTTATTTTGATGCAGTGGATGTATTTGTAATTGCATTATTTCAACGTATTGAGCGTGCGTTTAGTATTTTAAAGTACCAATTGGTACCTCATTTATAACTATAAGATGAGAGCAGTCATATTGATTATCAAGCCTTAAAACATGCTGTTACGCAGTTATACCAATCCGCAATAATACTTAATCATTTTGCGGGGCTAAACGTGTCGCTACCTGCGTTAAAAAATGCTCATTTAGAACAACTAAATAGCGAATTTTTTGCCTAGCTATCAACACGTTTTTCCAGCCTCAAAATAGATTACTTAATTAAGCGAATTGGTATTAAAAATAACCCGGCATTTTCTAAGTGTTCAACCATAGTCAGTTTTCTGAGGCTTAATAAGTAGTCTCGGTCTGAATATATGCCTTTATGAATTTAAAAACAATGATACTCCCTTATAACAGCGCTAATGTTTATATTTTTAGAGCTGAAGTACTTGAGTTTGTACTAAACTCAAGTACGCAGCAATAAATGTGCAAGCCAAACTAACAAAGGCAATACTACCAATACCCAAGTGCTTTCCACCAAAGCCCGCCAATAATTCCCCATACACTTAAATTAATAACGCTCATTATAAGGCCCATTACCCACCAGTCTTTTAATGATACATAGCCTGAGCCAAACACTATGGGAGATGTGCCTGTCGCGTAATGCGTTAACGACATCATGAGTGATGAAGCGCCAGCTAACAGTAAACCTAAAAATAAAGGCGGTGCGCCAAGCGCCAAACCTGCGGCGTAAAATGCGGCAAACATAGCAGTAATATGTGCTGTGGTACTAGCAAAAAAGTAATGAGCATAAAAATACACAGCTACCAATATAATGGCCGATACAATCCAGTCAAAGCCCGGTTGCGCAATGTTGCTCTCAACAAGTGTTGAAAACCACGTTACCAAACCTAGTTTATTTAAAAAAGTGGCCATCATTACTAATGCTGAAAACCAAACAACGGTATCCCACGCAGACTTTTCTTTAAGTACATCGTCCCAGCTTAATACACCAGTCACTAATAAAACCGACAAACCTAAAAAAGCCACTGCTGTGGTATTAACCGCGTAGTCAGCCCCTAAAATCATTGCAGGTACGCCGGCCCATAAAACAAGCAGCATAGCAAAAACACCCACCATTATTTTTTCGCCATAACTCATTGGGCCCATTTCAGTTAATTTAGATTCTGCGTAGGTTTTAGCGTCGGGCGTACTTTTAACTTCAGGTGGGTAAATGGCATAAACAACCAAAGGCACAAGGGCAATACATAGCAAACCAGGAACAAGCGCTGCGAGCGCCCACGTACCCCAAGTAATACTAATATTTGCACCGGTAGCATCAGCAATCAGCTTTACAATTAGCGGGTTTGGCGCAGTTGCCGTAATAAACATAGCTGATGTAATAGGGTTTATATGGTAGCTCACTAAAGCAAGGTAGTGCCCAATTTTACGAGATGTGCCTTCCTCAGGGGACGAGCCAAAGCTTGTTGCTATCGACTTCATAATTGGGTGAATAATAGCGCCGCCTCGCGCGGTATTACTTGGCGTTACAGGCGCTATAACAAGTTCAGAAAGTGCGAGTGCGTAACCAATACCAATTGTTTTTTTACCAAAAAGAGAAATAAAATTATAGCCAATGCGATTTCCCAAACCAGTTTTAGCTAAACCCCGAGATATAATAATAGCAATACCAATCAACCAAATTAATGAATTAGAAAAGCCACTTAATGCATCTTTAATAGCGCCAGAAGGACTGTCATTAGTTACGCCCGTTAACGCAACAGAGGTAATAGCCAAAATAGCAATGGCGCCAATCGGCATTGCTTTACCAATAATGGCAACTACAGTACCAACAAATAAAGCCAACAAATGCCATGCGTTTTCGGTAACACCCTGCGGAGGCGGTACAGCAAACCAAAGTAATAAAACAATGGCTATAGAAATCAGTCCAGAGGTAACCCGAATATCAGTACCCTTCATTAAAAATGTCCCTAGGTTTTAGAAATGCATGCATTCTGTGTATTGAAAAGGCAACGTTATTTTACTTCATTTAATAATAAAAAAGGTGACGCACATCATATGAATATTAGACTTATTTAATTTTATTAATAAAGAGGTAATAAACCATAAACTAAAGTGAATGATTAAATTACCCTATGAGAGCTTACATTGTGCTTAATCAGCTCTTAATTTTTTAATAATTAGCTTGAATTTTTTTATCGGCTTGTAAGGTCTTTGTAAGTCTTAACGAATACTTGGAAATACAATGAACTTAAAACACACAAACAACGCACTTTCTTTTTTACTCTCATTGAGCTTTCTACTGCTTGGCTTATCGTTTGCGTTAGGTGCAAATCCTAATACGTTAACGGCTACATTTAGCTTTTATGAGCTTGATGCGTTAATAGGTGTAAATACATTAGGCTTATTGGCGGGCTCAACTATGCTTGCACTAGTGGCAACAACCTTAGCTGCGCATTTTAAATTAATAAAGCCTACAGCGGCACTCGTGTTAGCTATTGTAATTAGCATCGTCCCGTTACTAACATTATTTGCCAGCAACCGTTGGATGGCGCAACTTGGCGGCTTTCCAATCATTGGTAGCGGGCAGGGCATAATTAAATACTTTGCTGTAGTGCCTTTATATTTGTTTTTATTTTATAAAGACAAACTTACCGACAAACAACATGTACTTTTAAACTTTATACCGGTTGCTATGGTTTTACTGTGGATTGGCGGCATGAAGTTTTATGAGTTTGAAGCAAAAGGCATTGTAAGTTTAGTAGAAACTTCACCGTTTATGTCGTGGTTATACACGGTATTTAGCGTACAAGGCGCATCTAACGTGATTGGCGGGTTTGATGTATTATTTGCTGTGTTATTAGGCTTAGGGCTATTTTTAAATAATAAAAAGCTAATTATTGTAAGTGGCTTAGCGTGTTTAAGCGTGTTTATGATGACCCAAACGTTCTTAATTACCGCAACCGGTGCATTTAGCTCAAGCACTTTATTAGAACGCTTAGGGCAGTTTGTAATTAAAGATTTATGGTATGTAGGCAACCTTGTTGTTATCGCTTTTTTAATGATTTTTAAACCGACTAAATAAAGAGAACTTTATGATCAGTTGCCACCAATACGACTACATCGAAATTGCCTGTATGCATCGTTTAAGCATTGAGCTTATATTAAAAAATGGCGATGGTGTATGTGGCGTAGCAACTGACACAAAACGCAATGCTAATAGAGACGAATGCATAGTTGTTAACGTAAATAACGAACTGCAACTCATTGTTCTCACTACGATCAGTGTACTTAAAGCGCGTGAGAAAAATCCATATTTTGACCACGTGAACTTTGATGTAAAGTAAATACCTCATTCATTCGTTTTTATCATAAACATCTCAGCGAGCCTGTATCAATCGGCTCGCAACACTTTTCTATGCGGAAGTTGAGGCTTACTCACATAGACAGTACGTTTTAGGCCAAAACTTGCTTCAACGTGTCTTTCTAAAGCCACAGTCAGGCATATATTTGTTTAATTAACTTGCCTCAAGTTATGATATTATTAAAAACTATCAATGAATATAATACCTTAAATTTAAAGTGGATTAGATACAGTTATGGCTGATGAAAAAGTTACATCTCTTGATTCTTTTAATAACTCAATAGATTTGGATGAACAGAATTCCATAGATCTCGAGGATGAAGACTTAGGTGAATCTGAAGAGGTATTTGATCAGACAGAGCCATTTGACCCAAAGAAAGTTGATGTATCTATATCTAATCCTAATTTAGGCGCAATCATTGAGAGGCTTAAATACGACGAAATAGATTTGATGCCTGACTTTCAACGATCACCTGATTTGTGGAGTAAGCAAGCTCAAAGCCGTTTAATTGAGTCTATTTTAATTCGACTACCGATCCCTGCTTTTTATTTTGATGCCTTAAATGAAGACCGTTGGCAAGTTGTTGATGGTTTACAGAGGTTATCTGCGATAGTTAACTTTGTAAAAACTAAAAAATTAGCCTTAACTAATTTAGAATTCCTCAATGAGTATGAAGGTTTTTATTATGACGATTTACCACGATCTTTAAAAAGAAGAATTGATGAATTTCAAACATCGGTTTATCTAATAAAACCAGGGACTCCATTAGTGATGAAATATTCGCTATTTAATCGAATTAACACAGGCGGGTTAAAGTTAAATCATCAAGAAATTAGACATGCTATGAGCCAATCAGTTAAGAAGGGTATTGCTTCTAAATTTTTAACTGAAATTGTTCAAGAAAATTCATTTAAAAACGTCATAGGTAACAAAAGTAAGAGGATGTCTCATCAAGAGCTGGTGCTGAGGCACATGGCTTTTAGAATGTTTGATATCTCCACGTATAAATCTTCACTCCCCAAATTTTTAGATTCAGCCATGATCAAGTTAGGTGAGCTGAGTGAAACTGAAATAATAAGGTTAAAGTCTAGCTTTTTAGATTCAATGGAAGATGCATATGACTTATTTGGTCGAGATGCGTTCAGAAGAACATTCGCAGAATCATATCAAAATCGAGTCGTTAATAAACCATTATTTGAAACAGTATCCGTGAATTTAGCGACTCTTAATTTTGAAGAGAGAGCTATTCTCAAATCAAATAGTATGCAATTTAAGCAAGAGTTTAAAAGCTTGTTACTTGAGCCTCAATTCTTAACAGCAATTACAATTTCAACAGCTAATACTGATAATGTTCAATCTCGATTTGAAGGTATGAGAAACATTATCGAAAAGTATTCAAAGAGGATTTTTTAATGTTAGAACGTCTAAGCTTATGTAACTTCAAATCAATAAAAGAAGCTACTTTTGATTTAGAAAATCTTACCTTGTTTACAGGTTTAAATGGTATGGGGAAATCTTCGGCTCTTCAATCATTATTGCTACTTCGCCAGTCGTTTGAAAAACATATTTTCCCCAGTACAGGTTTGTCCTTAGCCGGTGATTACGCAAGTATTGGTAATGGAAAGGATTTGCTTTTTAGTGATGGTGAGGATGAGTTTGTAGATATTGAATTATACTGGTCTAATAATTCAACTCTTAAATCCAGATTTTTATATTTTGAAAATTCTGATATGCAGCCATTGGATGAAAAAAATAGCTTGTTAAGTCCTAATGTTTTCGAACAGGCGTTATTTACTTCATCATTTCAGTATTTATCTGCAGAAAGAATTAGTCCTAAAAGCATTTATTCTGTTTCTGAGTATGCTGTTAATAAGAAACGTTCGCTTGGAAAAACCGGTGAATATACTGCGCATTTCTTAGCTGAACATGGCGATGAGAAAGTCTCAATTAACGCTTTAATGCATCAGAACTCTATTTCCGATAATTTAATTGGCAGTTTGAATGCATGGATGTCTGAGATTACACCCGGTACTAAAGTTATCGCAAAATTAATACCTGAGATTAATCAAGCTAGCTTACACTATCAATTTGAAACAGACACCGAATTAACCTCTCAATTTTCACCCCAAAACACTGGATTTGGTTTAACTTATGTTTTACCTGTAGTGACAGCTATTTTAAGCTCAAAGCCTGGTGATATGTTATTAATAGAGAATCCTGAATCTCATTTACACCCATCAGGGCAGTCGACAATTGCAAAGTTAATTGCTTTAGCGTCTCAAAATGGAGTGCAGGTGCTGGTTGAAACTCATAGCGACCACTTTTTAAATGGTATCAGGACATCGGTCAAAAATAATTGTATTGAATCAGATAATGTGTGTATTTATTATCTTTACCGTGATGAGAATAGTTCTGAGCATAGTGCTAGAGTCGAAGAAATTAGAGTAGAGCCATCAGGTAGGATTAGTCATTGGCCACCAGGTTTCTTTGACGAATGGGATAAAAGCCTAAACTCTTTAATTATTGGTAATTAATAAAACGTGAATAGTCTTATTTTTAATGATGCCTCATTACCATTTTTAAGTAATGAAGATTGCTTAAATAACATCGATACTTTTTTTGAAATCATATTCTATATTAATGAGAAAAATGTAAATTTCAATAAAGTAGATGAAAAACTGGGTGGATGGAACTCTTATATTTATGCAGAAGGATTTGAATTTGGTAAGTGGCTAAATCAAATAGGTGATATTGAAAGCAGTAGACTAATTAAAAGTGTTGTTGCTAATGTACCGTGTCCTCTTATTGTTAATAATAACCCAATTGAAGATATTATATTTTCGCTTAAAAGTGATCAAGATATTGAAGTGACTGCACTGGGAGTTGCTTCTATCTTAAATTCTTACTGTGTTAGTTTTGCATCAAGTATACATTGGAAATCAAATTCAATTGATGTTTTAAAACATTGGGACGATGATGGCGAAATAAAAATTGAGAGTACAACCGTTGATAACATATTCTCTCTTGAGCAAATCGATATTTTTTTACATAAAATCATAGAAACTAAAAAATCGAATAAGGATTATCTCAAAACATTAGACATCAAGGATAATAAAGAGTACCCAAATATTATTTTTTGTACGTCAGCATTAAAAAATTTAACAGCTATTTCAATCACCACAATTGATTTTAAAAATATTATATATGCTCTGGATCAACTCGATCTTGCTATAAAGCAATCTAATTGCCTTGAAGATTTAATTGAAAATTCAGAATTGAATATGTCATTTGAAAGTGTAGAAACAATGAAATGTGCAAAACATGCCCGAAAGAGGTGGTTTAAACATCCTTTCTTAGGTGAATCACTTTTTGAATTACACGTTAAAAACTTTCAAAATGGAAAGAGAATGCATATATTGGCGGACTATCATTCAAAAACAGTATCAATTGGTTATTTCGGTCTTCATTTATCAACAGTTAAATATTGAATCGTATTTTTATATGTACTAAAAACTCAATTACCCTTCGAATAAGTCACTCAGACACCAGGAAGTTAGGATGAAGTTAGGATGACACCCATTCAAAACTTTACGTTAATTATCAATGATATAAGTAATTTAGGTTACATCCATGAAAGTGCGTCACGCAAAGGTCTGAGCTATATTGACAAGATGAAAGTAGTAATTGGTAGCCCGATAGACGACAACAATTTTTATTAAAAAATGGTAAATAACTCGGCTTCATTGAGCCTGCTTTCCTTTAAATAAAAAGCGGAATATTACGGTGAATAAAGGGATGAATAAATTGATCTTACGAGGTCAAATGAAAGTGAATACGCAATGGCAACTGTATTGCCTTGTTCATAATATAGAAAAGCTGCAAAACACGATGCATTAAGAAAGGAAAGCCCTTTTATCCTAAATAAAAGCCACTCAAGCACCCGTAATACCTTCCAAATGTAGTGGTCAATAAAATTTGGCCACAGTTTTAGAATCTTGATATCTAACCTCAGATTCATTTGGCGCTAAACCGGCATTATAATGATGCGGCCTAACGTTGTTGTAATATCCGTTGAT
>NZ_JADYXJ010000003.1:0-136940 GCF_015864365.1 Pseudoalteromonas sp. SWXJ133
ACTCAGTAGTAAGGTGTAATTCTTTAATAAATTCAGACATAAAAATAGGCCACAACTTCTGTTGTAGCCTATTATGAGCCCTTTGAAAGATCGTTCAATTAGCTTAAACGATCTGCATTATCCCTATTGATACCTCTTATAAGTATTAAACGTAATACGGTGAGGCTCAAAAGGCGGCTTGCGACAGCTACTTCTGTGTTGTCGCAAGCAACTTAAAAAACCTCAAACAAGGTTATTTAATTATAGAGTTAAAACACGTTAATATTAATGTCCAAATTAAGGCCCTGTGATGAAGTTTGAAATGTCGGATGGCACGGCTGCGCAGCTTATCCGACCTACGCAAATTAGAAAAGCCAAAGGCGCCTTCCAACATCACCTCCAGATTTTAAGCAGATACACTCTATTAAGTATTAACTCCCTTTCAAAGTTGTTGCCTGCCTACAAGCTTGCGTATAATGCACGCATTCCGGCTGCATTTTTTAGCCGCTAACTTGGATTTTAATAATGAAAAAACTCTCTGCAGTGCAAATAAAGCAGCAAGCACTTGTACTTAATACTGCTGAAAAATTAGAAGAACAAGGCCGCGCTGAGCTCCCAGGCATGCTGCAATGCTGGTTTGATGTTCAATATCACTTATTTCCAAGTACACTACTGCTGTGCTTTCAGTTTGAAAACGAGCAAGCATTAAAAGCCGCAGAGCCTGATTTATTAAAATGGCAAAAGCGTTTAAGCGGCGCAATGCTTAAAAAAGGCGTTATTTTAAAAGATATGCGTAAACATTTAAAATTTACGCTCAAAGGGCCTGATGATTAATTAGAAAGGTTTAAAACTATATTTTAGCTTACGCTCGTATTACCGAAGCGCATAAAACCACAACGGAAAGCCGCTGCATTACTGCAACGGCTTTTTACTTTTTATTAGGACCGAAAGTAGAACCCATAAAGGTCAATTTCGACTCAGGGGTTTTTATTAGCCGATAATGCTAATTGGCCTGTTAAACAAAACGAATGCTCGGCAAAAGCAAATTTCAGTCGATTCAACGTTAATTGGTTGCCCTAAGTTAGCAATAGTAGGATAGTAAATTACATATAAAACAATAGCCTTATATTAGGAATATTATGATCAAAGTATTATTAGCGACCAGCTTAATTGCCTCTTCATTCGCTGCTTTAAGTAATCCTTTAACTGTTGAAGAACAGCGCATCAACAAAGCCCAATCGACAATGCCAAATGTTTTAAATGCATTTACCCCACAAGTATCAAGTTTTGAGCAACAATTTAAAGAATTAAACGACTTTAAAAGTGCAAAAATATTAGTACAAAGCTTTAGCTTTGAACTGTGGGAAAACGCAAAGCAACGCATAGTAAAAACCAATAATTACGACGACCGCGAGCTCTACTGGGCACGCCTGCTTTCAAGCAAAGTAATACGCACAACATCGCCTAAATTTTCAATTACGCAGGCTCAACTAAATACTTTACTAACCCTACTTGAGGAAGGCAGCAGAGGCCGTACCGACCTCACTTTTTCATCAGGCAGCACTAAAAAAATATTACTTACGGGCTTTGACCCATTTTTACTCGATAGAAACATAAACCAAAGTAACCCCTCAGGTGTTGCGGCGTTATTACTCGACGGCCAAGTTATTAATTACAACGGCGTGAGCGCAGAAATTAATACCGTTATGGTGCCGGTGCGCTACGAAGACTTCGATCAAGGCATAATAGAGTCACTACTTGCCCCCTACTACGCACTTAATAATGTAGACATGGTAGTAACTGTAAGTATGGGCAGAACAGAATTTGATTTAGAGCATTTCCCGGGTAAACGTCGCAGTGTAACCGCCCCCGATAATGCCAATATTGTGTTTGGCGGAACGCAAACAAGCCCAGTGATACCAAAACTTAATGGCCGACCACTTCCAGGCAACGAGTTTGTAAAATTTAGCTTGCCTGTAAGTTACATGCAAAACGCCAAAGGCCCTTATAAAATTATCGACAATCATGAAGTCACCACGCTTGAAAAAACCTATAAAGCAGGTTCGTACGGCGAGCTTAAAAATAATATTGCGGTTAATGGCGGCGGTGGTGGTTACCTATCTAACGAAATATCGTACCGAAGTATTCGCCTGCGCGATGCGCTTAATTCAAGTATACCTACAGGGCATATTCACACCCCACGTATACAACAATTCGAACCTGAAACAGAAGCTAAAATAGTAAAACAAATAAAGGCAATGCTAGAGCAAAGCTTAGTAGCGCTATAGTTTATAAAAACAAGTTTAAGCGCATAATAAAGGGCAATAATATTGCCCTTTATTTTCTCATGCTATAAAAATAATTAACCCCTCGCAGGGCGCTGAGCTTACGGATAGCGGGAGGGGTGTTGTTGATGTCAATAATAGAGATTAAAAGTATAATTTCAAGATATTTATAGTTTGGGCTGATATTGGTACTAAGCGACGACTGAGGCGAAAGCAGAGGTGCATATTGATACAAATCGACGTGATTACTACTTGGCCTTTTCGAATAAAGAGTTCAAGAAAACACAGCCGTCTGCTTAACCGTAACTTTCTATTGGGCGACCTCATTGGTTTTTTCTAATGGGTGCCCTACAGGTATTTTTAAAATGACATTTATGTTATAGACTTAGCTAGTTACCTACTGGTAAAGCGCCTACAAAAAAATTTAAAGGCGGTATTAAATACTGTCAGACAACCCAATCTACGAGGCTCAACTCGTACCACAAGAAAGCTTAGAACAACTACACATAGTTGGCCGAGTTGTGTGGATGGGGGAATATTTGTAATACTGATTTATAAACAACTATTTAAAAGGATTTTAAGTGAAACGGATTTTATTATTTGCACTAATAATGAGTGCCCAACTCAACGCAGCACAAGTATACAAATACACTGTAAACGATGTAATCACATTCAGTGTTCAGCCTTGTAGTGCTGATGTCCAAATAGTCAAACTACAATCGGGCAAAAGTAATGCTACAGCGAACCCCTGCCAACTAGTTAACCAATGCTTAAAGCAAGTAAAACAAACTAGGTCATGGAAAGATCCCGAATCTGTTAAGGTTGTTAACCACTTTAAGCACTGGGAACAGTACGACAGCGGCACTAGGAAGCTTTTATTTTTAGAATTAAAAGCTAAAAATAGCTATGTGCCTATGATGGTACAACCTTCTCTGAGTGCTTTTTAGACCATATCAGTACTGGACTCAGTACTGTTCAATATTTCATAAGAAAATAAATCTAATAAAAATAAATAAGGTATAACAATGGCAATCAAAAACGTAATTATTCATCAAGTTAGACGTGACAAGACAGGTGAGAAACTAACAGTTCAACTTCGAGATACCGAGAATAACATTGACGGGCTGGCGGCTGTATTAACTGAGGATTTGCTAGACCTATTTAGCAATGCAAGTCTCAGTATCGGTGAATTTCAAGTACTTGATGATAAAGAAGCTCAGCCTGTTTTTGAGCAAAAATTAAAAAAATATTATGATGATGATGCCGAATGTGCTGATTTTGCAGGTCTTACTAAAGAACTATCAAAACGCTTTGAAAGCATTCTAGTAAGTAAGCAATTAACTTCAGTAAAAGGTGGCTTTTTGGTTTTTTATCAATATGAAACAAGAGGTAATAACTGGCTTGCTGTAGCTATATTAAATAAAACAGACGGTATTGATGTTTCAAAAAAACTAGATGTTATTGCTAGCCAAGTACTAGACTTAAAAAAACTGCACTTAGGGGCAGCGATTAACCTTACTCAATGGCAAACAGAAATGAATTCAAGGTACATTCGATTCAGAACTGGTTTAGCCGTTGAAGTACGAGATTACTTTGAGGAATTTATTGGCTGTCAACGAGACAAAGAAGCTGCTAAGCATGAAACCAAAGAACTAAAAAAAGCTATACGTACTTTTGCAACAAATAATTATGAATTTACTGAAGATCAAATATCTGGAAAAGTTAATACTGCACACGACTTTATTACTGAACAGCAAAAAGAAGGTAATCAAATATTATTGAGCCAAATTGCGAATAGAGTTTTTCCTGATCAGCCTGAAGAGTTTGTAAAAGAGGCACGAGAGAACTTCAATTTACCTGAAGATATTGCAATTCATAAAGCAAGTTTAAGAGCATATAAAAAGATATCAGGCCGTGGTAACGGTATCGCTATTAGTTTTGATAGTGATATGCTCGGCAGAGAAGTTGAATACAAAGACGGAGTTCTTTCTATAAAAGAAATTCCAATATCTCTAAAAACAGCTCTTGAAGAAGAGCTTGCTGCCAGAAAGAAAGATCTAGATAAAGAATGAGCTCAAAAATAACAGAAACATACAGTAAGATATTCAGTCAGCTAGAAGATTTACAAGCTGATAGTAATTCTATTGAAGGCTTTCTTCATTTAACAGATGAGATCGTTGAAGACTTACGTCGATTAGAAAATGCTGGACTAACTTCTGGAACATATGAGTTTTTAAAAGGTAATAAGCCTATCGGTCCGCAAGATTTAGATTCAATTAATGAAAAATTTCTTGCAGATGATGTTTTGTGTAACGTTGATTTAGAAACAAAAAAAATTCATTCTAACTTTGTGGTTTGTCTGGATTGGGACGATTTACTTTCATATGAAGACTCAGTGAAAGCACCCGTTGAGAGCGTGTTCTTTACCGCAACTGGTGAGTGTATTTCTGACAACTCAAGTTCAGACAAATTTACCAATTATCAAAATATAAGCAAAGTTTTTCAATTAATACAAAAACTAGCTAATGAAACTGAAGGTGGCGAACGAACTATATTTTATGAAAGAGCCTTAACTTTTGATTTTACACTCTCAGAATCAGACTTAGAGCACGCTATTGATCTTGAGGTATTAAATAAAATACTAAATAAAGATTTACATAAGGAAGCAATTACTTGTTTACTTTGCAAGGAATTGGTGAGCTTCTTAAAAGATGTTGATGTTAAAAAACGTTTTAGTTATTTGATACAACATTTGAGTTCGTTAATATTTAATGTCCAACTGAGCTACCAAGGTTATGTTGAAAACTATACCTTTGATAAGGTTAGAAAAGAATATCAAGAAAAACGTTCTGAATATATCAATAAAGTATATGATAAATTTGATAATGTTGCGACGAAACTGTTATCTCTACCTGCTGGTATTTGGTTTGCAACAACACAGATTGAACCAAGTACCTTTGGTAGTATGGAGTTTGCAAAAAATGTGACTGTGTTAGTCACAGTGGCTTCTCTTGTCGTGATCTTAGTATTCAGCCTATACAGCCAGTACTCAAACCTAGAAATACTTAAAAAAGAATATGTTAGTGTATTTGATCAACTAGCAGTAAATTTTGAAGATGAAGCTGCTGATATTCGCAAAGCAAAAGAAGAGATTTTAAGTGCAGAAACAAAAGTGCTATTAAAATTAGGCTTTTCTATATTTATTGCACTTGTTTTATTTGGCTTAACTTTTTGGTTGTTCTGTAAAGCATATAACTAAATTTTTAATCCAGTTTAAAATTCACTCCTTCTAAAACTTGGCACTCTGGCGCAAACCTTAACAGGGTTGAGAAAAATAAAGAGATCAAATACAGAGGGTCAGGTCTTGTTTCTTGCTAAGACCGAACACTAACCTCACGTTTAAAACCCTTCCCCGTCATCACGCCCTGAAAATAAGTAATTGATGAGTAATGTCGCGCATGGATGCGCGATAAGGCGAAACTAGGCCATGGATGGCCTATCTTTGCCGTTTACGTTCACATCAATTGTGGTTTGAAGGATTAAGCGTGATGCTCGGGTGCGCTGAGAGTGTCCAGAGAGGGACCAGCGGCAGCCCCTCTTTGGCTGCCGTCGCCAGCGCGACAAAACCTTGAATAAGGTTTCTAATTTCTAGAAGTGCCAAACGTATTCGCGTTACCTGTAATAGTAATTCCAAGCACCTATTCAAATACTTATTCGGGCTGCCGCCCGCGCGTCAGCAAGCTAAACGCCTACAATAAATAACACATACTCTTGGCTTTTGAGCGAGTAAGTATATTTGTGATTTGTTGGGCTTCGTTTCACTCTTCCCAACCTACGTACATATAATTTATGACTTATCACCACACACAAAAAAGCCGTTGCATTGCTGCAACGGCTTTTATAATTTTGATACATCACCACTCTACAATGGAAATTTTTCGGGTTAGCGGTAATAGAAATTGTGACTAGAGCGGCTAAATTTTAAAGCTAATTTTTACACTGATCTTTAATAAAGTTTGTGATCAATAAATCGATATTACGTTTATGCTCATTTCTGTTGTAAAACTAAGTACCTTAATACTTTATTTGATTGATGAGCAAAAGCAATATGCTTACAATCTAATGGCCTCCCTGTTTCAGGATGCTCAGCAGTTATTAGTGGATCTCCGTTTTTCTGAATCATAGCTTCAAATAATTCAACTTCATCTAGCTCAGCTGCCAGCATCAAAGGTGTAAACCCATTAATCCTAGTTTTATGACCGGCATTAGCGTCAGATCCTGCATTTATGAGCAATTGGGCTATTTTTCTCATGCCATCTAATGTCATAAACTCTTTAACTCTATCTGCCATCAAGTTATGCCCTGAATCTGTGATTTTTTGAAAGTTTGGATCTTGTAATTGTTTCTCATAATTTCTTTTAACTTCATCCAGAGTAGCCCCCATTAGGCCGTTAGAATGTCGCTTTAAAGTGTCTAGTAATTCATCGTTCAGAGGATGATTTTTTATCAAGTCCTTCCAAACCTCTGGTCTTTTTATAATTCCGATTTTACATAAAGTTGCGAAGAGTGCTGATTGTTTATCAGTATTCCCTCTAAAGTTAACGTTTGCTCCCATTTCTATGACCTTGGCTACGACTTCTGGCCTGCCTGTATCAACGGCACATACTAGAGGTAATAATTCTTTTTTGGATGTTTTCGTATTAACAACACCTTCACGATGTTTAATAGAGCTTATTAACTTAAATAACCTATCGTCCATGCTTGAACCATGATCCAGTACATCCATTTGCAAGATAGAAAAAAGTAATGCAGATTCATCGGAATCAGATAGTGCATTTACATTTACACCTTTATTAATCAACTGAGACACTGTTTCCACGCAATTCATCCATGAAAAGTAGACTATTTGAGGCATCTGCTTACCCCAGGTATCCCCAACCACTATTTTTTTATTTGGGCTTCGGAAGTTTGGCTTAATGCTTTGCTCAAAAAAACTAAGTAATGGTCCTATCCGTTGTGCCTCAGTTGAGGAACTGACATTAAACTGTAAAGCCGGTGGAAAATGCTTATGAAATGTTGCTGCATATAATTTTAATTCCCAATCTTCAACAACACTATCAAAGCGATTAGCTTTTAATTGGTTTTTATTTTCCTTATGCAAAGGTATCTCAATACCAAATAGGATTGCAGAGTTTTTCAACCTTTTAATGAAAGCTTTATCTGGTGTAGGTTTAAGGCTAGAAGCAATACTAAGGGCTTCTTTAATAATTTCAGGTATCGATGGCCCAGCAAAAAATAAAGCTTGTTCAAACGTTGCTTTAAAATGGCTATTTGCTTCTTTAAGCTCCCCATTCAGAGCATGCCATCGAGCGCGATACCAGCTCAGCCAATATCCCATATTAAATTTGGGGTGCTTAAAAGTTGAGACTTCAAGCTCGTCAATCAACGTTTTTGAGCACTGTTTTCGATCTGCATCAGAAAGTTCTTTATTTTCACCCTTTTTATAAAAAATGTAATCTATCTCTAGCCCTTGCTCCCCTAGCAATTTGAGCCAAACTTGATTGCTACTCTTTAAATGCCATATATATTGTTCAACTTGACTTAAGCTCAGTACATCAACATTGACTAATTGCTCTGGGTAAATATCGGCATAATTTCGCTGTAAATTATCGATAAAACGGGCTGCTAAAATAACAACTTTAATCTTTTCCCATTCATACCCCTCTACTTCAGAATTAGGAAGGTAATCTGAAATATTTGTTATATTAATTAGCTTTGGCAGTTCATCATTACTTTTCCAAAGCTTGAAGCGATGACGCTTTTCTTTTGGAATAAATTTAAGAAAGCTATCCCACCACTCAATATTTGAAGATAACCAATCAAACGCCTGGGTTATCCCATTAGGATGAGGGTTATTTCTCATTAAATAATTTGGTCCCTCAATTACTTTTCCCATAAAAAGATTGAATTCAACAGCAATTGTATCGAGGATCCACCGGGTAAGAATTGCTTCAGTCTCTACTCTGGTTATACCGTCCATAGAAGTTGAGTTTACCAATTCAATATATTCCCGCATCATTGATTCAAATTTAGCTTCTAATTTTTTAGAAAAGCCTTTATTGATGAACTTAGATAGAGGAACTGAAATAGATTCCTTGAATAAATTTGAAGCTAAGGTGTAGGGCTGGTCATATTTGAAAGCAAAAGTGTCTAGCTGTTTATTCGATGCTTTAACTCCTATTGCACTCGCGATAATGCGTACTATTTCAACAGGTGTCATAAATGGTTGGCGCTTTTCTTTAAGCATAATCAACTTCCATTGTCATAATTCTTTTAAGGTTTCGTTTAAAGTTAAGATGTGAGCGTCTATCACTCGGCGTACAAGGAACTGCAATGCGACCACCTTTAGGCGCATATATCAAGCCGTGCTTCTTTCCTTGTTTGAACACCCAACCAGATTTAATTAAGTGTTTTACCAACTTACTAATTTCTTTATCTTTACTATATGCAGACATAATCAAAATAAAGGACTAGGAAGTCAACAACTTCCTAGTCCTGACTCCTTAATCGTTTTTGTTATTATTAGCGGCAGCACGAGCTGCTCTTGCAGCAAAGCCTTTTGATGAAACTTGGCCGCCATTTGCTTTTGCCTCACCACTTTGAATACGAGCAACAGCTTTTGTGGTCATAGGTGCTTGATTAGATTTTGACTTAGACATAATTTTCTCCGAAATGAATTAACCCTGTATTGGGTGACAAGTAATTTACAAAGAAAATGACTAACCGTCAGTTATGTAACTCGCTGAGAAATTTTTATTTTTGTATTGGCGTATTTTTATTAATATATTTCATTGGAATTAAAAAGGGGTTAAATCTCGACTTCATACATTAAGGTGTTAGCTGATAAATCTTGTATTTATCTAAGACCAAACACCAACCTCACGTTTAACACCCTCCCCCGGTCATCACGCCCTGAAAATAAGTAATTGATTAGTAATTTATTTCATGGATGAAATGAAAGCCATGCTTGCACATGGATGTGCTTTCATGGCGTTTACGTTCACATCAATTAATTATTTGAAGGAAATAGCGTGATGCTCGGGTGCGCTGAGAGTGTCCAGAGAGGGACCAGCGGCAGCCCCTCTTTGGCTGCCGTCGCCAGTGCGACAAAACCTTGAATAAGGTTTCTAATTTATAGAAATGCCCAACGTATTCGCGTTATCGGTAAATTCAAATACTTATTCGGGCTATCGCCCGCGCGTCAGCAAGCTGTACGCCTACAACTAATAACATATACTCTTGGTTTGTGAGCGAGTAAGTATAGTTGTGATTTGTTGGACTTCGTTTCACTCTACCCAGCCTATGCAACTTGTGTTGTAAGGCGAAAGTTAAGTGCTTTCATCACTTTAAAAATAGTTTCCCAACGTGGCTTGGTTTTACCGTTAACTGCTTTATATAAGCTTTCACGGTTTAACCCCGTTGCTTTAGCAATATCACTCACGCCATGTTTTTTAACTAATAAGCCAAGTGCTTCAATAAAGGTATTTGGATCGTCATCAGCTAAACACTCTTCTAAAAATGTATTAATTTCTTGCTGTGTTTCCATATAGTCAAACGGATTAAAATCTGATGTTTGTAGCGTCATAGTAATTACTCCAATTTATTCAACTTACTGACCAAATGTAGCCCAAAGGCTACAGTCGCACAATGTTATTTATAACTTTAAGGCTGCCGCCCGCGCGTCAGCAAGCTAAACGCCTACGATAAATAACACATACTCTTGGCTTTTAAGCGAGTAAGTATATTTGTGATTCGTTGGGTTTCGTTTCACTCTACCCAACCTACGCCCATATTATTTATGGGGAATCACCACACAAAAAAAAGCCGTTGCATTGCTGCAACGGCTTTTATAATTTTGATAAATTCCCAAACTATAACGGGACTTACTACCCATTAAAGGTCAAAAATCAGTCTCTGCTATTAGTCGCGGTAAGTATCAACCGGTGGGCAAGCACACACTAAGTTACGGTCGCCGTATACGTCGTCTATACGTGTAACGGTTGGCCAAAACTTGTTTTTAGCTACTGCAGGCACTGGGAATGCAGCGTAAAAACGATCGTATGCGCGGTCCCATTCGTTACCTAACACGTCGCCTTGTGTATGCGGTGCAAACACTAGCGGGTTGTTTTCGATTGACCATTCGCCAGAGATTACTTTTTCAATTTCGCCTTTAATTGACACCATTGCTTCGATAAAGCGGTCAATCTCACCTTTTGATTCAGACTCAGTTGGCTCAATCATTAATGTACCAGCTACTGGAAACGACATAGTAGGTGAATGGAAGCCGTAGTCTTGCAAGCGCTTAGCTACGTCCATTTCAGTAATGCCTGATTGCTCTTTAAGCGGGCGTAGGTCAACAATACATTCGTGAGCAACACGGTTGTTACGACCACGGTATAAAATTGGGAAGTGCTTGCTTAGCTCATGCGTTAAGTAGTTAGCATTAACGATTGCCATTTCAGTGGCTTGTTTTAAGCCCTCGCTGCCCATCATGGTGATGTAAGCCCATGAAATAGGTAAAATAGCGGCTGAGCCGTAAGGCGCTGCCGATACCGCACCGTTACCAATGTTAGTACCTGGTACGTTAATTACGCTATGGTTTGGCATAAATGGCGCAAGATGCGATTTAACACCAATTGGGCCAACACCTGGACCACCGCCACCGTGTGGAATACAAAATGTTTTATGCAAGTTTAAGTGCGATACGTCTGAGCCAATAAAGCCTGGGCTTGTTACGCCAACTTGCGCGTTCATGTTTGCGCCGTCCATGTAAACTTGGCCGCCGTGCTCATGAATAATGTCACAAATTTCGCGAATTGTTTCTTCGTATACGCCATGCGTAGACGGGTATGTGATCATGATACACGATAAGTTTTCAGACACTTCCTCAGCTTTCGCTTTAAGGTCAACCATGTCTACGTTACCGTTTTTGTCGCAGTTAACTACCACAATTTTCATGCTTGCCATTTGCGCTGATGCAGGGTTAGTACCGTGCGCAGAGCTTGGGATTAAACATACATTACGGTGTGCATCGCCGCGTGACTCGTGGTATTTACGAATCGCGATTAAGCCTGCGTATTCACCTTGTGCGCCAGAGTTTGGCTGTAGTGATACTGCATCGTAACCGGTAATGTTTACTAGCCAGTCGTGTAGCTCGCCAATCATTATTTGGTAACCTTCTGCTTGGTCTAGCGGGCAGAATGGGTGAAGGTTTGCAAACTCAGGCCACGTAATTGGGATCATCTCGGCGGTCGCGTTTAGTTTCATGGTACATGAGCCTAACGAGATCATTGAGTGATTAAGCGATAAGTCTTTGCTTTCTAGTCGCTTAATGTAGCGAAGCATGTCTGTTTCGCTGTGGTAGCTGTTAAAGTTTGGATGCGTTAGTACTTCGTCATCACGTACTAAACTTGCAGGAATTGACTCACTGCCATTTGTTTCAACGTCGGCTGCAATAGTGTCAACACTTAGGCCATGGCCTTCGCCTAAAATAATATCGAATAACTCAGCTACATCGGCACGTGTTGTTGTCTCTGATACCGAAATTGAGTACTCGCCTTCGTGGTTTGTAGCAAAGTTTACGCCTTTTGCAATTGCACGTGCTGTTACGTCGTTTTTGCTGTCGCTTACTACTGTTAGCGTATCAAACCACGTGCTGTGCTTAAGTGCGATGCCTTTAGCTTTAAGACCACTTGCTAAAATATCAGCAAAGCGATGTATACGCTGCGCGATAGTTTTTAAGCCTTGTGGGCCGTGGTACACCGCGTAAAACGCTGCCATGTTG
Source organism: Pseudoalteromonas sp. SWXJ133 (assembly GCF_015864365.1). NCBI lineage: Bacteria > Pseudomonadati > Pseudomonadota > Gammaproteobacteria > Alteromonadales > Pseudoalteromonadaceae > Pseudoalteromonas > Pseudoalteromonas sp. SWXJ133. Next base: position 12,109 of record NZ_JADYXJ010000003.1, read on the forward strand.
GCAAGTAATACCTGCGCTGTACAAATGTTTGAGTTGGCTTTGTCGCGGCGAATATGTTGTTCGCGCGTTTGCATTGCCATACGTAGTGCGTCGTTACCTAAACGGTCTTTAGATACACCAATAATACGACCTGGTAATGAACGTTTGTATGCGTCACGTGTTGCAAAAAATGCAGCGTGTGGACCGCCGTAACCCATAGGTACGCCAAAACGTTGAGCCGAACCAAGTACTACGTCTGCGCCTAGTTTACCCGGTGCTTTTAATAGTAATAAACTCATTATGTCGGCAGCAACACAGGCAATGGCCTTCTTGCTTTGTACGCCAGCAATTAGGTCTGTTATGTCTACCACTTCGCCTGATGTAGTTGGGTATTGGAACAATGCGCCAAAAATATCAAAGTTAACGGCATCTTCTGCTTTACCTACAATTATTTCAAAACCAAACTGCTCGGCACGCGTTGTTACTACGTCGATTGTTTGTGTGTGTACGTCGTCTGCAATAAAAAAGGCATTGGCTTTTTTAGCTTTTGATACGCGTTTTGCAAGGCCCATAGCCTCTGCAGCGGCTGTTGATTCGTCAAGTAGTGATGCGCTTGCTAAATCAAGACCGGTTAAATCTAGGGTCATAGTTTGGAAGTTTAATAATGATTCTAAACGCCCTTGAGCAATCTCTGGCTGATACGGTGTGTACGCTGTATACCAACCTGGATTTTCTAGTACGTTACGTAAAATTACGTGCGGTACGTTAGTTGGGTGGTAGCCTTGGCCAATGTACGATTTGAAAACTTTATTTTTGCTGGCTACTGATTTTAGGTAGCTTAGTGTTTCAACTTCAGTACGGCTTTCGCCAACTGTTAGCGGTTGTTCTAGACGAATGCTAGCCGGTACAGTTTGGTCAATGAGCTCTTGCACACTCGATACTTCTAAAGCACTTAGCATATCGCTTACTTGTGCTGGGCTTGGCCCAATATGGCGGCGAATAAAATCTTGCTTTTGCTCTAGTTCTTCAAGAGATTTGGCGTTTGACATGAATCCAGATTCCTATGATCCTAAATGCTAATGGGTAACTAGCATTAATTAAAATATTTGACGATTTAACAGTTCACTCAGTATGGGGTGGTGAGCTGTAAAATCATAAAAGCCCCATTTTTATACATTAAACGGGGCTTTTAGTTATCTTCAAAAAATGATTATTCTTCGTCGATAGTGTGCGAGTAACCTTCAGCGTCTAATAAGTTGTCTAGCTCAGACTCGTCAGATGCTTTAATACGGAATAACCAACCGTCGCCGTAAGAGTCACTATTTACCGTTTCTGGTGAATCTTCAAGCTCTTCGTTAATAGCAACAATTTCGCCACTGATAGGTGCGTAAATGTCTGATGCTGCTTTAACTGACTCTGCTACTGCACAGTCTTCGCCAGCGTCTACTTCGTCGCCAACTTCTGGTAATTCAACAAATACCATGTCGCCAAGAAGTTCTTGTGCATGCTCAGAAATACCAACAGTAAATGTACCGTCGCCTTCACTGCGAACCCACTCGTGTGAAGGTGCGTATTTTAACTCGCTAGGAATGTTGCTCATTTTATTTGTCCTTTGGTTTATATTGGGAGGATACCAATCACAATAATTATTGTGATTGGTATAACCAAATTATTTAAATTATTGATTTACCGTTACGTACAAAGCTAGGCTTTACTACTTTAACGTTTACTAATTTTTTACGCATTTCTACTTGAGCTGTATCGCCTGTTGAACGTGGTACACGTGCAAGGGCTACACTAAAACCAAGTGTTGGTGAAAAAGTACCTGATGTAATAATACCTATCCCACCGTCAACAATTACTTTAGAACCGCTACGCAAAACGCCTTTTTCTTCAAACACTAAGCCAACTAGTTTGTCAGTGCTTTTTTCTGCGCGTTGCTTAACAAGTACGTCACGGCCAATAAAGTCGCGATCTTCTGGTTCCCATGCAATGGTCCATGCCATGTTAGCTGCAAGTGGTGATACGCTTTCGTCCATATCTAGGCCGTAAAGGTTCATACCTGCTTCTAAACGTAGCGTGTCGCGTGCACCTAAACCAGCAGGCTTAACACCTGCGTCTAGCAGTTGTTGCCATAAATCGGCTGCTTGGTCGTTCGGTACTACTATTTCGTAACCGTCTTCGCCAGTATAACCCGTTGTGGCAATAAATAAATCACCTACTTGAACACCAAAAAACGGCTTCATACCTTCAACAGCTGCTTGTTGCTCAGCATTTAAAAGAGTGGCTGTTTTTGCTTTAGCGTTAGGGCCTTGTACTGCAATCATTGCAAACTCAGGGCGCTCTGTAACCGTTACGTCAAAGTCGCTCGATACGTTAGCTAAATGCGCTAGGTCTTTTTCACGCGTTGCTGAGTTAACAACTAGGCGGTAAAAGGTTTCGCTAAAGAAATAAATAATTAAGTCGTCTATTACACCGCCTTGCTCGTTAAGCATGCCTGTGTAAAGCGCTTTACCTGGTACGGTTAATTTTGCAACGTCGTTAGCTACTAGCTTACGTAAAAATGCTTGTGCTTGAGGCCCTTCAATATCAACAATAGTCATGTGTGATACGTCAAACATACCTGCGTCGGTACGCACGCTATTGTGTTCTTCTATTTGTGAGCCGTAGTTGATTGGCATTTCCCAGCCATGAAAATCAACCATTTTAGCGCCCGCTTCTAGGTGCTTAGCATGTAGTACAGTTTTAGAAGTCATAACATTCCTTCACGTTTAAATTAACCCTGTTTAGGGCGTGGCTTAAATAGACTTTAATTGCTTAATCGCAATTAAAAACAGGTAAACATTGTTATGTTCACCTGTTGTTTGTATTCGTTATGCGGCTTCACTATGCATAAGTGCAAAACCTTGCGCTTGCATGTAGCTTTGCCATTTTTGTAGCTCTGGCGTTTTTGCTATAAGCACAAAGTGTTGTTCGTCGTTTTTATCAATGGCGGTAATAAATACATCACCACTTTGCGCACCGTAGCATAGTTGCGCGTCAGAAAGGCGCAAACCTGGTGTTAATTTAAAAGCATTTACTAGAGTATCAAACGCGTTGTCGCCACTTAAAATAAAGCTTGCTAGGTCGGTGCGTACTACATAATCAATATCAAAACGTAGCTGTTGCTCGTTTATAAGTGCTTGTAGTTGAAGGCTTGCGTTGTGTGGCAGTACGAATCTAAAGGCGGTTTCGCTAAAGTAATAAACAGCAAAGCTGTAGTCAGAATTATAGTCGCCATCAAGCGTGCCCTTTAAGCCTAAACCGCTGGCGGTAAGCTTAGTTAAATCAAGGCCTAAAATAGTGCTTAAAAATACACTGGTTTCGGTGCCACTAAAATCCATTACAACGTGATTGTTGTTAGTTTGCAAAGCGTTAGTAACCGCACTACTTGCGTTGCTGTGGCGGGCAAACATTATTGGGTTAAAAGTCATAACAAACACCTGTGTATTTTCGATTATAAAAGTATATTGCCCACGCCGACCAACAACAAATTGTAATTTTTTATCAATTGATAAATAATACTTATATATATAGCCATATAAATTGTAATTTTAAATATGAAAAACATATCAACCGACGGTTTACGTACTTTTGTGATGGTAGTTGAAATAGGTGGCTTTGCTAAAGCAGGCGATTTACTTGGCCTGTCGCAACCTGCAGTCAGTTTGCAAATAAAGCGCCTAGAAGACGTGCTTGGCTATAAACTATTTAAAAAACAAGGACAGCGCCAAGTATTAAATCAGTACGGCGAGCTATTATTGCCAATGGCAAAACAAATGATGCAACACAACGATGCTATTTTGCAGCAGTTCACCTCAGAGAACATTGCAGGTAAAGTGCGCTTGGGCATTCCGAGCGAATTTGCAGCGCGTATTTTACCTTCTATTATTGGCGACTTTGTGGCGCTCTATCCTGAGGTGTCGTTAGAAGTTAAATCGCGTTTAAGTAAGCATTTGCTTTCGGCCTCAAGGCAAGATCAGTTCGATTTAGTACTTGCACTAAATGAGCGGCTCAACTCTGATAAGTTTCCTATTTTTATGCAAGACGAATTAGTGTGGGTGGGCGACCTATCACTTGCGCAAAACGATGTGGTTACGCTAGTTACCGCACCAGAGGGGTGTATTTATCGTCGCCGTGCAATTGATGCATTAAAAAGTGCGGGCATAAAATACCGTATCGTATACAGCAACGCCGATTTAACCGGCCTTATTGCGGCATTAAAAGAAGGCTTAGGCATTACGGTACTTGCTAAAAGCACAGTACCTAGCGAGCTTAATTATCAAGTTCAAACCAAACATTTACCCACTCTTGGCAATATTGGTATTAGTTTAATTAAAAGCTCGGGCGAATCTGACCATGCTGTAGATAAACTCGCGGAGTTTATAGCGCTACGTTTAGGTTATAGCTAATCAAAAATTTATAACGAGTAAAGCAATTACAAACTAATACAAAAGAAACGATTTAGTTAACAAAGTTGCATAAGTAGGTGTTTTTAATTCTATTAAACTGAATAATTAAATACTTAATAACATTGATTCGTATTCGTTAACGTGTTCAAATTACGCCAATTAAGATAATTGACATGATTAGGAACACAATGAACCCTAAGTTTTTAGTATTTACCCTGGCAACTGCGGTTGCTTTGTCTTTTAGTGCTACTGCAATAGCAAAAGACACCAGCAATAAAGAACAACGCTTTGAACAAATTACCGTTATTGGCTCAGAACAAGCAATTAACGATATTCCTGGTTCGGCTACGTTTATTTCTGATGAAGAACTTCAAAAATTCAAATTTACTGATATTTCTCGCGTTTTAGCGTCTGTTCCTGGCGTTTACGTGCAAGAAGAAGACGGCTACGGCCTTCGCCCTAATATTGGTATGCGCGGCACAGGTACTGGTCGTAACGATAAAATATCAGTAATGGAAGACGGTGTATTAGTTGCACCAGCACCATACTCAGCACCATCTGCTTACTACTTCCCTACTACGGGTCGTATGGAGTCTATTGAAGTATTAAAAGGCGCGGCATCAGTTAAGTACGGCCCGCGTACTACGGGCGGTGTTTTAAACTTACTTTCGCGCAGCTTACCTACTGAGCCAAATAGCTCAAAAGGTATGGTAGATGCAGCCCTTGGTGGTGATGGTTACTACAAAGGTCACGCTTACTTCGGTAAAGAAAAAAACAACACAGCAGGCTTAATTGAAGTATTTACTTACGGCGCAGACGGCTTTAAAGAGCTGCCAGTAGGTAATGACAACACCGGCTTTGAAAAAACAGATTTACTATTAAAATTTGGCCATACGTTTGGTCAAAACGATGCGCATAATCTTGAGCTAAAAATTAAGTACTCTGACGAAACATCAGACGAAACATACATGGGCTTAACTGACGAAGACTATCAAGAAAGTCCTTACCGTCGTTATGCTGCATCGCAAAACGATGAAATGAATACTCGCCACAACGCATACCAACTTAACTACGCGTACCGTTTTGGTGATGGCTATGAATTTTTAGCTACGGCTTACTTAAACGATTTTCATCGTAACTGGTATAAAGCCAGCAAAGTAAGCGAAAGCTACCTTGAGCAATACAGTGAATTTGAAGCAAACCCTACAAGCGAAGGTATTGAAGGTATTGGTATTAAAGCTAATAACCGCGATTACCAAGCTAAAGGTATTCAGTCTGAATTACATATTCCTGCAGGCGACCACTATGTGACTGTTGGCGTACGTTACCACGAAGACGAAATGGATCGTTTTCAGTGGGAAGACACATACACACTTAATCAAGATCTAAGCTTAACGCTTACAGAGCAAGGCGTTCCGGGCTCTGACAGCAACCGTGTAGATAGCGCAGAAGCAAGTACCTTGTTTATTCAAGACGAGTGGACAATTGATGCATTAGTAGTAAGTGCAGGCCTTCGTTATGAAGACATTACTATTACGCGTGAAGAGTGGTCTAAATCAGATCTAACACGCAGCAACGGTTTAACTAAAGATGTGTCGAACGACACTGAAATTTTAGTTCCATCACTAGGTGCTACTTACACACTTAACGAAAACGTAACGCTACTTGCGGGCATTCAAAAAGGGTATGCACCAGCAGCACCTGGTAATGCTGACCAAGAAGAAGAAGAAAGTGTAAATATTGAGTTTGGCTCTCGCTTTAATATGGATGGCTTTAGCGGTGAAGTAATTGGCTTTTACTCTGACTACAGCAACATGCACGGTAACTGTACTGCAGCGGTTGGCTGTAGCGACGACAACATTGGCGACCAATACAACTACGGTGAAGTAGAAGTAGCGGGCTTTGAATTTAGTGCAGGCCGTACTTTTGCAACTGATACAGCTATGTTCCCAGTTAAATTAACATACACCTACACAGACTCTGAGTTTAAAAACGATTTTGATTCAGAAATTTGGGGCACGGTAGAAAAAGGCGATGCAATGCCTTACGTACCAGAAAACCAAGTAGCGTTATCGTTAGGTGCTGAGTTTTCTGCGTTTGTAGTTAACAGCCAAATACGTTACGTATCTGATGCGCATGCTAACTTAACGCAGTCGGGCTTAAACGCAATTGATAGCCGCGTAGTATGGGATTTAGCTGCTAAATACTTAATCGATGAAAATCAAAAAGTATACCTAAGCGTTGATAACTTGTTTGATAAAACATACGTTGCTAACCGTTCAAACGGTGGCATTCAACCAGGTAAGCCGCGTACTGTACAGATGGGCTACACTTACTCATTCTAAATTGAAAGCTGGTTAAACGTTTCACTAACAGCGTTAATAATTTTTTATGTAAGAACACTACACATCTAAATTATTGCCTTGTTATTAAACCGTTTACCTGCGCTTTGTATGAGATAAACGGTTCACTAACAGCGTTAATAATTTTTTATGTAAGAACACTACACATCTAAATTATTGCCTTGTTATTAAACCGTTTACCTGCGCTTTGTATAGGGTAAGTGGTTCACTAACTACGTTAATAATTTTTTATGTAAGAACACTACACATCTAAATTATTGCCTTGTTATTAAACCGTTTACCTGCGCTTTGTATAGGAGAAATGGTTCACTAACAGCGTTAATAATTTTTTATGTAAAAGCACTACACATCTAAATTATTGCCTTGTTATTAAACCGTTTACCTGCGCTTTATATAGGATAAGCGGTTTATTAGCTGCTTTAAATAACTCATATAAGAACAACTATATTTCGTTATTTTTGCCTTGCTATAGAGCTATTTTCCTATCGCTATAATAGAGCACTAATTCAACATAATTGGTGTAAAGTTAAAAGCATAAATTACAGATACAAAAAAGCCGAGATTGAATTTCAATCTCGGCTTTTTAATACATAAAACTTATCGTTTTATATATTAGTTATTTGCGTTACGTTGGCGTAATACTTCAAACAAACAAATACCCGTGGCTACCGATACGTTTAAGCTTGAAACAGTACCCGCCATTGGGATTTTAACAAGCATATCGCAATGCTCACGCGTTAAGCGTCGCATGCCCTCGCCTTCTGCGCCCATAACAATCGCCATTGGGCCCGTTAAGCTTGCATCAAATACGTGGTTATCAGTTTCGCCAGCGGTGCCTACAACCCATACGCCTGCATCTTTAATTTCGCGAAGCGTACGTGCAAGGTTAGTCACTTGAATAAGCGGTACTGTTTCGGCTGCACCACAAGCAACTTTACGTGCTGTGCCGTTAAGCTTGGCAGAGCGATCTTTAGGTACAATTATAGCGTGAACACCAGCAGCGTCTGCACTACGTAGGCATGCGCCTAAGTTATGCGGATCGGTAATACCATCAAGCACAAGTAAAAACGGTGTGTCTTCACGAGCGATGATCGCATCAAGATCTTTTTCGTTAAACGTTGGCGCTGCTTTTACGTTGGCAATAATACCTTGATGCTGCTCACCCTTTGATTTGCTATCAAGGGCTTTACGCTGCATAAACTGTACTGAAATACCAAACTTACGTGCTTCATCAATAATCGGAGTTGAGCGTTTGTCGTCACGACCTTTAAGGGCGTAAATTTCTACAAAGCGCTCTGGCTCGCTTTCTAAAATTGCTTCAACAGAGTGAAAGCCAAAAATTAATTCATTACTCACGTATTATCTGCTCCTGGGCTAGTACTTTTACGGGCATTTTTGCCAGCTCTTTTAGGCTTTTTAACTGCCTTCTTCTTAGGCTTTTTCTTTACGGCAGTGTCTGCTGCTTTTTTATCTGCGGGTTTAGTTGCAGACTTATTTGCAGGCTTGCCTTTATCTTTATTTGCTGGCTTTTTTTTACCTTTTGGTTTGTCATCGCTGTGCGACTTTTTACCCGGTACTTTGCCTGCTTTTAATTGCGAACGCACACTTGCTGGCGCATGCTCAGATTTACCTGAACCTTTTTTTGGCGCACGACGACGTGAGTATCTGTCTTGTGCCACATCGCCTTTAAGCGTTAAGTTGATACGGCGATCGTCTAAACTAACCGACGCAACTTTTACTGTTACTTTATCGCCAAGGCGATAAACTTTGTGAGAGTGCTCACCTATTAGGGTGTGTTTTGCAGCATCATGCGCAAAAAACTCATCGCCTAAATTAGTAACATGAATAAGCCCATCAATTTGTAAATCGTCTAAACGAATAAACAAACCAAAGTTAGTGACCGATGAAATAACACCGTCAAACTCGTCACCTACGTGATCTTGCATAAACTCACATTTAAGCCAATCGGCTACTTCGCGAGTTGCATCATCGGCGCGGCGCTCTGTGGTAGAACACTGCTCACCTAGTTGATCAACTTCGTCGTCGGTATAAGCGTATTCGCCAGACGTTTGCTGACCTTGTGCTTTTATAACTGCTTTAATAGCACGATGTACTACTAAATCTGGATAACGACGTATTGGCGATGTAAAGTGCGCGTAAGCCGATAACGCTAAACCAAAGTGACCAATGTTATCTGGCTGATATACAGCTTGTTTCATTGAACGCAGTAGCATAGTTTGAATAAGCTCGGCTTCTGGGCGGTCACCTAGTCGCGCTAATACTTGGGTTATTTCTTTTGGTGTTGGCTCGTCGCTTAATGTGCTTTCGATACCTAACTCGCCTAAAAACTTAGTAAAGTTACCTAGCTTTTCGCTGTCTGGTTCGTCATGCACACGATAAAGCGCGCTTGCTTCGTGCTTTTCAAGAATTTTAGCCGCCGATACGTTGGCTAAAATCATACATTCTTCAATGAGTTTGTGCGCATCGTTACGAATAACAGGCACTATTGATTCTATTTTACGCTGAGCGTTAAATACAAAACGTGTTTCTAGGGTTTCAAACTCAATGGCACCACGCTCTTGACGTGCGGCTTTAAGTGCCATGTACATTTGCTGTAAATCAGTTAAATGTGGCACTACGGCTGAGTATTCTTCGCGTAGTTTTTCGTCGTTTTGTAAAATGGCATTTACTTTGGTGTAAGTTAAACGTGCATGCGAGTTCATTATCGCTTCGTAAAACTTATAACCCGAAAGTTTACCCGCGCTCGATACGGTCATTTCGGCAACCATACATAAGCGATCTACTTTTGGATTAAGCGAACATAGCCCGTTAGAAAGCACTTTTGGTAGCATCGGAATTACTTGCTCAGGGAAATACACTGAGTTACCACGCAAAATGGCTTCTTTGTTAAGCGGCGTGTTCATTCCTACATAATGCGATACGTCGGCAATGGCAACCCATAAGCGCCAGCCACCTGATTTTTTAGGTTCACAATATACGGCGTCATCAAAGTCGCGAGCGTCTTCGCCATCAATGGTTACTAGTGGTAAGTCACGTAAATCTACGCGGCCTTGTTTGTCAGCGTCTTCAACAAATTCACCTAGGTGGGCAACTTGTGCTTCAACTTCTTCTGGCCATACATGTGGAATATCGTGATTGCGCAGTGCGACTTCAATTTCCATGCCTGGGGCTAAATGCTCACCAAGTACATCAATAATTTTACCTACCGCGTTCATATTGCGGCTTGGATTTTGTGTGACTTTAACTTGCACCATTTGGTTATGGCGGGCACCGTTTTCGTTGCCTGGTAAAATCATTATGTCTTGCGTTATGCGCGGATCTTCAGCGACCACAACGGCAACACCATGCTCTACAAAGTAGCGGCCAACAATTGGCGCGCGCTCGTTAGTAAGCACTTTTATAATACGTGCATCGCATTTTGAGCCAGAGCCACGCTTTGTGCCTTTAGCTAGTACAATGTCGCCATGTAGCACCATGTTCATTTGGTGCTTAGCAATAAACCAATCTTTACTCTCGCCTTCAACTTCTAAAAAGCCAAAACCGTCTCTGTGGCCTATTACTTTGCCTTTGGTTAAACCGGCTTCGTCAATTAGGGCATAGCATTTAAATTTATTAAAATACAGCTGTCCGTCACGCTCCATAGCGCGAAGGCGGCGTTTAAATGCTATTTGGCGTTCGTCATCGTTTACTGCTAGTTCTTCACATAATTGCGCGTAGTTAGCAGGCTTTGAACGCTCTTGAAGGTGAGTAAGTATAAACTCACGACTAGGGACTGGGTTTTCGTACTTTTCTTGTTCTCGACTGAGATTTGGATCTTGGTTTGACATTCACTATCTTGTTAGTTGGTTATGTAGGTATTTTAACCCATATAGTTATAATGAGACAGGTAAAAGCGATTAAACTTTTAAGAAAGCACTTTTACCTTGCTGTTTATCTTTCTGTATAGTTTAAAAATCTAGCGCAATGGGGCTTAACGACCCCTTAACTGCAAAGTATTTAGTCATATCGTAGCAACGCTAAAACCCTTTCGCGCTATTATAACCTGAGCTCTGGATAATAAATCTATCTCGAGCAGCTATTTTCAGCGCTAACAGCGTTGAATATAGCTGCAATAGGCCAGCTATTGACGCGTAAATTCGCCTTGTTTTCACTAAAAATCTCTGGCTAGAGAAAATAAATTTAAATATCACCATGATTCAATACGTTAGTAAATCTCTTAACCAGAGTTCATGTTATTTATTTTTTTGTAGGTTTTTCCACAGCAGTTTGCTTATATTATCAATAAAGCTTGGGTCTTCCTCTTTCATTGTAAGCAAAATTTGCTTATTCATTTGTGATTTATTTTGAGCGTAAATCCAGCGGTTTTTATTAAACTGCTGGGCAAACTCAAGTGCACCCGCTTGTAGTTCATCGTTATTTGCAAACACAGCTTCAACCACTTTATTGTCTAGCAACTGCTGTGCACCAACACGCTCTCCTGACATAGCTAGGCGATTAAAGAATGTTTGCGAAATTGCTTTATTAATTATAGGAAACATCGACGGTACAAAAGGCACCATTACATCAACTTCAGGAAAACAAAAAAAGCCTTTGTCTGACTTCATAAATCTAAAATCACACGCACATGCAAGCACAGAACCATTGCCATAGGTATGCCCGTTTAACGCAGCAATTATAGGCATAGGAAAAGTAACTATGCGCTTAAACAAGTCACTTATTTGAATCATAAAGTCAGAAATTGCAGCAGGTAAAATACTGGGGTTAGACATCCATTGAAGGTCGATGCCCAATGACCAGTTTTTGTCACTCGCAGACGTTAAAATAACTGACTTAATATTTTGATCTGCTTCAATATGGTCAAGGTGTAAATTAAACTCAGCCAAAAACGCTGGATTGTGACGATTTTCAGCGGTATTCATAGTGAGTATTGCAGTACTATTTTTAGTTGTTAGTTCTATTAAATTCGCCATTAAACCCTCTTTTAACGCTTTTTAAGCTAACTTTAAGCGCTGTTCGTTACTTTTATAAGTAATACCAACCTGCATAAATCTTTGATCAATTTAACGAATTAAATTTCACTATAACGTCGTTAAAAAATTTTTATTTAGAACAACTAGATACAAAAATTTTTGCCTAGTTCTAGCGTAATTTTCTTAACGTTAAATAGACCCCATATATAAGCAGATTGGTATAACATAGTAATACTTTGCTTATAATTTATAAACCCACTATTTAAAGCCATCCTTTTTGTTTAGCTATACGCGCAGCATCTATGCGGTTAGTGGCGTTTAATTTTGCAATGGCGTCTGATAGGTAGTTACGCGTAGTCCCTTCGCTTATAAATAACTGCTTGGCTATTTCGCTTGTTTTAAGGCCATCGCTTGCAAGTTTTAGTGCTTTGCGCTCTTTATCTGTAAGTGGATCTGCGTCGTCTAATGCATTGATAGCAAGCTCTGGGTCTATCACTTTTTGTCCCTGCATTACTTTTTTAAGCGCATTTATTAGCTCTTCACTGGGTGCTTCTTTTAAAATAAAACCTTTAACGCCTGCCGTAAGCGCTCGCCTAATATAACCCGCACGAGAAAATGTGGTCATAATAACCATTTTTATAGCGGGGAACTTAGCGGCTATTTTTTCACTCAGCTCTATACCATTCATGGTTGGCATTTCTATATCGGTTAAAATTATATCGGGATGTAAATCACTATCAAGCGCCTCAATTGCATTAAGTGCATCTTGCCCGTTACTTGCTTGCCCAATAATCTCAATATTAAAATCGAGTCCTAACAATGCTGCTACTGCGTCGCGTACAAGCGCTTGATCTTCCACTAAATACACTCTGATCATTATAAATCCTTAGCTGAAACTGGTAGCATTACATTTAAAGTAAAAATATCGCCACAGGTAAATGTTGCACTGCCATTGAGTTGCTCTGCTCGCTCTTTAATACCATTTAGGCCATTGCCCGAATTTAATGTGGAGCACGGTGCACGATCAATAACGGTAATGAGTAGCTTCTGTGCTGTTTGTTCTATATTTATTTCGCAATTTTTTGTGCTGCTATGGCGTAGCAAGTTGGTAACGGCTTCTTTAATTATAAGGCCTGCGATGCCCTCTACTTTAGCGGGTAGAGTATTTAAAACTACATTAAATGAAACGTTAAAGTCTTGTTCTATTAATTTTTGTTTTAACTGTGCTACTTGGCTAACAAGGTTAAGCTGTTTTAAATCACTAACGGCGCTTCTTACATCACTGAGTAACTGCCTTGCCAGATCGGCCACTTGTGCAATTTCGCTATTTGCTTGAGCGTAACGCTCACCTTGGTTTAATTTATTTGCAAGCTCAGCTTTTAAAGCAATAGATGACAGTGAATGGCCTAAAATATCATGCAAGTCGCGGGCTATCCGTTCACGCTCAGCAATTGCTGCTAATTGCTCTAATTGGTTAGCGCTTTCTTGCTCACGTTTTTTGTACAGGCTCTCTCTTTTAGCTGCAATACCGTAACTAAATAAGGCTGCACATAAAATCAAAGCAACGGCTAAAAAGTATTGAACCTTCCCTATATCACCAATATATGCGCTTAATAAAACCGTAGATATAATCGCGAGTGCAGCATAAATTCTTTGATGGTAGTTGTATGCATAGCCTGCTACGTAGGCTGCAAAGCCAAATAAAGTAGGAGTACCTGTGGTGTAAAAAGTAGCGCAAAAACAAATTAATAGCATGGCTACAAACAACTTGGTCACCCCTGCACTTTTGCAGTTTATTGCTTTTACATATAAAAGAATAAAAGCAACATAAAAGGCTAAAGACATCGTTATTTGGTTAGCAGTAAAGCTCGCAAAATTAATTATTAATGGGAGTAAATAAAAGCCTGTAAAAATTAAATGCCCATATTTCCAAAAACCTTTATCACTTTGTTGAGAAAAGGAGTTAAGCGAGCTCATACAAATACCTCTGGCATATTATTTTTACTTATAGGACTATTTTTATTAATAAATATAAATAACATAAAAATGCATGCCAGCATAAAGCAATCTGCGTACGTAATCGTAAAACTTAATGCCTCTAGCACTTCATTAATAGTTAAGCTGATTAAAATTAAAGAATTCATAATTATCCCCTGTTGAGTAAGGTAACTATGCCAGCGTACAAAAATAATAAGAGTGTGAAGTGTCATCAACTTTTATGACATTTGTCATGCGATAAAAAAATTCATCTTAAGAATTTTTAAGCAATGTTAATATGTTCAAAAAGTACAACAAGGAAACTAAATGCAACCTCAGCAGCAAAGTTTAATTTATTTGCACATAGCGGTATTACTTTTTGGCGGAACCGCTTTATTTGCCAAGCTTATTGGTTTAAATGCTTTAGATATTACCGTTTACAGAACTGCAATTGCAGGAATGGCTATTTTAGCCATGCTGTATTTTCAAAAAAAACAAATTAAACTAAACAAGCCTAAAGACTACCTTATTGCATTATTTTTAGGTGTTGCGGTGGGTATTCACTGGGTAACCTATTTTGCTGGTATGCAAATGGCCGGTATAACAATTGGGATGTTGGCATTTTTTAGCTACCCCGTAATGACGGTATTTTTAGAGCCCTTATTTAATAAAAGCAGGCCAAAAGCAAAAGATATAATAAGTGCGGCGGTGGTTGTTTTAGGGATTTACCTGTTAGTACCAAGTGCAAACTTGGGCGACGATGTAACCTTAGGTGTAATAACAGGTGTGATATCGGCATTGTTTTTTTCAATCAGAAACATTACCCATAAGCGCTACTTTAGCCAATATGGTGGCCCGCAAACGATGTTTTATCAAACCTTAGTGGCAAGCATTATGCTGTGCGCATTTATAGAAGTGCCGGTATATGAGGTTAGTCATCACGACCTAATTTTAATTGCCATAGCGGGTGTTATTTTTACAGCTACACCGCACTCGTTATTTGCAGCAAGTTTAAAGCATTTATCAGCGGCAACTGCGGGGTTAATTTCTTGCTTACAACCACTTTATGGCACCATACTGGCTATAGTAATTATTCATGAACGTCCTACTGTTATGACGTTAGTTGGTGGAGCACTTATTGTTAGTGCCGCTTGTTTTGAAACGTGGTCAATCACTAAAAAGGCTCGACAATGAAAGTATTTGCACACCGTGGTGCCAGTGGGGATTTTCCTGAAAACACCAAAAGCGCTATTTTAGAAGCGTTAAAAGTAGGTGTTGATGGTATTGAAGTAGATATTCAAAGTTCCTTAGATGATTACATGGTAATACACGACTCATGGCTCGATAGAACCACCACCGGTAAAGGTAGGGTGAGTAACTTTACGGCACATGAACTCTCTAAACTTGATGCTGGAAATGGTGAAAAAATTCCCACTCTTCAGCAGCTGTTTGATTGGAATAACAATAAATCTTTATTAAATATTGAGCTTAAACATACGTTTGAACTAGAAAGGTTTGTGGCTCAACTAGAACAAAACATTGAAGCTAAAAAAATATCAAAAGCGAATATTTTAGTATCATCGTTTGATCATCATCAACTACAGTGGCTTAAAAGTAGACTACCATGGCTTAAAATAGGTGCCCTTACTTCTTCTATTCCAATTAACTATGCAAAGTTTGCAAGTGATTTAAACGCTTTTAGTGTGCATGTAGATAAAACCTTTATAAATAAGGCTTTTGCAGATGATGCAAAAAAAAGAGGTCTAAAGATTTATGCTTATACGGTCGATAGAGAACAAGATATAGCGCTAATGCTTGAGTATGGCATAGACGGACTTTTTACAAATTACCCAGCGCGAACCAAAGCTTACTTGTTATCGTTACAAAAAAGCTAACTTACATCTCCCTAACTAAAATAAAAATCGTAGGGTTTAAACATAATGAGTAGTTTTATGAAAATTTATAACTATATAGAGCAAACATTCTTTTTTACGTTAACGCGTAAAATAGTCGGTAATTTGAGTTTTGTATTATTGTTCCAAGCAATTACGTTATTTTGGCTGCATCAGAGTTTAAGCGAACAACAGCAAAGTACAGGGCTATTTTGGCTACTTACGCTTGTTATTATATCTGGTTTTATTTTTACTCTTTTTTATATGCGTTTTTTAATTGTTCGCCCTGTTACCGCTATGCGCGATACTTTGATAAAAATAAACCAACAAGATGCAAATTTAGCAGCAAAACTTCCCCACTTTTCGTATGACGAATTTAAAGATTTAAGTTCACAATATAATATATTTACTGCCCATTTAAGTGAGTTACTCAGCACAACATATAACAGTGCTCAAGCTAGTGCACACAGTAATACACAAGTGGCACAGTCAATGAAAAATACTGAGCAATCAAGTGAGCAACAAATACAGTTAAGCCACAGTATTATTAATGGCAGCATGCAAATAACCCAAAGCTTACAAAACATAGTAAATAATACAGATAGCGTGCATAACGTTAATAATGAACACCTTAACTTTGTAAAGCTATCTGCATCAGAGCTCGCTGCTTTAGTAAAGCAGGTTAAACTTATTACTAATATGCTGGGTAGCTTTTCAAATACAATTGCGGGACTAAAAGAAAATAGTGAAAACATTCGTAGTATTTTAAAAATGGTTGAAGAGTTTTCCGATCAAACTAATTTGTTAGCCCTTAATGCCGCAATAGAAGCAGCTAGAGCGGGTGAAGCTGGTAGAGGGTTTGCCGTAGTTGCAGACGAAGTACGTACGCTTTCAATAAAGGTAAGTGGCGCAACCAGGCAAATTAGTGACTTTATTACTCAAATGAATGAGTTAGTAAACGAGACAAATAATGAGTCAGAGCAATTAATGACTCACTCCAATAATGCACAAAGTTCAATTAGTGCAACCTGTGATGGTTTTACAAAAATGCTTAGTGAGTTTGAGCACAACCAACAGCAACTACAACAAATAGCCAGTGCTGTACATATGCTTGAGGGCACTCAAACTAATACTCACCAATCGGTAGAGCAAATAGTAGCTTTAGGTGAGCAAGCTAAACAGCAAATAGATACGGCATTAGCCGATAGCGAGCAATCTCAACAGTTAAGCTTACAAACCCAACAACAGTTAAAGCGCTTTGTGCGCTAAGAAGCGTTTTCGGGCTCAGAGAAATATGGTAAATTACGCAGCTATTAATTTAAGTGTGTGAAGTGTGTGAGCAACCCTACCCCAGACTATGAAAAATTAGCCCTGCAAATAAAAACCTGGGGACAAGAGCTTGGCTTTAGCGAAGTGGGCATTACTGATATTGACCTATCTAAGCACGAAGCCCAATTGCAACGTTGGCTTGATGCTGGCTACCACGGCTCGATGGATTATATGGCTGCTCACGGTATGAAACGCGCCCGCCCTGCTGAATTAATCCCTGGTACACAGCGTGTTATATCCGTAAAAATGAATTATCTCCCTCCCGATGCTGGCTTTGCAAAAACCTTAAAAAATAAAGAAAAAGCATACATAAGTCGTTATGCACTGGGTCGTGATTACCATAAATTAATGCGTAATCGTTTAAAAAAACTCGGCCAAAAAATAGAGCAAGAAATTGGCGAATATGGCTTTAGGCCCTTTGTAGATTCAGCTCCTGTACTTGAGCGTCAACTCGCCGAAAAAGCCGGTTTAGGGTGGCGTGGTAAGCATTCGTTGTTAATTAATCAAGAGGCAGGATCGTGGTTTTTTTTAGGTGAGCTATTTATTGATTTACCCCTACCAATAGATGCAGAGAACACGTTTGAAGGCTGCGGTAAATGTGTTGCTTGTATTACTCTTTGCCCAACAGGTGCAATTGTAGAGCCTTACGTTGTTGATGCACGTAAATGCATATCGTACTTAACGATAGAACACCAAGGCCCCATCCCCGAACAATACCGAACTTTATTAGGCAACCGTATTTATGGCTGCGATGATTGCCAGTTAGTATGCCCTTGGAATCGTTATGGACAAATAACAGATGAAAATGATTTTCATCCCCGTACTCAATTAAAAAATAAAGATTTACTTGAGCTATTTGCTTGGGATGAGCCTACATTTTTAAAAAATACCGAAGGCAGCCCTATTCGCCGCATAGGTCACGAACGTTGGTTACGTAATATAGCGGTCGGTTTAGGTAATGCAGAGTTTAGCCCGGCTATTATTCATGCCTTACAAGATAAAAGCCAAATATGCAGCGAGCTTGTTTTAGAACATATTGAATGGGCGCTTGCTCAACAAAACGATAAACAACGATTACAAATTCGTAAAACGGCTAGGTTAATCAGAATCGTAGAAAAAGGCTTACCCAGAGATGCATAATGCAGTTGGAGTAAGCCTTAAAGTAACATTATTTAATTAAGTATATTTAGCTCTTTAAAAGCAATGACAGGTCTTGCTCAATTTCAGCAAAAGCTGCTTTTACCTGTTTAACAGACTTCTCTGAGGCCACTGAGTTTTGGAAAGTTTCATCTACTTTTTTATAAATAAACACTTCCTGATCTTCATCTAATCCCATTGATGGGATACGTTCTTCGAGCTCTTCTTGTAACTGTTTAAACACTTTTTCGTTGTTTTGACGATTGTCATTCAATAAGCTAATTAAGCCATTAAACTTACTATGAACTGTACTTGCTACGGCATTAAGTTTTGCGTGTTGTGATTCAAGCATTTTCTTAGTCATGATGGCGCGTAGCTGCTGCTCGGTAACACTGACAATAAAACATACATGGTCACGGATACGCCCATGTTTGTCTGGGTCGTGATCTGGCATATTTAAAATAAGTAAGCTGATCAATTCATAGTTAACTAAAATTCGGTGCGAAAATTCATGTAAGCGCCCTTTATTTTTAAGCATCTCAAATAACTCCACCACAATAGGTGAACACACGCCATTTAATGCAAAGTGGCTTATTTGATCATTATCTCTAAACTCAATATTACTTTGTAAATCGAAAGACTGTAGGCAATCTATAAGCGCTTTACCTAGCTCTTGAGGGTCGTTAATAAAACCTATATTTTCGACGTAGTTAACTATTTTCCCCATTTCACTACTATTAGCCATTGCATTAAATGCAGTTGATGTAGCATCTTCAACTTGTTTTTCAAGACTTTGCTTTTCAACGAGTACTTGGTTTAAATTTTTAAGCTTTGACTTAAGTTCGTCATGGCCAAAAGGTTTTACAATATAATCTTCTGCACCAACCGAGTAGCCTTCCATACGCTCTTCAACTGTGCCTCGAGCAGACACAAACATAACAATAATGTGTGCCGTATTTGGATTTGCTTTAAGTGCTTTACATACTTCATAGCCATTCATTTGCGGCATACTTACGTCGAGCAATATAACCTGAGGCATATAGCCTTCAACCATGTTTAAACACTCAGGACCACTTGTTGCTACTTGTAATTCAAAATCAAGCTCCTCTAAAATTTCATCAATAATTTCAAGGTTAAAGGGTTCATCATCAACGGCAAGTATTTTAGTTAAGGCCATAATTTATCATCCATTCAAATTCTCAAAAAAGTTACTTGGCTTGCCAAAAAACAATTAATTACTGTGTTGTATTAATTGCTCTTCAGCCAAATGATCATCTAGATTTATTTCTAATGGCACCTGTATAGATATAGTTGCACCACCATTTTCGTTGTTACGTGCAGTGATCTCACCTTGATGTAAAGACACAAACTCTCTACACAATGCAAGGCCCAATCCGGTACCACCGGCACCGCTATTTGTTTTGCTGCTTTGTACAAACTTAGTAAAAATATGTTCCAGCTCATCTTCTGGTATACCGACCCCATTATCGGTAACCTCTATAGTAGCAAATCGACTATCTGACTCTAAATTTATCTGTATTTTACTTTTTGGTTCACTAAATTTGAGTGCATTACCTAATACGTTTCGAAGTAACTGGTTTATTTGCTCTTCATCACACTGCGAAATTACAGGTAGCGGCTGCTCGGTAAATACAATCTCAATTTCTTTCTCCATTGCCGTACCAGATACATCATCAATACTTGTTTTAATGATGTTAGCTAGATTATACGGACGAGGATTAAATGGAAACTTACCCACATCTAACTTAGATAGATCGAGTAAATTATTCAGTAATGACAGTAAACGCTCACCACTACTCTCTATTCGCGATAGGTATTTAATGAGTTTTTCTTTTGCAAAATCTCCAGCATCTAATTTGCTTAAACCAAAACGTGAAAAACTTAAAATCGAATGCATTGGTGTGCGAAGTTCATGTGACATATTTGCTAAAAATTCTGATTTACTTAAATTTGCAGCTTCAGCAATATTTTTTGCATGTTCAAGCTGTGAGGTACGCGCTCTTACTTGCTCTTCAAGGATATCTTTTGCTTCAAGTAGTAAATCTTCTTTTTGCTTAAGGTGGGTTACATTTTTAAATATTACGGCAAGTGCTATTTCTCCGTGATGATCTATCTCATTAAAAGATCCCACTAGCGGTATATAGCCCCCTGCTGTTTTAGATAAACGTAAGTCGCAACTAAATTGGCGATTACTATTTAATGTCGATATTTTATTTTTAATACCTAATGTTGAATCATCATCTAAAAAGCTAAATACTGATTTCCCTTCGAGTTCGTTAAACGGTAAGTTAAATAGTTTTAAACAGGCATCATTAGCTTCTATCACTCTACCGCATTTCTCAAACAACATAATTGCATCGGGCGTATGCTTATAAATAACCTGAAGTAGGCTGTCTTTTTCAATCAGGGCATCAACCGTATCTTGTAGCCTTTCGACAAGTTCTGCGTTATGGCGTTTTAATAACTCTGTTTGCCACAGTTTATGTATTGATTGTAATAATGAGCTGTCGTTCAATGGCTTAATAAGTACGTCTTCTACACCTTGACGAATAGCTTCAATCATTGAAACTTGATCGGGACGTGAGGTAAATAATAAGCAACGGCAATGTGGTTGCATTATTTTTAAGTTTGAAAAAATTTCTAGACCAGTTCCGTCATCTAAAACAAAATCACTTATCAGTATATCGATTTGCTTTTCTTTAGTAATTTCTAAAGCTTCTGCAGAGGTGGTTGCTGTATGGGTCTCGATATGAGCACCGATCAAGCTGTTTTTCATTTTTTCGAGGCGCTCAGGAACATGATCGACGAGTAAAATAGCGGGTAATTGCAAAATATGATTGGAGCCTAATTCTAGTAGGCTCTCTAAAAGAGAAGTAATTTCTTTATTAGAAAAAAACGGGTAGATCACGGTTGCGTCAGGCGCAACATGATTGAGCTCACTAAACGCAGTTAGTTGCTCACCGCTTTGTGCTTTTGGAGCAAGCAGCATAAAACGCTCTTGCGCTACTTGACTAACAAGCGGTTTTATAGAATCAACAGGCACACCATGGGCAACAACAACTAAGTCGTAGTCGCCTATATTGGTATACATGTCTAGCATGCTGAAATGAATTAATTCGACTTCACATCCTATTAATTCTAAAAGCACTTTCACACGCATTGCGATGACACTGCTACTATCAACAATTAATATTTTTCGAATCATCAAGCTACACTTAAAATTAATAAACTTAATATGTTAATAGCGTAGTCTATTTTTACTTGATTAGCATAAATCCTTATATTTATTTTGTAAAAAAACATAAGGAGTTTTTACTATAATTTATTAGAGGTGTTTTCCAAAAATAGTAAGGCTGTACGCCTTATCATCCATTATGGCAACGCTTGGCAACTCCCCCCATATTTCAAAATTAAAATGTTTAAACAGATTAACGCTGGGTGTGTTATGACTAAAAATAAAGCCCAGTAATACTTTCATATTTAACTGCTTAGCTTGTGTTTGAGCAAATATCATTAGCTTTTTACCAAGCCCTTTACCTTGCGCTTTACTGGTAATGTAAATGCTCATTTCTACTGTACCATCATAAGCAGGGCGCCCATAAAACGACTTATAACTTACCCAAGCAAGTACTTGGTTATTTTCGCAGTAAACATAAATAGGCCTTTTATCGTTGTGGCTATTAAACCAGTCACGCTTTTCATCAACGCTCACTTCTTGCGTATCTGCTGTTACCATTCGCCCTGCAATGGTTTCGTTATAAATTGCTACAATTTCATTAAGATCATTAATAGTTGCTAAACGGATTGTCATAGGTCATTAGAGTGTTGATCAATTTGTTCCATATTAGCGTATGATTATCCATTCAAACAATCGTAAAGTTTAGGTAATGTAATGCTTAAAATAATTATAATAGGTTTAACGGCTTTACTTATTAATGCTCCCCTTCAAGCTCAAACACCATCAATCATAAATAAAACCTCTACACAGGACTGCCAAGATTTTACCAATGTAGATATACGAAAGCTTCGCTCAAAAGAATCTATTAACTTGTGCCAATTTAAAAATAAACCTTTGTTAATAGTAAACACGGCAAGTAATTGTGGTTTTACATATCAATTTAAAGGCCTTGAAGCGCTATATCAACAATACAAAGAGCAAGGTTTAGTCGTATTAGGGTTCCCCTCTGATGACTTTTTTCAAGAAGAAGACAATGAAAAAGAAACAGCGAAAGTATGCTTTGTAAATTATGGTGTAACTTTTCCCATGTTTGCCACCAGCAAAGTTCGTGGTAGCGAAGCAAATCCAATTTTTAAATATTTGAATGAGCAAACTAGCTCTCCAAATTGGAACTTTTATAAATACTTAGTGTCTGCTGATCGTAAAACAGTTTTACGGTTTAACAGCAAAGTGGCACCTAATTCAGAGCAAATGATTACTGCAATTGAAACTGCGTTTTCTGATAAATAAGTTTATACTGGTACAATTAGTTGAAACTAACTAGAATGACACTTCAATTCGGTTAAAAAAACACCACACTATACTCGGGAGATTTTATGACAGTAGCAAGCGCACGACATATACTTGTAGACAGTGAAGCACAATGCTTAGACTTAAAAACAAAAATTGAGCAAGGCGAAGACTTTGCTGAACTAGCAAAAGCACATTCTAATTGTCCTTCAGGTCAGGATGGCGGTGCTCTTGGTGAGTTTGGCCCTGGTATGATGGTTCCAGAGTTTGATAAAGTTGTGTTTTCTGCGCCAATTAATCAAGTACAAGGCCCTGTGCAAACTCAATTTGGTTATCATTTACTTGAAGTTACTAGCCGTTCAGAATAAATTTAACTGTACTGTAAGTAACATTTGATAAAAGCCGCTTATGCGGCTTTTTTATGGAGTAATTATGCAATTAATTGGTTCTGTACCTTCACCTTACGTGCGCCGCATTAGAATTTGGGCACAACAAAACAGCTGCAAACTAGAGCTTGTAAGTCTCGATATATTTTCTGAGCAAGATCGCCCTACTATGGCCAGTAAAAATCCAGCTCGAAAAATCCCAATCCTGGTAGATGGCGACTTAACACTTAGTGACTCTAATTCTATATTGCGTTATTTACTTGAAAAAACAGCTCAGCCAAAACTAACGTGGCCTCAAGAGCACTTACTTACGACTATAAATGCCTGTAACGATTCGTTAGTAGAAATGGTGTTATGTAAACGTTCTGGATTTGACACTAAAAGTGATAAATTATTTTTTAACCTGCAAAACGAACGTATTGAACAAACATTAAGCTTTTTAAATACCCATTTAAGCGATGAAGAATTTAAAAGCTGTGAATACCTCAACATCAGTTTATACTGCCTGCTTGATTGGATTTGCTTTCGTGAATTAGCTGACTTTAGTCAGCATTCAGCGCTTGTTGCTTTTCATAAGCAATATGACGAGCGCCAAGCAGCAATAGATACCAATCCTCGTCACTAATTTAAAAGGGTAAATACATGAGCGATATCGAAATTGAATCACAACTAGTTAACTTCGTAGAAAAAGTACGTATTAGCGAAGTAATTTGGGCACTTGGTGCAGAAGATAATGGCTTTGTAGTGTGCGATTCTAACCAATTTGATGAAACTGACGTATTACTGCTTTGGGAAAGTGAAGCAGCAGCTAAAGCACAATGTAAAGAAGAATGGAAAGACTACAGCCCAGTAGAAATCAATCTTGATGAGTTTTTAGATGCATGGGTTGAAGACTTAAACGAAGACAACGCACTTGTTGGCATTAACTGGAATGATGACCAAGTATGCACAGAAATTGAGCCTACAGGTTTAGCTCGTGCATTGAGTGAATAATACTTTATACGCTTTACGTTAAAAGCGAATAAAACCCGACTAGCATCTACTGCTAGTTGGGTATAAAATAAAACACATCATTATTTTCAAGGTATTACGTTGAAAACCCATCTTGGTCGCCGGCCCTTTTCAGCCATGGAACTGCACACTCTTTATAATGGATATATATACGGTGATTTTAAAGTTGCACGAGAGCAACCAAAACACTGGCATTTTTGGCTCCCTTTAATTGCATATTATAGCGGTGCTTATAGCGATGAGATTGGTTACTTAACGCTTGATGATCTGTCCCTTGAAAAAAACGTCTTATGTTTTAATTTTCATACCCACGGTAAAATAAAACCTCGCCTAGTTCCTGTACATCAAGCACTTATAAATGCTGGATTTAATGAATATATAACGTTCATCAAATCGCAAAACCAACACCGATTAATGTTCGACTTACCGGCTAAAACTGGCAGGTACAGTGAAAAAGTCCGCATTTGGTTTTCAGGGGAAGGTGAGCGAGCCGGTTACCTGCAAAAATGTGATATACCAAACGTAGATCAACTCGGCATGAAAACAGCAATAAGCAGTCTTCGTCTTAACTTTGAGCAACAAATGCGCATATACGCCCTGCAAGCTAACTCTAAAGACACATTTAATTATTTAATGGGCTTTAACGAGTATCCACAGGATGTGTTTAGCGATACCCACTTATTAAATACCGTTGTCCAACAAATACGTATTATTAACTCACACCTGCATTGGCAGCGTTTTATAACACGCGAAAGCCACTGACAAACTTTGTTACTATTTCCCCTTAAAGTCACCGTTATAATCAATTACTCTATTTAAAAAAACTGTTAGGATATCTAACCCCCTAATTATATGAGCATAAAAAAGCCTATTTAGGGTAGTTTCTAACAACAACAATCTAGGGATCACTATGTTTCTTAAAAGCCTCTTAACAGTGAGCGTTACTTTAGCAATGGGTGCTGCAAACGCTAACGAATTCGTTATTGAAAAACTCGCAAAACCAAGTTCACAACAGGTGTCGTTAACACTCGACCCGAGCCAAGATACATTCACAGGGATGACTGAGATTTCCCTAGAAGTACTAAAACCAACAAAATACATTGAGTTAAATGGCGTAGCTTACGCTGTTAAAATGGCGCAACTGCTTGGCGACGAAAACTGTGATTTAAACAACGAAATGCTTAAAACAGGTAAAGTAAAATTTAGCTGTGATGAGCAAATTCAACCAGGTAAA
Source organism: Pseudoalteromonas sp. SWXJ133 (assembly GCF_015864365.1). Taxonomy (NCBI): domain Bacteria; kingdom Pseudomonadati; phylum Pseudomonadota; class Gammaproteobacteria; order Alteromonadales; family Pseudoalteromonadaceae; genus Pseudoalteromonas; species Pseudoalteromonas sp. SWXJ133. The sequence continues at coordinate 37,348 of NZ_JADYXJ010000003.1, forward strand.
TATACACTTAAAGTTGATTTTTCAGCGCCATATAACCGTCAAAGTGTTGGTTTATACAAAACATTAGACCAAGGCACTCCTTACTTATTTACTCAATTTGAAATGAGTGATGCACGCCGTGCATTTCCTGTTTTTGACGAGCCAAGTTACAAAATTCCATTTCAGTTAACGATTACTGCGCCTACATCACAAAAAGTATATTCAAATACGCCAGAGTTAAAAACAACAGTTAATGGCGATATGACCACACACTTTTTTGATAAAACACCGCCAATCCCTTCATACCTAGTAGCAATGGCTGTTGGCCCGTTTGAAGAATTAGAAATTAAAGGTATGCCAATTCCTGGTCGTGTAATTACCCCTCAAGGTAAAATTCACTTAGCCCAATACGCAAAAGAAAACATGCCAAAAGTACTGGGCGCACTTGAAGCGTATTTTGGTATTCCTTACGTTTACAAAAAATTAGACTCAGTAGCGGTACCAGAGTTTCCATTTGGCGCAATGGAAAACTCAGGCTTAGTAACCTACCGAGAAGATATTTTATTGGTTGATTTAGCTGCCGCAACACGCAGTAAAAAACAACGTAATGTATCAATTATTGCTCACGAACTTGCTCACCAATGGTACGGTAACTTAGTAACCATGAAATGGTGGAACGACTTATGGTTAAACGAAGCGTTTGCTAGCTGGATGGCTGCAAAAATTACTAAGCAGCTTAACCCTGAGTTTGAATCGCACTTAGACCTGCCACAAAACAACGTAATGGCACTTGATGCACGCCTAAGCACCAAGCCTATTCGTAAGCCAATTAAAACCGAAGCTGACATTATGGATGGTTTAGGTCTTGCTTACAGTAAAGGCAGCTCGGTACTTGCTATGGTTGAAAACTGGATTGGCGAAGATGCATTTCAAAAAGGTATTCAAAGCTACTTAAAAGAGTTTTCATATAAAAATGCAGAAGCGGCCGACCTGTGGGAAGCACTTGGTAAAGCATCAAATAAAGACGTAGCGAGTGTTTTAAAATCGTTTATTGAACAGTCTTCTTTCCCGTTAGTTAAAGTAACTCAACAAGGCAGCAAAGTAACTATTTCACAAAGCCGCTTTGTAAATGCAGGCGTTGATGCGCCAGAGCAGTTATGGAATGTACCGGTTGCAATTAAATATGGTGCTGGCGATAAAGTAAAAACAGCAAATGTATTACTTAATAAACAAAGCCAAACACTAGACTTAGACTTTGAACCAGAATGGATTTATCCAGATCAGGGTGCACTAGGCTACTACCGCTGGGTAATGGATGACGCACAATTTAGCGCACTTGTTAAAAAGGCGCCAAGCGTACTGAGTGACCGTGAACGCTTAGCGTTGTTATCGGCTACTGATGCACTACTTGACGCTGGTGTTATATCTGCTGCTAAGTTAATGCAAACACTTGAAGTGTTCGTAAGCGATAGCCACCCTCGCGTAGCAAATACCGCACTAGGTTACTTAGTATCGCAACAACGTACTTTTAAAGACGATAGCAATAAAGACCTATGGCCTGAATTTATTCGCGGTGCAGTAACGCCTGCAGCTAAAAAATATGGTTTAGAAGCTAAAACGGGAGAAGACGGAGCTATTGCACAACTTCGTGCGGCCGTAGTATCACGCTTAGGTTTTGATGGTGAAGATCAAAACGTCATTAATAAAGCGAAAGAACAAACACAAGTTTATTTAAATGATCCACAAAAAGTAGATCCTTACTTAGCCGGTACGTACTTAACTCTTGCTGCTTTTCATGGTGACAAAGCGCTGCTTGATCAATTCATGACAACGTTTAAAACAACGAAAGATCCACAAGTACGCACTAACATGCTTGCTGCAATGGGCTTTTTTGGTAAACCTGAATTACAAAAAGCGGTATTAGCTTATAGCTTAACGGATGAAGTAACTGCATCTGACATGCGTACTATTTTGTCAGGTCAAAGTTATACTGATGAGCGCCAAGCGTTATTTATTGACTGGGTTTACAGTAACTACGATAAAGTAACAGCAAGCTTACCGCCTTTCTTTATTCCTAACTTACCGTACTTTACAACGGCGAGTTGTAATGCAGAAAGCTTAGCTAAAACAAAGACCTTTTTTAACGAAAAAGTAGCTGATGTAGCCGGTTACGCTCGTACATTAAGTAAGCTTGAAGAAAGCACAAACGATTGTATCGCGCTTAAAACACGTGAACTAGAATCGGTTAATAGCTTCTTAAAAAGTAAGTAACCCTTAGGTTTATTAAGCTATAAAAACACAAAAGCCGCTGAATATAAATTCAGCGGCTTTTTACGTTTATGTTTTATTAGTTACCAATAATCATAGTTAGCTTGGCTATAAAGTCTTTTGCTGCTTGCTCAGAGTTTATTTTAAATGCCACACCGTAGTGAATAGGCTGAGTACTTTTAAAAATACGTGTAGGAAAGCGTGTCATCTCGCTACTATGAAAGTAGCCTTGCGCACGCGTTACGCCATCAATATCACTAAAGTCATCGCTAAACACCTCAAATGCTGGGCGAATTACTATTTTACCCTTACCGCTTTCGCTGTGGGTATAAAATGCTTCTTTAGAGTTTACTAACATGTACTCTGCAATATTTTTAATCTTAAAATTACTTCTACACTGTAATTTAATGAGCTGTTCTGTCAGCTCGTCTGCACTATAAGCCACGTGTAATCCCTATTAGTTAATTTGCGTATTAGATTAACGCATACACACAATAAAATCTGAATTTATTTGTCTGCTTTACTGCGTTATATCACATACAAAAGCGAGTTTTTCATTGTTGTAACTCATTCTTGTTATATTTGTTTCGCAGTAGGTGCTTAAATTAAGCCATTGCGATACTTCATTACTTCCATCAAGTTTACGCTGATAAACGCGGTTTTTAATAGCATAAGCGATAGTTGCATCATCTTTCAAAATAAAATCTTGAACTTGAGCAGGTAACCTTAGTAGGTCTTCAACTTGTTTATCTTGTGGATTAAAACTCGCTAAAATATGTTGCTCGTTTTTAGTGTAACTAAATAAAAATGCAGCCGTAGAGTTGTTATAAATAAGCGTTCGGCCAATATTACTGGCAGCTATTTTCCCCTTCGCTTGTGCAACAGAAGTATATTGAAGAGTATGAGGCTTTCCTAAAATAAACATCACTAAATCATTTTGAACACCCCATGCATGGTACCCAACAGGTTCAATCCAATCAAAAATACGACTTGGCGCATCTTCGCTTTTGAGTGGGTATTGCCACAGTTTTTGCTTACCATCTGCCTCTACAACAATCGCTGATACTGCATCACCACTTGGCATAACCGTTGGTGAATATTCGCTTACGGGAGAGTTACTGATATTAATAACTTTTTTTGATGTTAAATCGTAATAAGCAATATCGGTTTGGCTTTGCTCACCTGCAATCACCTCATGAGTAAAGTATAAACCTGTACTTGTTAAGTGCGGTTGGTTGTTATAACTGTTTTTATCACTCACTATACTAACTTGCACCCCATAAGGCGTATTTAAATAAGCAAGTAATACTTGGCTTTTTGGCATGCTAGCCTGCGCCATAATTGGGCTAATCGCTGCTATAGAAAATATCCCAAGTAATGGTTTAATAAGTTTCATGCTTTCTCTCGTTTTAATTTTAAGCACCTCATGATAACGTTATTTGCTGATGACGTCACTTGAGCTAAGTCAGTCAACTCTTAAGATACCCAAACGGCTTAAAATAATGTTAAGTTTAGTCTGGTTATAAAACCTGGTCCTAAAAAAGAGAATTAACATGTCAGCTAAAAATCCTATTATTGCGATTACGGGTTCGTCTGGTGCGGGTACAACCACCACAACCAATGCAATTAAACATATTTTCCGTAGCCTTAATATTGAAGCGGCTTTTATCGAAGGAGATAGCTTTCATCGTTACACTCGCCCTGAAATGGATAAAAAAGTACGTGAAGCACAACAAGAAAATAAACACATTAGTTACTTTGGCCGAGAAGCAAATGACTTTGGTGCTTTAGAAGCGTTGTTTGAAAACTATAGTGAAACAGGCCAAGGTAAGTTACGCCGATACTTACACACCTTTGATGAAGCCGTCCCATACAATCAATTACCGGGTACATTTACTCCTTGGCAAGACCTTGATAGTAATACTGATATTTTGTTTTATGAAGGGTTACACGGTGGTGTAGTTGATCAAGATGTAAACGTTGCAAAGCATGTCGATTTATTAATAGGCATGGTACCTATTATTAACCTTGAATGGATTCAAAAATTAATACGCGATACATCCGAACGAGGCCACTCCCGCGAAGCGGTTATGGGCTCTATTGTACGCAGTATGGATGATTATATTAATCATATAACCCCTCAGTTTTCTCGCACCCATATTAATTTTCAACGTGTGCCGACCGTTGATACCTCAAATCCATTTAGTGCCAAAGATATTCCATCGCTAGATGAAAGCTTTGTCGTTATTCGCTTTAGAGGGATTGATGATGTTGATTTTCCTTATTATTTACGCATGATCGAAGGCAGTTTTATGTCTCGTATTAATACGCTTGTAGTACCAGGCGGCAAAATGGGCTTGGCTATGGAGCTTGTGCTTACCCCATTAATTAAAGATATTATTTTGAAAAAGCGTGCACTGGAAAACCTAGCACCACTCGATTTACCTATTTGATTACCGACTCTTTTTTGTTAAAGCTAACTCACGTACACTGCTGATTTTGCTCAAGGTGAGATCAGCATGTCACAACAATTAAAAATTATTGTCGGTTCTAAAAATCCTGTAAAAATAAATGCCGCTAAACATATTTTTACTATGTATTTTCCAGAATGTATCATTGACTGTGAAGGTGTGAATGCTCCCTCAGACGTGCCCGATCAGCCTATTGGCGAAGACGAAACACGTATTGGCGCGCAAAACCGTGTTAATTATTGTAAAGAGCACCACCAAGCTCACTATTACGTTGCAATGGAAGGCGGTGCAGAACAATTTAGCTATGGTGCAGCAACCTTTGCTTACGTTGTTATTGATAATGCCTTAAATCAAGTTGTAGGGCGTAGCAGCAACCTTCCTCTACCCCAAGTACTTTATAATGCATTACTTAAAGGTGAAGAACTTGGCGATGTAATGGACAAAGCATTTAATACCACCAACGTTAAACAAAAAGGTGGCGCTATTGGTCTACTTACCAACAATCATGCCACGCGCGAAAGTACCTATACACAAGCACTCACTTTAGCTATGGCGCCTTTTTTACACCCTGAGCTATACAGCCAAACAAATTAATTTAGGAAGTTTAATGAAGTACAACTATATATTGTTTGATGCAGACGAAACCTTATTTAGGTTTGATATTTTAGCGGGCATGACTCGCATGTTTAAAGCTTACAACGTAGATTTTAGCCAAGACGATTATATTCATTATCAAAAAACCAATAAGCAGCTGTGGGTTGATTATCAAAATGGCACTATTAGCGCAGATTACTTACAAGTAACACGCTTTAATGAGTGGGCTTCAAAACTTAATGTGCCAGCAAAAGAGCTAAACGATGCTTTTTTAGATTCTATGGCGCAAATTTGCGAGCCATTACCTGGTGCTATTGAGCTTTTAAATAAACTTAAACCAAATACTAGATTAGGTATTATTACTAACGGATTTGCCCGCTTACAAACCGTACGCCTTGAGCATACTGGCTTAAAAGATATGTTTGAATGGTTAGTTATATCTGAACTTGTAGGTATAGCAAAACCGAATAAAGCGATTTTCGAGCACACATTTGAGCTAATGGGTAACCCAGATAAAAGCGAGATACTTATGGTGGGTGATACTGCTGCAAGTGACATACTTGGCGGCAACAATGTTGGTATTGATACTTGCTGGTTACAGCACCCTGGTGAGCAATTAGCCGACGGAATAAAGCCAACCTATACCGTAGCTAGTTTAAATCAGTTACAAGCTCTTTTGGAGTTATAATAAATTATAGAGCTATTAAATTTCACGCAAAAAAATGACGCTAATTAGCGTCATTTTTTATAACTGTTTTTCGAGCTGCTCTTTTACTGCTTTTAGGCTGGAGCTAACTCAAGACCGGGTGCAGGCATCGTCACAGGCGTTTCAAATGTTGCCCACTCCCATGCTGACTCTGTAGCCATAATTTTACGAAGTAATTTATTATTTAAATCATGACCCGATTTAAATGCAGTTACTTTACCTAAAAGATTATGGCCTGTCATAAACATGTCACCAACACAGTCTAATATCTTATGCTTAACAAACTCGTCGCTATAACGTAAACCGTTAGGATTTAAAACTTTGAACTCATCAAGTACCACAGCACTATCCATGCTACCACCTAGCGCTAGGTTGTTTGCATGCATGTATTCAATATCTTTCATAAATCCAAAAGTACGCGCACGGCTAATTTCTTCAATAAAGCTTTGCGTTGTTATATCCAACCCAATACGTTGGCGACTTTCATTGATAGCTGGGTGGTTAAATGCAATCTCAAAGTCGATATGAAAACCATCATATGGTTCAACTTCAGCCCACTTATCACCTTCTTCAATGCGTACTTTTTCTTTAATACGGATAAAGCGTTTAGCAACGTTTTGCTCTTCAATTCCGCCTTTTTGTAACAGATATATGAATGGTAATGCACTACCATCCATAATCGGCACTTCTGAGCTATCTAATTCTACAATTAGATTATCAATCCCCATTGCAGCCACGGCTGCAATAAGATGCTCAGTAGTTGATAAGCGAACACCATCTTTGTTAATTAAACAGGTACACAACTGCGTATCACCAACGGCTTCAGGTGTTGTTTCAAAATCAACAACCGGATCAAGGTCGACACGACGAAATACAATCCCAGTATTTGCGCTCGCAGGTCGGAGAGTTATTGTGACCTTCTCACCTTTATGAAGTCCAATTCCTATGGCTTTGACTACTTCTGCAATCGTACGCTGTTTAATCATAGGTATGCTCACTTTTAAATCAGTTACAGTTAGACGACGGAGTTTAACATAAATCCTTTTGCCTTTCAATATTTGTACGTACATCAAACAAAAGTATGATTAAATATTAATCAGCCTGCTTGCGTAAGAAAGCGGGAATATCAAAATAATCACCGCCTTCTGATTTATCTACTTTCTTACTGTTTTGCGCTGAAGAACTTGATGCACTGCTTGAACTAGTTGAAGGCGCTTTTTCTTTGCTTTGCGTTTGCGCTTTATCAGTGCTTTCTTCAGCATTTGTATCTTGGCTTGCAAAGCTTGGTACGTACATGCTGCTCGTTTGGTTTGATGTGCTTGCAACATCAGAACCTGATGCTTTTTTAAAGCCGTTATCAACAATACCAAACTGTGGACGACGATCGCCGCCTAAGCCAGTTGCAACAACCGTTACACGTAGCTCATCAGTCATTTCTGGGTCGATTACCGCACCAACAACAACCGTTGCGTTTTCTGACGCAAGTGCTTTAACGTGATTACCAACAATTTCAAATTCTTCAATCGCAATGTCCATACCTGCGGTGATATTAACTAAGATACCTTTAGCACCTGTTAAATCAACGTCTTCTAGTAGTGGGCTTGAGATAGCCGCTTCTGCTGCTTCTTGTGCACGATCAGGACCTGACGCAGACGCCGTTCCCATCATTGCAGTACCCATTGCAGACATTACAGTTCTAACATCGGCGAAATCCACGTTAATTAAACCAGAACGTGTAATTAGCTCTGCTATACCTTGTACCGCACCAAATAATACGTCATTAGCTTTAGCGAAGGCATCTAGAAGTGTAGTCCCTTTTCCTAAAACTTTAAGCAATTTATTGTTCGGAATTGTAATAAGTGAATCTACAATTTCTGACAATTCATTAATGCCTTGTTCAGCGGCTGCTGCACGTTTTTTACCTTCAAAATCAAAAGGACGTGTTACAACTGCAACGGTTAAAATACCGAGTTCTTTAGCAATTTTAGCAACTACTGGTGCTGCACCAGTACCTGTACCACCGCCCATACCGGCTGCAATAAATACCATATCGGCGCCTTCAAGACTGGCACGAATTGTATCTGCATCTTCTTCAGCCGACTTACGGCCTACTTCAGGGTTTGCGCCCGCACCCAACCCAGAGGTTATTTGCGTGCCTAGCTGAACTGTAATATCGGCAGCAGAGTTACGTAATGCTTGCGCATCCGTATTAGCGGCTATAAAACGCACGCCTTCTATTTGTTGTTTAACCATGTGCTCAACAGCGTTACCGCCACCACCGCCCACGCCGATTACTTTTATTACAGCTTCTTCGCTGTGTTGTTCCATTATATCAAACATGTTTACTCTCCGACTTGAGTCTTAAAACTCGCCTTGGAACCATTTAGTAATGCGGTTCCACCAATTATTGTTATCCTCTGCTTTCGACTTTTGTGCATTCATCGATTGCATGGTACGCCCGTATTGTAACAAACCAACAGCGGTTGCGTACGAAGGATCATCTACATAGTCTGTCAAACCAACCATCCCGATTGGCTTGCCTATTCTTACTGGCATTTGGAAGATATCTTCTGCCACTTCCATCGCGCCAGTCATTTTAGCAGTTCCGCCTGTTATAACGAGACCTGCCGCAATTTGGTCTTCTAAGCCTGAACGACGAATTTCTTCCATCGCAAGCTCAAATAATTCTCTAAAACGAGGCTCTACCACCTCAGATAATGTATGGCGCGACATTAACCTTGCTGGTCGCCCGCCCACACTTGGTACTTCAATTGTGTCTTCGCTACTTGCCATTTGGCTACTGGCACATGCGTATTGTACTTTGAGTGACTCTGCATGTGATATAGGTGTGCGAAATATTTTTGCAATATCACCAGTAACTTGGTTACCCGCCACTGGAATAACCGCAGAGTGACGCAATGCACCATTAATATAAATGGTGATATCCATAGTACCGCCCCCTATATCAAGTACTGCAACACCAAGCTCTTTTTCATCTGGCGTAAGCACTGAATAACATGATGCTAAAGCAGTAAAGATAAGTTGATCAACTTCAAGACCACAGCGCTCTACGCATTTCTCGATATTTTTTGCCATATCGTTTGAACACGTAATAATATGTGCACGCGCTTCCATACGAACACCACTCATACCAAGTGGGTTTTTAATGCCCTCTTGCATGTCGATACTGTATTCTTGCGGCAATGCATGCAGCATTTTACGCTCTGCCGAAATAGGCACAGAGCGCGCAATATGAATTACATTTTCAATGTCTTCGTCAGTGACTTCAGTGTTGTTAATTGCCACCACGCCACTTTCGTTTTGACACTGTATATGTTTGCCAGAAATACCCAAATACACAGAGCTAATACGACAATCAGCCATTAGCTCGGCTTCATCTATTGCTCGGCGAATAGACTCAGACACTAAGTTTAAATCGTTAACGCCGCCTTTATCCATACCATGAGATACTTGGCTGCCCACACCAACAATGCTGAGCTTGTTATCTGCGGTGATTTCGCCTACCGTGGCAACCACTTTCGAGGTGCCAACGTCTAACCCTATTACTAGGTTTCTTTCTGCTGACTTAGTCATGCCTTACTCTTATTTTGTAATTGTTCTTCTTGCACTGGCTTAAAGCTGACTGCAAGGCCGGTATCATACCGTAAATCTATTGTATCTACTTGTGCATCTGCACGTTGTTCCATTCGTGGATAAACGTCTATAAAACGTTGTACACGCTTGGCTTTATCTTTACGTCCTAAATTCAAACGTATTCCGTTATCTAACCATAGTTGCCACGAAAAGCGCTCCGACAATGCCAAACTTGTTAACGTTAAGCCGTTAACTTTTAGCATTTCATCAAATTGCTTAAAAGCAATCCACGCTTCCTCTTCGCTGCCTTCTGGGCCGTATAACTGCGGTAAGTTATCATCTAACTTATCGCTGTTGGCTTGAAATGCTTGACCACTTTGGTTGAGCAATAAGTCGCTATTCCAATGTGCTACTACTTCATGTTCAACAACATATACTTGTATAGTATCAGGCCATTGTTTACGTACCGAAGCGGTAGCAACCCAGGGCAAGTCTTGTACTAGCTGCTGCACATGCTTAACATCAAGTTCAAAAAAACTACTTAAATCGGCTTTTTTAATCGCTTTTATAATTGCCGTTTCATCTGTGTATTTAGGCTGCCCTTGCACTGTAAGGTGCTTAATTTGAGCATCCTTGTTTTCAACTAACCAATCCGATACACCTGTCGTAATTTGCACTAAGCCAATTACAACAATCAGAAAAAAGCTCACACCAAAAATCAAAGACCAATTAAGTTTCAGTTTGATTTCCTGAGCTTTTTCTAAAAGGGGATGCATATTAAAGCGTTTGCTCTAAAATGCGAACAACTAATTGTTCAAAAGTTGCCCCATTCGCTTTTGCCGCCATTGGCACTAACGACTTTTCAGTCATGCCTGGTACTGTATTTACTTCAAGCAGGTAAAAATTACCTTGCTCGTCTTGCATCGCATCAACACGACCCCAACCACTTGCGCCCACTAAATCAAATGCATCTAGCGATATAGCTTGTAAGTACTTAGTATCTTGCTCTGATAAATCTGCAGGGCAATGATACTGCGTTGTATTTGATTGATACTTAGCTTGGTAATCGTAAAAACCATTTGGCGTAGTCATTTCAATGACTGGTTGTACTTCATCGCCAAGCACTGTAACTGTGAATTCACGTCCCGTGATCCACTGCTCTACAAGCACTTGATTATCAAACTTAAATGCATTAGCTAGTGCGTCTTCAAGTTCTTGTGCTGTACTTGCTTGCGCCATACCTATGCTTGAGCCTTCGTGCGATGGCTTAACCATTACCTTTTTAAACTCACCCATAATAGCTGCAGCGTCAAAGCCTTTTTTAGCGTCAACTACGGTATAAGGTGCAGTGCTTAAACCCGCTGATTTAAATAAGTGCTTACAACGTACTTTATCCATTGCAAGTGCTGAACCCAGTACATTACTGCCCGTGTAAGGCAGGTTCATAAATTCAAGAGCACCTTGTACAGTTCCGTCTTCGCCACCACGACCATGCAAAGCAATAAAAACGCGCTCTACATTTAATTCTTTTAACTCCCACAAAGAACGACTTTGTGGGTCAAATGCAATTGCATCAATGCCACTATTTTGCAGCGCATTTAAAACAGCCTGACCCGATCGTAAAGACACTTCACGTTCTGCTGATTTACCACCTAGCAGTACCGCTACTTTACCAAACTGTGTGTTTACCTGAGTCATACTTCACCTTGCTTAAGTTTTTCTATCGACATACCCGTCGCAGCTAATGTTTTAACTAACTGACCTATATTACCAGCGCCTTGGGTTAATACTAAATCATTATTTTGTAAATTTGCGGCCAAAACGCCTGCAAGCTCTGCATTTGTTGCCACATGCAGCGGCTCTTTGCCACGTTGACGAAGGCTACGGCATAAGCTTTTGCTGTCTGCGCCCACAATAGGATCTTCACCAGCGCTATACACATCAAGCAGTAGCAACTGATCTACATCAGCAAGTACTTTTACAAAATCTTCGTATAAGTCGCGTGTACGGGAAAATCTATGAGGTTGATATACCATTACTAAACGCTTATCAGGCCAACCTTCACGTACTGCTGCAATTGTTGCTGCAACTTCTGAAGGATGATGCCCGTAATCATCAACTAACATCACATTGCCACGCTCGTTTTCAAATTCACCATAGTGTTGAAAACGACGACCAATACCTTCAAACTTCTGCAGCGCTTCTAAAATTGCATGATTCGTAATGTTTTGATCTTTTGCCACAGCAATCGCAGCGGTTGCATTAAGTGCGTTGTGTCTACCTGGCATATTCAACGTGGCAGTTAAACACTCACCTTGCTTGTTAGTTACTGTAAATCTGCATGTATTAGCTGATTGGCTAAAGTCGCTCATGCGGTAATCAGCATCCTTCGATTCGCCATACGTGATAACTGGGCGACCAAAACGCGGGATAAGTTCAGCAGCAACTTCAGAATCAATACATACAACAGCTAAACCATAAAACGGCAAGTTATGGATGAAATCTACATACGTGTCTTTCATTTTTTCAAGACTGCCGCCATAAGTATCCATGTGATCTTCTTCAATATTTGTGATCACCGATACCATTGGCTGTAAGTGTAAAAACGACGCATCGCTTTCATCAGCTTCTGCAATTAAAAAATCACTTTTGCCTACTTTTGCGTTACTACCTGCGCTATTTAACAAGCCACCAATAATAAAGGTTGGATCAAGCCCTGCTTGTCCATAAATACTCGCAATTAAGCTTGTTGTCGTTGTTTTACCATGCGTCCCCGCAATCGCTATACCGTGGCGAAAACGCATTAATTCAGCCAACATTTCTGCGCGGCGCACAACGGGAACTCTTGCGGCTTTAGCTGCAATAATTTCAGGATTTGTTTCATCAATCGCACTTGAAACAACGACTACATTGGCATCTTTCACGTTATTTTCATGATGGCCAATAAATACCTCAGCACCGGCTTTAATTAAACGATCTGTCATAGCGCTATGGGCAATGTCAGAACCTGTAATACGGTAGCCTTCAAAAGCGAGTACTTCAGCAATACCGCCCATACCTGCTCCACCAATACCAATAAAGTGAATGGTTTCTATTCGGCGCATTGCAGGGCGTGTGTGTTTTTCTTGTACTGACGTTTCTTTCACTTATTTTCTCTTATTTGTTACTTGCTCACAGTGCGTTGCTACGCTTGCTGTGGCATCTAAAATGGCTTGTTTTTTTGCATTTGTAGCCATTTCAGTAATTAATGAAGGTTGGGCTAAATACGGGCTTAATAGTTCAACAATTGATTGTTTATTAAACTGCCCTTGTGGCATTAATAATGCGCCATTAGCCATCACTAAATATTGTGCGTTAGCTGTTTGATGGTCGTCCACGGCATGTGGAAACGGAACAAAAACGGCCATTTTACCTGCCGCTGCAATTTCGCTAACAGTTAACGCACCAGCACGGCAAACAACAATGTCAGCCCAGTTATATGCTGCGTCCATATCATCAATAAATTCAGCTATTTTTGTATTACTGCCTGTAAAAGCATACATTTTATAAGCGGCTTCTACGGTAGTTAAATGACCCTTACCTGTTTGATGCCATACACTTATTGGAGCTGTATTATTTAGTACTTTAAATGCTTCTGGTAATGTTTGATTAAGCACTTGTGCACCAAGCGAGCCGCCCACTACTAAAATATTAATAGGGCTTGATACATCGCGTTTGGCTATATTCATAACGCTTTGGCGAACTGGGTTACCTACTAGCTCGGCTTGACCCTGTGCAAAAGCACTTGGAAATGCAGCTAATACTCGTGTAGCCACCTTAGCTAGCAGTTTATTGCTCATACCCGCTACAGCGTTTTGCTCGTGAATAACCAGCGGGATACCTAAACTTTTTGCGGCAATTCCCGTTGGACCCGTAACATAACCGCCCATTGCAAGTACTACATCAGGACGCTGTTCTTTCAATACCTTACGCGCCTGCAATACTGCATTAATTACCATGAATGGGGCTTTAATAAGACGCTTTAATCCGTTACCACGAACACCTTTAACATTAATAAAATTAATATCTATATTGTGCTTAGGTACAACGCTCGCTTCCATTCGATCTGGTGTGCCGATCCAGCTAACTTGCCAGCCCTGCTGTTTTAAATAATCGGCCACTGCAATACCGGGAAAAATGTGTCCGCCAGTTCCACCAGCCACTACTACTAATTTTTTACTCATCGCTTACCTCCGCGTGAGGTGGCTTGTTTGGTTGCCATTTTGGTTTCAAAATCTACGCGTAATAAAATACCCGTGGCAATCGTCATAATTAATAAGCTTGAGCCGCCATAAGAAATAAACGGCAGGGTTAAACCCTTCGTCGGTAAAATACCCGCGCTCGCACCTACATTCACCATGGTTTGAAATGCAAACCAAATACCAATGGCAAATGAAAAGTAGCCTTCGTATTCCTTGCCGCACTTAAGGGCTTGTTGGCCTATTAATAAGGCTCTAAATACTAAAGTAGCTAATACCGTTAAAATACTTACAACGCCTATTAAGCCAAGTTCTTCACCTATAACGGCAAAAATAAAATCGTTATGTGCTTCAGGTAAATATTGTAGCTTTTGTACACTGTTACCTAAGCCTTGACCAAACCAACCACCCTGGCTATAAGCCATTAGCGATTGCACCAACTGATAACCCTTGCCAAAAGGATCATCCCAAGGGTCTAAAAAGCCAACAACACGTGCCATACGATATGGTTCAACAATAATAAGTAATACAACCAGACCAACGCCCGTTAAAATAAGTACAAAAAACTGCCATAACTTAGCACCAGCTAAAAACAATAAACCAACCGTTGTTACAAACATAACAACCACTGTGCCTAAATCTGGCTGCAGCAAAATAAGCAGTGCATACACTGCAAATACAGCAATTGGCTTTGCAAAGCCTTTAATATTTTCTTGTACTTCTTCGCGTTTTCTTACCAAATAACCCGCAATATAACTAAAAAAGTACAACTTAGCGGCCTCAGCCACCTGAAAACCAACAGGTCCAATAGGTATCCATCGTTTAGCGCCGTTTACTTCACGCCCAATAATCAATACCGCTATTAATAGCACCATGCCTAGTATTAATAGATAAGGGTTTGATCGTTTCCACCACTCCATTGGCACACAAACGCTTATCCAAAAAAGAACAAAAGCCATTGCCAAAAACATGCTGTGGCGAATGGTAATATGGTATGGGTCATCAAATAACCGCTCTGCGGTAGGCATTGATGCGCTGGTCACCATTATGAAACCAACACCAATTAGCATGATTACGCAGTACAACAGCGGTACGTCGTACAGTTGATTAGAAGGTTTAGGTGTTAGTGCATCTCTTATATCGGCAAAAGCAATCATAATTGCCCTTCCGTTACGCACTGAACAAAGTCATCGCCGCGTTGCATATAATTGTTATACATATCAATACTGGCACATGCCGGTGCTAACAAAACAATATTGCCAGTACTACTAAGTACTTTGGCTAGAGTAACGGCCTCTTCCATGTTGTTAGTTAAATAGCTCTTATTGGTAATCGCAGCTAAGTCACTTGCATCTTTACCAAAACAAATTAATGCTTTTACATGCTGCTCTATGTAAGGTTTAAGCGCATTTAAATCAGCGCCTTTGGCATCGCCACCAGCAATAACAATAAGATTTTCACCGCCACTAGCTAAACTATCTATTGCAGCTATAGTTGCTCCAACATTGGTAGCCTTTGAATCGTTAAAATACTTTACACCGTTAAGCTCAGCTATAAACTGGCAACGATGAGCCAACCCATTAAATTGACCTAGTGCGTTTTTATATTGCTCTTTGCTTACTTCAAACGGACTTAAGAGCGCCATTACTGCAAGCGTATTTAAATAATTGTGCTTACCCACTACCGCAAGCGTATCAACAGGTAAAAAGGCATCGCCTTTAACCATAAAGTGAGTTTCGCCATTGTGCTGCGCTAAATGGTAATCACCTTGTTGAGCACCAAAGCTAATTAAAGGGGTTGTACCGCGCTCAACTGGATGTGTTTGACTATCGTCTGCGTTGACAACAATAAGCTCTGCGAAATTATAAATACTTAGCTTTGAGTCTATATAAGCTTGGTAACTGTCGTAGCGGTCAAGGTGATCTTCTGACACATTTAATACCGTTGCACTTACTGGTTTTAAACTCGTTGTGGTATCTAGCTGAAAACTCGATAACTCAAGTACATACACATCAAAATCATCATTGAGTAAATCAAGTACCGCTGTGCCAATATTCCCACCCAATGCAACTTTATAGCCGGCTTCTTTTAACACCTCATAAGCGAGCGTCACCACGGTTGATTTACCGTTAGAGCCCGTTACTGCAACAACAGGTTTTGTATTAATACGTGCAAATAACTCAACGTCGCCAATCACTTCAACACCTGCGTTAATTGCATCTTCAACAGCTGGTATTTTTAAGCTAAGCCCTGGGCTTATGATAATCATATCGCTTGAACAAAGCTCTGCGTCATCCAAATTACCGAAGTGGGTATCTAGAGTTGGCGCGTACTCTTTTAACCAATCAACCCCAGGCGGCGTTACTCGGCTATCAACGACCTTTGGTGTGAGACCATGAGATAATAGAAAACGCACAATGCCCAGACCGGTTACACCGAGTCCGAGCACTGTTATTTGTTTGTTTTTTATCTCGTTTAAGTACTGCATTTATCGAATCTTTAAAGTAGCTAAGCCAGTAAGCACTAGCACAACAGAAATAATCCAAAAGCGCACAATAACGCGAGGCTCTGGCCAACCTTTTAATTCATAATGATGATGAATCGGCGCCATTCTAAAAATGCGTTGTCCGCGTAATTTATACGACCCCACTTGTAATATTACCGATAGCGCTTCCATTACAAATACACCGCCCATAATAATAAGCAGTAATTCTTGGCGTACTAAAACAGCAATAATACCTAATGCGCCACCAAGTGCTAATGAGCCAACATCGCCCATAAATACTTGTGCTGGGTAAGTGTTAAACCATAAAAAGCCAAGCCCTGCGCCCACTATGGCGGTACACACAACCACAAGCTCACTCGCCAGCGGTAAATGCGGAATATGTAAGTAAGCCGAAAAGTTAATATTACCTGTTAAGTACGCAATAATTGCTAATGCGGCAGCCACTAAAATAACTGGCACAATGGCTAAGCCATCTAATCCATCGGTCAAGTTTACCGCGTTTGAAGTACCTACAATCGCAAAATACGTAAGTACGATATAAAACAAACCTAATTGCGGTAATACATCTTTAAAAAATGGAACAACAAGTGATGTTTCAGACGCTTGTGCGCTGGTAAAGTACAGAGCAGTAGCTACGACTAATGCAATTACCGATTGCCAAAAGTACTTCCATTTAGCAATTAGACCTTTTGGATCTTTGCGAATAACTTTACGATAATCATCAACAAAGCCAACAATACCTAACGAGCCAATTACAAACAGCGTTGCCCATACATATTTATTCGATAAATCAGCCCATAGGAGCGTGCTGGTAAAAATAGCTGCTAAAATAAGTAAGCCACCCATGGTAGGTGTGCCCGATTTTGACAAATGTGACTGCGGACCATCGTCTCGAACTGTTTGACCTATTTGCATACGTTGCAAACTACGGATTAATTTAGGCCCTAAATAAAGAGACATAATTAGCGCAGTTAAAATACCTAAAATGGCACGTAGCGTTAAATACGAAAAAACATGAAAACCACTAAAATACTGTGTTAAATACTCTGCCAGCCAAACTAACATTATGATACTCCATTGATGGCTTGTTGCTGGCCATTAACTAAATCGGTTACTAATAATTCCATGCGAGAACTGCGCGACCCTTTCACTACTATTGTTGTTTTAGTATTCACTTTATTAATACTTTCTTGAATTTTTTGCTGCATCTGTTCGCGACTCGAAAAGTGGCGATTAGGTAGTTCAAACACATCACTTGCGTATTTACTTAATACACCTAATGTAAATAGCTCATCAATCCCTTGCTCAAGTGCGTACTCACCAACTTCTTGATGGTACTTACGTGCATCTTCACCTAGCTCACCCATGTCCCCTAACGCTAAAATGCGGTGACCTTGCATGTCACTTAATAAGTCAATCGCAGCTTTTACCGACTTAACATTGGCATTATAGGTATCATCAACCACGGTGAGTAAATCAGACACTTCAATTAAATTAACGCGCCCTTTTACATCCCCCATTGTGGCAAGTGCATTGGCTATTTCTTCAAGGGTTACATTAAATTCACTAGTCAGTGCAGCAGCGATAAGTGCATTACTAATATTGTGCTTACCCGGAAGTGCCAAAGTAACAGGTACTTGCTTGTTTTTAGTGCAAAGCGTAAAGCTTGCACGCGCATTGGCATCAAGCGTGATGTTCTCTGCCCAAATATCTAGTTTTTTAGTTGTAGAAAAACGTTTAACATTACGCCCTTCAAGCTTATCTAACCAATATTGGCTAAATTCACTATCGCAGTTAACAATCGCAACACCGTCATCTTTAAGGCCATCAAAAATCTCACCTTTAGCTTTTGCGACGCCCATTAAACTACCAAAACCTTCTAAATGGGCTGCAGCTACATTACATACTACCGCCACATCTGGTTTTGTCATTGCTGTGGTGTAGGCAATTTCACCTAAGTGGTTTGCGCCAAGCTCAATAACAGCAAAGCGATGTTGTGGCTCTAAGCGTAACAATGTTAGTGGCACGCCAATATCGTTATTAAAATTACCTTTAGTAGCTAATACATCACCGTGAACCGACAAAATTGCCGCACACATTTCTTTTACGGTGGTTTTGCCTACACTCCCTGTAATTGCAATTGTTTTAGGCGCCACTTGTGCCATAACAGCGGTGCCAATTGCACCTAGTGCAATACGTGTATCGCTTACTATAAATTGTGGAATATCTACATCAACTTTGTGCTGAACAATAACGCCAATAGCGCCCTTTTGTTTAGCCTCAGCTATAAATTTATGACCATCAAAATTTGGCCCTTTCAGTGCTAAAAACACTTCACCATCGCACACTGTACGAGTATCAGTATTTATATTAAGCACGTGTTGATTATCACCTTGATAATCGGTTGTTAGCACATTAGCTAACCAATCAAAATCCATTGGGATCATTGTGTTATCCCTCTTACTGCTTTTTTTAGTTGTTCTTGTACATACCGGCGATCGCAAAAGTCGATTCGCTTATCGCCTATAATTTGATAATCTTCGTGGCCTTTACCTGCAATCAAAATAACGTCATCAGCTGTAGCATTTTCTATAGCAAAACGAATTGCAGTTGCTCTATCAGCCTCTAAATGTGCATTTCGAGGATGGGTTAAACCGCCTGCTACATCTGCAATAATGTCATCAGGGTTTTCTGAGCGAGGGTTATCACTGGTAATAATAACTTTATTAGCGTTTTGCTCTGCAGCTTGCGCCATCAATGCACGCTTTCCTTTGTCTCTGTCACCACCGCAACCAAATACACAACTTACACCACCTGGCACATGCAGCTGCAATGCTTGTAATGCAAGTGCAAGTGCATCGGGTGTATGTGCGTAATCAACAACACACGTCGGCATGCCTGCTTGGCTAAATGCTTGCATTCGCCCTGCTACTGGCTGTAACTGCGCACAACCTGCAACTAATTGCTCAAGCGGATAATCAAGCCCTAGTAATGTAGCGATCGCGGCCGTTAAGTTATATAAATTAAATTCGCCAAACAGAGGCGATTTAATCGATATATCACCCCAACTAGTCGATAACTGAGCCGAAATACCTTCACTTGAATATTCAACATCAGAAAAATAAACGTACTGAGCATTCTTAGGGGCTAAGTTTTTGCGGCCATAACAGATTAGGTTATTGAAATCATACTTTTCAAGCCATTGCTCAGCTTGAGAATCATCTTGATTAAGCACTACAACTTGCGGCTCAAAATCACGGAAAAGCATTAGTTTCGCATCACCGTAACTTGCCATATCACCATGGTAATCTAAGTGATCGCGCGAAAGATTAGTAAACACAGCCGCTTTAAACGCGCATTTAGCAACACGCTGCTGCACTAATCCATGAGATGACACTTCCATGGCTACCAGCTTTTTATGCTGCGAATTTAAATCACTCAAAATATGTTGTAAATCAACCGTTGAAGGTGTGGTATTAATCAGTGGAATTAAGTTATCCGGATGACCATAACCTAAAGTGCCAATAATAGCCGAATCAGTACTGCAAAATTGCGCTAAGTGGGCAATCATTGCTGTGGTGGTTGATTTACCATTTGTACCTGTTACACCAATTAAATCAAGGGCCTGACTTGGCTGGCTATAAAATCGACTTGCTAATTCTGGAAGCCTTTTATCAAGCTCAGAGACTAAATATAGTGGCTCAAAACTTGTTTCAAATTCACATAATCTGTCAGCAATAATAGCTGTTGCGCCATTTTCAATTGCTTTATTAATAAATTGACCGCCATCAAGTGCATGGCCTTTAATAGCAACAAATACATCACCTGGCGTTACTTCACGGCTATCAAGGCGTAAATGTTTTACCAGTTGCGAGGGCGCATTTATTTCGATGTATTTTAAAATATCCTTTAAATCACGCATCGTTATCCTTACCTTGTATGTATGCAACCTCTTCCTTGTCTGGCGCTACGTTTAATATTCTCAATGCGTTAGAGATGATTTCTGCAAATGCAGGGCCTGCGGTGGCACCTCCATAGTACACATCACCACCTGGTTCATTAATCATAACTACCACGGCTAAACGAGGATTACTTGCCGGCGCTACACCTGCAAAGTAACCTACATATTCATCACCATAACCACCTGCTACGGCTTTTTTAGATGTACCTGTTTTACCAGCAGCACGATACCCATCAACTTTTATGTTGCGAGCAGTACCGTCTTTTTCAAATACACTTTCCATCATGTGCACTACGGCTTCTACGTCTTTTTGTTTAAAAATACGTTCGCCTTCAGGTACATTATCTTGCTTTAAAATAGTTAGAGGTCGGTTAACTCCACCAGCGCCTAACATGGCGTAAAAACGTGCCATTTGTGCAGTACTTACCGAAATCGCATAACCGAACGATAAAGTGGCAATTTCAAAGTCAGACCAACGGCGATTAGGATAAAACAAACCGCTGCTTTCACCCACCATGCCAGTACCTGTGTCACTGCCAAATCCTACTTTTTGGTATAAACCAACAAGGTAATCTTTAGGTACTAATTGCGTTACTTTAGCAACCCCCATATTTGAAGAGTACTTTAATATTTCACGCAGTGTTAGTTCACCGTGATTTCGGGTATCTCTAACTAAACTACCACCTAAACGCATCCAACCTGGGTAGGTATCAATCGTATCATCTGCCTGAATGGCGCCGTAGTCTAGCCCAGCCAAAATGGCTAGAGGCTTAACAGTTGAGCCTGGTTCAAACAAATCGGTAATTGCGCGGTTACGACGCTTATGAGGTGCAGCATCGCTTAAGTTATTTGGATTAAATGAAGGGCTATTTACCATTGCCAGTACTTCACCGGTTTTAACATCAACTACCATAGCTGAGCCCGATGTGGCTTTGTAAGTCAGTACTGCTGATTTAACAGCTTTGTACGCAATAGCTTGAATACGTTGGTCAATGCTTAGCTCTATGCTTTCAGGCTCTACACGTTCACGTTCGTCAAGTACTGCTACTTCGCGCCCTTGGGCGTCTTTACGAATAGTACGGCGGCCTTCCTCGCCCGTTAAAGCGTTTTCATATAGCTTTTCAATGCCTTCAATGCCTTTACCATCGATATTGGTAAAACCAATAACATGCGCGGTAACTTCACCTGCGGGGTAGTAACGTTTAGATTCATCTAGTAAATGGATACCAGGCAGGCGTAAATCGCCAATATAATTTGCTACAGCAGGGGTAACTTGGCGCTTTAAATACACAAAACGACGTGAAGGATCGTTTAAAAGGCGAGAATTAATCTTTTTAGGATCAATACGCAGTACATCTGCAAGCTCACGCCAGCGTAAGTCATTTTTATAATAAAGTGCAGTACGTTTATCAAGTTCAGCAGTGTTTTCTGCTAATGATAAATGGTCTTCACCGTTTTTATGCGCTTGTTTGGTCACTTTGGAGACAAGTGATTTATGTAATGCTTTAGGATCTGCATATACACTTACCACAGGCACACTTACCGCTAACTCTTTACCGTTACGGTCAAAAATCATTCCGCGTTGTACATGGAGCTTTTCAACGCGTACTGTACGTTTATCACTTTCTGAACGTGCTTTATCAGGTTCTATCACTTGCAGATAAGCGGCGCGAGATACGAGTGTTACAAACACCATAAACACAACTGTACACACCAGCATAAAGCGCCATGTGATTAAATTAGTGACTGGTTTTTTGCCTCTATTTCTCATTGTACTATTATTACCTGCTCATCTTGACTCGTAGGTCGTTTCATTTTTAATTGTGATATGGCGACTTCTTCAATGCGTGCATGTTGCGAATAAAATTCTTCCTCAACAAGTAAGTAGCGCCACTCTAAATCGAGTTCATCACGTTCTTGTAATAATTGGTCTTGCTTTATAAGTTGGCCACGAGCTAAGTGTGTTGTTTGCACAACAGCTAAACTAGAAGCGAATATCACAACCAACAAGGCCGAGGTTAGCTTGTTAGCTCCTAGGCCTTTTAATATTTCAAAGAATAAATTAGGTTGCCGATAGCTCGCTTTTTTACTCATCCCAACCTCTGTGCAATCCTAAGTACAGAACTACGAGAACGTGGATTACGTTCTACTTCAACAGTACTTGGCTTAATAGCCTTACCCACTGCTTTTAACGTCAAATTTTTATTTATTTGTGCGTCAGTTAAAGGCAGACCTCTGGGTAACACTTCTCCCCGACTCTGTTTTCTAATAAACTGTTTTACAATGCGATCCTCTAGTGAATGAAACGAAATCACCACTAAACGTCCGCCTGGTTTTAGCACTTTAACAGCTGACTGTAGCGCAGTTTGAATCTCTTCAAGTTCACTATTAATGTAAATACGAATAGCCTGAAAAGTACGTGTTGCAGGGTGCTTAAACTTATCTTTTACCGGTACTGCTTCATCGACAAGGTCAGCAAGTTGCTTGGTAGTTGTGATTGGCGTGTGCTCACGAACTTCAAGCACTTTGTGCGCAATGCGTTTACCAAACTTTTCTTCACCCAACTTTTTAATTACGTGGGTAATATCATCTAACTCGGCCTCTGCTAACCACTGTGCGGCACTACGACCTGTTGTAGGGTCCATACGCATATCAAGTGGACCATCTTTCATAAAACTAAAACCACGCGCAGCGTCATCAAGTTGTGGCGACGAAACACCAATGTCTAATAAAATGCCATCCACTTTACCAATCAGATCGTTTTGCTCTGCTACTTCGTATAAGTTTGAGAAACGAGTATGTGCAATTGCAAAGCGTGGATCGTCAGCAAATTTTTCGGCTGATTGTATCGCTTGTGGATCTTGGTCAATAGCTTGCAAACGCCCCTTATCACCAAGGCGTGCTAATATTTGTCCAGAGTGGCCGCCACGTCCAAACGTACCGTCCATGTATATACCGTCTGGCTTAATTGCGAGGGCATCGATGGTTTCGTCCATTAATACGGATACGTGTTCAAATTGCGCTGTCATTAGCTGTTGTTTGCCTTTTCTTGTGCAGTTAGAGTGTAAAATTATCTAAATCTTGGTTAGGTTCAAAATCGCCGAGCCTTTCAAGCTCAGTATCTTGGTGCATCTGCTCGTGCCAACGCGCCTCATCCCAAATTTCAAATTTATTCATCAAACCAACTAGCATGATTTTTTTGCCAAGTGATGCATGAGCCCGCAGTGACGGTGCAAGCAAAATTCGACCATTTTTATCAAGTTGATATTCAGTGGCATTCCCGAGCAACATACGTTGCATTCGCCGAGCTCGTGGATTCATGTTAGATATTTTCGCTAAACGGCTTTCTATTTCAAGCCATTCAGCAAGCGGATACAACCATAAACACGGCTCATTTAATGCGACGGTACAAATAACTGTTCCCTGCTCTTCAGACAATAGAGATTCTCGGTACTTGGTCGGTACCGCAAAACGCCCCTTATCATCCAAACTCAGTGAACTCGCGCCACGAAACATAAAAAACCTACTTTAAAATTGTTTTATTCAACTTTTGTTTATTTTTACCCAGTGTGACCCACTAAAAACCACTTTTTACCACAGTGCTCCAGTTTAGGGCTTGACAAGCCATTTTGTCAAGTAAGCTGACCAGCTTTAGTGACTACCAAAGCTAGAAAAAATAAGGGCTCAAGTGAAACGTTTGAATTACGAGGGAAAAGTGGAATTATGATGAAAAAAAATATCGATTCTGCTTTTATCACTTTTACTTCACACGCTTGATTTACTGAATAACCAATGAATATTTACAATTTTTAAAGTACTTCACTTTTTTGTAAAATTTACTTAGCCGTGTGGTAATAGTTACTGTTTTCTTCAAATTACAAGTTATAAAAAACAAATAGAAAATAGGTTAAATACTTTATATTCAATATGTTAAATTAAAAATTAAATTTGGTTTAATCATTGCATAATCTAAATCACTATTTAAATTTTTTAACTTATTAAGGATTGATTATGGCTACTACAACAAATACGAAACCAAACACAACTTCAGATATTAAGCCTGACGTTAAACTAACAAATACTGAATCTCCTCTTACAGAGAAGGCAACATCAGCGGCGCACGATGCTGTAGATGCACTTTCGAGCAAAGCAGCAACAGCTGAAAGCAGTGTTCGTAAAGGCGCTTCTAGCTCAGCAGATGCACTAAGCGAAAAACAACTTATTGCACGTGAAAAGTTAAGTGAATGTACAGCTAAAACACGTGCATTTGCTTCTGAAAATCCATTAGCAACCGCGGGTATTGCTTTTGCTGCGGGTATGCTGATTACATCACTATTTCGTCGTAAGTAATCAGTGATGAATAACCCACAAACAAGCGCAGCCAAGGATGGTGAAGCGCAAAACCAAACTACTGAGCAGCAGAGCCAAAAGGACGATTGGCAAGATCATGTAGCAAAGCTTTTAGAGTACTCTAAGCAGCTCAAGGATGATTACCAAACTCAAGGAAAGATCACCCATCAGCTTGCTAAAGCTGAATGGCGGTTATCGCTTAGATCGCTTGCATTGATCACTATATTTTTAGGCTGTTTTGCCAGTGGTTTGGTTTTGTTGTGGGCAGGATTTCTAGGTGCTGTTGGATACGGTGTATATGATCTTTTTGGGTCAGTATGGCTAAGTATTGCAACAGCTACTTTGCTGCAAGTTGCTTGTTTAGCATGGCTTTGGAAAAATACGGTTTACCTAAGCAATAAAATTGGCTTTAGTAAAACACTTAAAAGCTTAAAACAACTGTTTAACTTATAAGGAAATTACTATGTTAGTTAACTACTTAATTAAAGCACCTAATGAAAACGTTGATGCTCTGAGTAATCAAATGGACACGCGCAGTGAGCTGAAACGCCAACATCATGCAGCGTTTCAATATAGACTAAAGCGTTTTGCCGCAACTAAAGTGGGACTAACAAGTGCCTTTTTAGCCGGTGCAGCTGTACAAGCGGGGAAAGGCGAAACCAGCTTGGTAAGAAAATACGGTTGGCTTGTTAGGCTTTTTGCTTAAACGTTAAACATTTCTACCATGATCAGATAA
This sequence comes from Pseudoalteromonas sp. SWXJ133, assembly GCF_015864365.1. Taxonomy (NCBI): domain Bacteria; kingdom Pseudomonadati; phylum Pseudomonadota; class Gammaproteobacteria; order Alteromonadales; family Pseudoalteromonadaceae; genus Pseudoalteromonas; species Pseudoalteromonas sp. SWXJ133. The sequence continues at coordinate 62,751 of NZ_JADYXJ010000003.1, forward strand.
GTAATCAATACTTGGGCCACTTGGCACAATTTGTGTTGGATTAATCATTGTATGACTAAAATAGTAATGACGTTTAATGTGGTAAAAATCAACTGTCTCTGCTACTCCCTTAACCTGATATAACTCTCTAAGGTATCCGCTCAAAGCAGGGTAGCTTTCAATTGTGCGTAAATTACATTTAAAGTGGCCAACATACACACTATCAAACCGAATGAGCGTGGTGAATAATCGCCAATCAGCCTCTGTGAGTTCATTTGTGGCTAAATAACGCTGCTTGCTCAGTATCCTCTCTACTGTATCGAGTGCTTTAAATACATCACTAAATGCCTCTTCATACGCATCCTGAGTTGTAGCGAACCCCGTACGATAAACACCATTATTTATGTTTGGATAAATCAGTGCATTTAATTCGTCAATTTTTGGTTGCAGTGCCTCAGGATAGTAATCATCTTTATTACCTGTTAATTCATTAAACGCACTATTGAACATACGTATAATATCGGCAGACTCATTACTAACAATTTTATTCAGCTTTTTATCCCACAATACGGGAACCGTTACTCGCCCAGAATACTCAGGGTTATTTTTTGTATACACTTGATGTAAGTAATTACTATTAAATAATGCATCGCCAGTACTGTGGTTTTGCGTATCAAACTCCCAACCACTATTAAGCATATCAGGACTAACAACCGACACAGTAATTAAATCTTGTAACCCTTTTAACGCTCTAAATATAAGCGTTCGGTGAGCCCAAGGACACGCGAGTGATACATATAAATGATACCTGTTAGCTTGTGCTTTAAAACCGGCCTCGCCCGTTATTCCAGCGCTACCATCAACAGTTATCCAGTGACGTAACTGCGCCGCCTCGCGCTCAAACTTACCATTACTTGAATCAGTGTCGTACCATTTATCTTGCCATTGGCCGTTAACTAATAATCCCATAAAACTCTCCTAAAAATACCGTTAAATTTTGCCAAACTCGCCGTTTTGATAATCACGCACTGCTTGCTGTACTTCAGCTTGCGTCGTCATTACAAACGGCCCCATATGAGCAATCGGCTGATTAAGTGGATCGCCGGCTAAAACCAGAACACCAGCGCCGCGCTCAGAGCTAATATTAATGTCACTGTCTGGTTCCAAAATAAGTAACTTACCCGCTGGTATTGTTTGGTTGTCGCTCATTATTAGTGAGCCGCTATGAATATAAAGCATTACTTTTTGTTGGCTAAGACGCTCTAAATCCATGCTTTTACCAGCAGGTAATGTAATATCAGCGAGCGCTGCATTAGCAGCTAAACTTTGCAAAGCGCTTGTAAGCGTTTCACTTTCGAACTGCCACGATCCCGCAAGTGCTTTTAACGTCACACCTTGCGTATTTGTAAAACTCGGAGCTGGGTTTTTAGTAGTATCTCGATAACGTGAATCACGCATTTTTTCTGCACTTGGCATGTTGATCCAAATTTGAAAGCCATGCAAACCGTTAACAGTATCAGCGAGTGGCATTTCACTATGCATGACGCCGCGCCCGGTACTCATCCATTGCACATCACCTGCTTTAATTGCTTTTCTGTTACCCATTTGGTCACGATGCTCAAAGCCACCTTTTAGAATATAAGTAAACGTTTCAATACCTCGGTGCGGATGCTCAGGAAAGCCTCCCATATAATCTTTTTTGTCGTCTGACTTAAGTTCATCAATCATTAAAAAGGGATCTAAATATTTACCATCAAACCCAGGTATACGGCTAATGCTAATGCCATCGCCATCTTGAGTTGCATAAGCTGTAAGTATTTTTGATATTTTCATTTTTTAATTCACTCTAAAAAATAAGTTTATGAGGCTATTAAATCATTCATTAAACAAAACAACTATGTCTTTAAATCGACCTTAACATTCCAAAAAATAGAACTATAATGATTCATTGGTTACATTTTCAACCTTATAATTACTATGGTTATTTGGAGTGAATTTGGCTACAATTGTTATTGCAAAATACAAAACTAAGGAATGGTTATTTTTACTTATTCTCTCAAACATCAGCTTTATCGTTTGCTTATATTGCTAAGTATTCCGGGCATCGCTGTAATTATTTTTACACTGCTGCTTGAACGCAATCACTCTATTGAGCAAAGTAAAAAAGAAGTAGAAAATATCGCTAAGCAATTAATTTCACAGCAAAAGCACTTAGTCGATGATATTGACCGTTTAGCACGTTACTTGGCTAAAGAGGAAAGTAAGAAAGAAAATATAGCAACAACCTGCCCTAATTATTTTAATCAATTTAAATCTATTTACGCGCATGTTGCCAATATCGGGATCATAAATCCAAATGGCATTGCCATATGTGCAACAAGTGGGTTAACCAGAACGATAAATATTGCCGATCGTGCATATTTTCAGAACGCCTTAAAAAGTAACCAACTGTCAGTAGGTTATTTTCAGCATGACCGAAGCCTGCAAAAAAACACTCTTAATTTTGCGTTACCTATTATTAATAAAAAAAATGTAACTCAAGGTGTTGTAGTAATCGTTGTTGCGCTTGACTGGTGGAACAATGCTTTTAATGACATTGAACTTCCGTCAGGCTCTATTGCTGCAATTGCTGATTCTAACGGAAAAATTTTAGCGCGTTACCCGCCTACAACGGCCGCGCTAGGCGATAATATTGCACAGACTTTATTAGCAACTGATTCTTCTATTGATAATGAGGCATCAACAAAAATAAAATCGATTGAGGGTGAAGATCGAATACTTCATCACTCTGTTATTTATAGCGATCCGAGTAATAACAGCTTAAATATACATATTGCACTTCCTGTCACGCATGCTTTAAAGCAAATTAATAATAATTTTTTTATAGCGATTGGTGTATTTATTTTATCGCTGTTAGTACTGTCTTTAATTGCACGTAAGCTACTTAAAACCAGTATTATTGATCCAATTAATAATCTAACAAGCGCAACAAATGTGTTAGCTAAGGGCGAGATGCCAGCACAAAGAATACAACCCAATAATCCAGAGCTAAATACTCTCTATCAGCGTTTTAAATCAATGACGCAAACTCGGTTAACAGCTGAGGCTAATTTAAAAAACAAGCATGATGAGCTTACTAGCTTGCTTAATACTCTGCCCGATAGTTACGTTAGAATTAACATTCATGGCGATATTCTCAACATAACAGGGCAATTTAAGCATCAAGTAGACCCAAACAACAATGCAGTACCCCATTTATCATCAATACTTTCACACAGTAATGTTCAGCTTTTATTGGCACAATTACCTAAACTTAATATTTCGAGCAATTTAGAAATCACACTCGAAAAATCAGATCCTAAGCGCAGCTTTGAAGCACGTATTAGCAAAATGCAAAGCAAAAATGAATACGTTGTAGTACTACGCGATATAACCCAGCGAAAAATTAATGCAGAAGCACTCCACCTTGCCTCGTTAGTTTATAACAACAGTAGTGAAGGCATGGCAATCACCGATCCAACGGGTGTTATATTTGATGTAAACCCTGCGTTTTGCAAAACGACTTTATATAATAAAGAAGAAGTTATTGGGCAGTCGTCTGCCATTCTTTCATCAGGAAAACATGATAAGAATTTTTACAATAAAATGTGGTCCGAATTACAGCAAACTGGCCGTTGGCAAGGCGAAGTAATCAATCGTAAAAAAAATGGGATTCTGTATGCTGAGTGGCTCACAATCGATACTGTTTATGATAAAAATAATGCACCTGTTAGTCGTATCGCGATATTCACAGACCTCACAGAAAAAAAACAAGCTGATGAAACTATTTGGCGACAAGCTCATTTTGATCACCTAACTGACTTACCAAATCGCTTAGAGTTAAAGGAGCGGTTAAATCAACGATTTTCAAATGTTGTTACTTCAGATAATCAATTAGTTGTTATGCTTTTAGATATAGATCACTTTAAAGATATTAATGACACATTAGGCCATCACTATGGCGATAACTTATTAAAACTCGTATCGCAACGTATAGTGCAGTCGGCAAAAAATGCTGAGTTTGTGGCACGAATTGGGGGAGATGAGTTTGTTATTGTATTTAATCACATTAAAAGTACGCGCCATATTAATCAAATTGCGAGTAATATTTTACTTAGCTTATCGTCAGCTTTGCATCTTGAACACGAAGAGTTATTTATTAGTGCAAGCATAGGCATTGCTTGCGCTCCTAATGATGGTGAAAATACTGAACAGCTTTTAAAGGCAGCCGATCAGGCTATGTATAAAGCAAAAAGTAATGGTCGTAACTGTTTTGAGTTTTTCTCTACTGACATGCGCGAATATGCACACGCGCGCATGGTGCTATTAAAAGACTTACGAAGTGCCATAGAACTTGAACAATTTGAGTTATTTTATCAGCCCATAGTTGCTTTAAATGATTTACATATTCATAAAGCTGAAGCGCTTATTCGTTGGCAACATCCCGAAAAAGGCCTAATCAGCCCTATCGCATTTATCCCACTTGCTGAAGAAACCAGGCAAATAAATGCAATTGGCCAATTTGTATTTGCCCAAGCTTTGCAAACACTTAACGATATAAAAACACTAACCGATGATACTTTTCAAATAAGTGTAAACGTATCGCCAGTGCAATTATCCACGCCAGAGAGTGGCATAGATGAATGGTACGATATGCTAAAAGCAGCAAAACTGCCTGCTTCGTCAATTGTCGCAGAAATAACTGAAGGCTTAATGGTTAACCCTGAAGCACTTACGCAAAGACGCCTAAAAGAAATAGTAAAATCAGGTATGCAGCTTGCTCTTGATGATTTTGGTACCGGGTATTCGTCGCTCGCTTACTTACAAGAAATGGACACCGACTATTTAAAAATAGATAAACGTTTTGTTGATAATATTCAAATAGGTAGCCAAGAACTTGCATTGTGTGAAGCCATCATTGTTATGGCGCATCAGTTGGGCTTAAAAGTAATCGCCGAAGGAATTGAAACTAAATTACAAATGCAGCTACTACTTGAAGCAGGATGCGATTACGGTCAAGGTTATTTATTTTCAAGACCTTTAAATAAAAGCAGTTTTATGGCACTTCTAGCTGATAAAAAAGTAGCTTTGTTAAAATAAACAGACAAAAAATCACTGTTACGCAATAAATAATGCGTCTGCGCGGTCAAGTTAAGCAATCAGATATAAAGTAGTAACAGGATTTAAAAATGGCAAAAGCAACATTAGAGCAATGGCGAATGTTTAAAGCGGTAGTGGATCATGGCGGGTTTGCAGGCGCAAGCGCAGCTGTACATAAAAGTCAGTCAACCGTACACCATGCTGTGCAAAAACTTGAAGCCGCCTTGCAAATTAAGTTGCTTGAAGTAAAAGGCCGTAAAGCATTTTTAACCGATAGCGGTAAGCTGATTTTACGCAGAGCCGAGTTTTTAATTGAGGAAGCGACTAAAATAGAATCGGTAGCAAGTACACTAAGCGAAGGCGTGGAAAGCACATTAAAAATAGCTGTTGATGAGGTTTTTCCACACGCTATTTTATATCAAGCACTTGCTAAAACGAGTGAGCTTTACCCTCTTTTAAAAATTGATTTAGTAGAAAGCGTGCTAACCGGTGCAAACGAATTATTACATAACTCAGTGGTTGATTTAGCTATTTCGTCAATTCCTATCTATGGAATTAGTTGCAGTACGTTATGCGATATAGAGTTTATAGCGGTTGCGCATAAAGACCATGTATTACAACAATATACTGAACAACTCAACTTTCGCGATTTAAAGCTACACCGGCAAATAGTAGTTCGCGACTCAGCAACCCACACCAGTCACAATGAAGGCTGGCTAGGTGCAGATATGCGCTGGACAGTAAGCCACTTACGCAACTCTATTGATATGGTTAGTCAAAATTTAGGTTACGCTTGGCTGCCAAAAACACAAATTGCACACTTAATTGAAGATCAAACCCTCATCGCACTTAATTTAGATCAAGGTACAACCCGTACTCTTAATTTATATTTAATGTGCAACGACAACGACAGGCTTGGTCCTGCAGCACAAGAATTTAAAGATCAAATTACTGCACTTATTAACTTAGCTAACTAATCTGCAATTTATTCGTTTTTTACATCGAGGTGATCTGCTACATAGGCGCCTCGCTGCCCACGCTCTTTAGCCGGCCCTACAGTGCTATCTTTACCTGTTTGCTGCTCAGTAGCTGCATTAATTACAGCACCTAATGTGATTATGTAAGCGCTGATATACAACCACATCAGCATGATCACTACACCACCTAGTGAGCCGTAAGTTTCGTTGTAACTAGAAAAACGCGATACATAAAATGAAAAACCTATAGATGCCAAAATCCACAGCACGGTAGCAATAGACGACCCCATTGTGATCCAACGCCATTTAGCAGGTTTACGATGTGGGGCATAACGATATAAAAGTACCAATGCAAAATTAAAGGTAAAAGCCAATAATGGCCAAGAAATGAGTTTAATTAATAAATCTATGCTTTCTTTTAGTCCCACTAAATTAAGTACAATAGGTAAAATACCAATAATTAATAGTGCAAAAATTGCGACTACAATCGCTCCTACCGAAAATAGAATACGGACTAATTGAGCCTGAAAAAAAGAGCGTTTTTCATATTCACGATAACTAATATTACACGCAGTAATAAGTGCTTGGCTGCCTTTAGAACTACTCCAAATTGTAAGTATAAGCGTACCAATTGCACTTAAGCTCAAGCTTGCACTTGATGTTTTAGCAAGGCTAGAAACCTGAGATAAAATCAGTTCGCTGGTGCTTGGTGGAAGCAAAGTAACTATTTTACTTAAGTGCTCACTAATATCTGTTGGGGATGAAAAGTACGCATACACTGATACCAACGCCGCAATGGCTGGAAAAATAGCAAGCAGTGCATAAAATGCCACACCGGCAGCCACTATAGATAAGTTATCTTCACTCATTTGCTTAAAAATACGTTTAACAATATCCCACCAACCTATAAAAGGGATATGTGCAGGCTGCTCTGCTTGCTGTCCTCGTTTAGCTTCTTTCATTCTAAACCTCAATATTTGTATTACGTTACTACAGCAAAATATTTGCCAAGTTATAAGCGTTTGGTACCAAACTTGCTAATATTTATCTATAAATGACTATAACACGGAAGATGAGCCATGCTCGGTACCCTAAAAAGCAGTGTAGCGCTAAATAATACAACACCAATAACTGACGTGATCAAAGTTGATACACTTTCGTGGAATTTCTTTTATGGGCAAGGCGTGCAATTACTTCACGTAACAGCGCAAATATTACCCACTCTTTTACTCGGCATAATGCTTTTAGTACTCAGTTACTTAATTTCAGGACCACTTTCTAGATTACTAATCAAACCCATTGACTATATGACTGACAGCAAGCTTGTTCACCTAGTCATAAGGCGCAGCATAAGCACCCTGATAATTTTATTTGGGGTGTATTTATTTTTACGTTTAGCAGGGCTTACTCAGTTTGCTGTTGCTATTATGAGTGGGACTGGGTTGATAGGTTTAATACTCGGCTTTGCTTTTAGAGACATAGCAGAGAACTTTATTGCTAGTTTATTACTGAGCGTACAAAGACCTTTTAAAATTGACGATGTAATTGAAGTGGATGGCCGATTAGGTATTGTTAAAAAAGTAACAGCAAGAGCAACCACACTTGTTGATTACGATGGCAATCATATTCAAATACCTAATGCGACTGTATATAAAAATACCATTAAAAACCTGACTGCCAATCCAAAAATGCGCGGCAAAGTAGAAATTGGTATTGGCTATGATAACGATATACGCAGCGCACAAACCCTCGCCCTAGATATTGCCAATCAACAAAATGCAGTACTTAGCGACCCACCCGCACAGGTTTTAATAAAAAACTTAGGCTCATCTACTATTAACTTCGTTTTGTATTTTTGGGTTAATAGCGAGCAGCACAGTCCATTAAAAGTAGCCTCCCAACTTATGCGCGAATTAGTCAATGAGTTCACAAAACAAAAAATCAGCATGCCTGATGACGCACGAGAGAGAATTATACTCACCGACCCTAATGAAAGTGTTTCTAGTTTAGAGGAAGAACAACCATCGCAAATACAAAGCGAAAAAAATGAAACTGTCGAGCAAACTAAAACACTTGATGATGTAAGCAGTGATACTGACGAAATACGTGAACAAGCAGAGCAATCTCGCGATCCAGAACAAGGGAAAAATATTATTTAATAATACTTAAATTTTATTAACTAAAATTTAAACACAAAAAAGCCCGCAGCGTTAACTACGGGCTTTTTATTGAATGAGTGAGTCAGCCGTATAAGCCGGGTTTTGTCCTTTCCGAAGAAAGTGATAATCATTCGTCTAGGCCATAAATCGCTCTATGGCTCAAGCAACCTACCCGGTTCCAACGTGGGCCACGCCATAAGGAACCCTATTTGGTCTTGCTCCGAGTGGAGTTTACCTTGCAACCGACTATTACTAGCGGCCCGGTGCGCTCTTACCGCACCCTTTCACCCTTACCAATCGAGATTGGCGGTCTCCTCTCTGCTGCACTTGTCGTGGGCTCACGCCCCCCAGCCGTTAGCTGGCACTCTGCCCTATGGAGCCCGGACTTTCCTCCCCCTGATCATTTTCGTCACAGGCAGCGATCATCTTGGCTGACTCGGCGCGCAGTATACATGAGGCTAATACCAAGCGCAGTAAAATTTACTCTTTTTCTTCAATAATTGTTTTATATAAAGCGTTTTTCTTCATACCAAAGTATTCTGCAACCACACCACAGGCTTTTTTCATTGGCATTTCACTTTCAAGAAGTGCCAGCATTTTGCGCGCTTCAGGCGGAACATCGTCTATTTGCTTTGGTTTGCCCGGAAGCATAAGCACTATTTCGCCGCGCTGCTTGGTAGGATCATCAGTTAAAAACTGTTTAAGCTCACTTACACTACCATTAAAAAATGTTTCAAAGGTTTTGGTTAGCTCTTTAGCAAACACAACTTGCTGCTCATCACCAAGGGCTAGTGCTAAATCATCAAGGCTTGCCATAATACGGTGCGTACTTTCGTACATTATGCTGGTAATGCCTGAGTTAACAGCTTCGATAAAAAAGTCTTGGCGAGCTTTGCTTTTAGCTGGCGTAAAACCAATAAACTGAAAGCGGTCGGTTGGTAAGCCTGAACAACATACGGCTGTAATTGCAGCACATGCACCTGGAACAGGTGTAACATGGGCGCCTTGTTCGCGGCATAGATTTACAACAGCGTAGCCTGGATCACTAATTAGTGGCGTACCAGCGTCAGATACTAAAGCAATATTTAAACCTTGATTAAGTTGATCAATAATTTGTTGTGCTTTTTGCTTTTCGTTGTGGTCGTGTAATGCAAACGTTTTTGCCTTAATACCAAAGTGGCTAAGTAGCTTGCCGGTATGGCGAGTGTCTTCAGCAGCTATTAAGTCAACTTGCGATAATGTCGCAATGGCACGGTGACTTAAGTCGTCATAATTGCCAATTGGGGTGGCAACAATGTAAAGAGTGCCAATTTTCTGTGAATTCTCCTCATTTAACATTGAGGTCTCCTGCGTCAGTCAGTAATATAAGCAAATCGCGTTAACGTATTGGGAAATCATTGTGCGACTTAAACTAGTTAGTCTATTAATTATATTGTCAGGGTTATCGGCGTGTAGCACAACCGAAAAACCAACTAAAAACAGCGATAACGTAAGTAACCGCACTAATGCACTGCAAAATCAGGCAACCAGTGCGCAATCTATCTATCAATTGGCGCAAAACCGCCAAGGTGCCGATAAAATACAGTTATTGTATAGCGCCCGTGATGCAGCAATTAGTGAGCAAAACTGGCCTTTATTAGAGATAATTGGGAATGAGCTTGAATTAACCGCAAGTGTTGATCAAATCCAGAACCGTCTTTATATTGCATTTGCACAAAAACAACAGAATAAAAATGATCGAGCTTTGGTTATTTTACAGTCGCTAGACGGACAACTGACTCAACCTGAGCATTTTGCTTGGCATCAGTTTTTAACGGCCAGCATTTACGCATCGCAAAATTTTCCTAAAAAAGCTGCACCCTACTTTTTTAGAGCCTCTGAAACAGCAACAAAAAATAATATAGAAATCCCTCAACTTAATCAAAATTTGTGGGATAACTTAAAGCAACTTTCTTCTTACGCGCTTGAACGCTTTAACCGTGGTTCGGTTATTCAGCAAGGGTGGGCTAACCTAGCGTTATATCATCAAGTATATGCAAGTAGTGGCGTAGAGTTAGATCAAGCGATCAACAATTGGCGCAGACGCTATATTGGGCATCCGGCTTTTACTATATTACCTGAACAAGGTGAAATGCTTACTGAGCTTGCTCCTATCAATATAGAGCGCTTAGTTGTACTGTTTCCACAATCAGGCCCTAACGAGCGTTTAGGTGATGCCCTTAAAGCTGGCGTATTAGCTGCACTTGATACACAAAATATCAACGACACTATTTTTATTGATGAAAACCTAAGTACAGAAGAAATTGCAGCGCAACTTGAAGAAATAAAGCCTGATTTTGTAATTGGTCCTCTACTTAAAGCAAATATTGATAAACTTGCTAATGCACAAACTCTTATTGATACTCCGGTACTACATTTAAACACCTTTGATGGTGAGCGAATTTCGCTTCAGCATTATTACTTTGCACTTAACCCTGAGCACGAAGTACAACAAGCCTTAGAACACTTTTTAACTAAGGGCTATCAAAAACCTATGTTGCTTGCACCAAATAACGCAAATGGCCAACGCTTGGTTGATTACTTTAACTTACAGTGGCAACGCTATAGCGAAACCAAGCCGCAAATAGGTTTTTATAACGATAAAAAAGATATGCCAAATACAATTACCAGCTTGTTAGAAGTTGATAAATCAAAAGAGCGCATAAAAACGATTAAAGCACTATTTAAACAGGAAGTAGAAAACGAAACCCGTTCGCGTAGTGATATAGACGTTATTTATATTTTGGGTGATGCAATAGAAACACGCTTAATTAAACCTTACCTTGATGTAAACGTAAGTACATTTGCAGATCGTATTCCACTTTATGCCAGCTCTAAAAGTCATAGTAAACAAATTGACAGTACTGACAAAGGCGACTTAGACGGCCTATACTTTACTGAATTACCTTGGATGCTTGATTCGCAAATTAAACAACATAATTTACGCCAGCAATACAATTCTTTATGGCCAGAGCAAGTAGATATTAGCCAACGCTTATTTGCAATGGCCTACGATGCTGTATCAATATTACATGACATCAGGCAGTTAAGCGTAATGCCAGGCAATCAATATAGTGGTTTAAGCGGTAAGTTATCTGTTAATACCAACGGCCATATAGAACGTATGCTCGACTGGGCTCAATATACAAACCGTCGCATTAAGCCTGTGCAATTAGAAACACAACGCCCTGTACCATTGTTTATGCAATCAGCAGGTGACATACAAACTATAAATTAAACTTAATTAAGGGGGCGGCATGTCGTGGTTTAAAGAGCTGTGGCACAATAGTCGCGAAAAAGGCCAGTATTATGAGCTTGAAGCGCAAAAATACTTAACTACTCAAGGGTTAACACCCATTGAACGTAATTATTACTGCCCCTTTGGTGAGCTTGATGTCATTATGAAAGAAGGCGATACCCTTGTATTCGTTGAGGTTAAGTTTCGTAAAAATAATGCCCGTGGCGGTGCCAACTATGCGCTTAGCCCGCAAAAACAAGCTCGATTAAAACGTAGTATTTATCATTACTTAGCAGCTAAAAATTTAACTAACCAAGCACTAAGAATTGATTATGTAGCCATTACAGGAGAAGCATCTCCTAATATTAATTGGCTTAAAAATGTATTTTAAACGCAAATACAAAGATAAATTATTGGTAGGCTATGCAAGACACAATTAAAGAAATTTTTACAGAAAGCATTCAAGTTCAAATCGCTGCTGGTGAAGTGCTACCTAGTGCGCTTGAGTCAGCTGCATTTACTATTGCACAAAGTCTGATCAACGGAAATAAACTCATTTGCTGCGGTACTGCAAATTGCCACATGCTAGCTCAGCATATAGCGGGTGTATTGGTTAATCATTATGAAACCGAACGTCCCTGCTTACCTGCAATTGCTCTATCGCAAGAAAACGTTAATCTTGGACAAAGTACTCAAGTAGACGATCACGATACATTTGCTCGCCAAGTCCGCGCTTTTGCCCAGCAAGGTGATTTACTGCTTGTACTGGCTATAAACGGTAACGAAAAACATGTTATTTCTGCCGTTGAAGCTGCACTAACTAAAGATATGAAGGTCATAGTTATGGTTGGTGATGATGGTGGCGAGTTAGTAGGCCTACTTGGACCTAACGATGTTGAAATTAGATCGCCATCTAAACGCCCTAGCCGCATTATCGAATCCCATTTAGTTAACTTACATTGTTTAAGCGAACTTGTTGATTTAACGCTTTTCCCTCAGGATGAAAATTATGTTTAAACGCTCTCTTATTGTTTTAGGTACTGTTGTATTACTGCAAGGCTGCGCAGCCGCTGTTATTGCAGGTACAGCCAGTGCAGTAACTGCAGCGAACGACCGTCGTACCATTGGCTCTCAAATTGACGATAACAATATTGAAATAAAAGCCAGTATTGCACTTAGCGAAGTAGAACGCCTTGAAAAGTTTGCCAACGTAAGCGCTGTAAGCGTTAATGGTATTGTTTTACTTGTTGGCCAAGTGGCAAATGAAGAAATGAGAAACGAAGCACAGCGTACCATTGAAGGCGTTTCAGGTATTCGTAAAATACATAACCAAATTCGTATTGGCTCAAATATTGGCATTACTACACAAACTCATGACTCTTGGCTAACTTCTAAAGTAAAAGCCCAGCTACTAACAGCAAAAGACATTAGCAGTAATAACATTAAAGTAGTGACAGAAAATGCTGAAGTTTTTTTAATGGGTTTAGTGTCTGACTCTGAGTCAACTCAAGCTGTAAATATTACCCGTAATGTATCTGGCGTAGAGCGTGTGATTAAAGTATTTGAATATATGTAACCTCACCAACTCTGGTGATAATTTATAGTTAAGAAGATTAATTTTCTAATTCAATGACTATAAAATTTAATGAGTTATTACAGACATAAAAAAACCGCTTATTCAGCGGTTTTTTTTGGCATTTACTTATTATTTAATAACGCGTAAATGAGAGCCCTTTTTCTTCTCAGGCTTTTCTGGTGGTGTTTCATCAATATACTCAGCTGATGAATCAACACTTTCAAGCTCTGGCACAAAATCGTCTTCGTCCTCTAAAAACTCATCTGCGGTAAAGACTGTTCCTTCGCCATTTTCACGCGCGTATATTGCAAGCACAGCACCTAGAGGTACATACACTTGCATTGGCTGACCACCAAAGCGCGCACTGAAGCTAAGTTGGGTTAAGTCTAACGAAAACTGTGTGACCGCTGATGGACTTATGTTTAAAACAATTTGTCCGTCTTGAACAAATTGTGTTGGCACTTGTACATTTGCAAATCCAGCGTCTACCACTAAATGCGGTGTACACTCGTTATCGACTATCCAATCAAAAAAAGCACGTAATAAATAAGGACGATTAGGCGTCATTATAAACGGATCTCACGCTCAGCTTCAGTTAAAGAGGCTTGGAATGACTCACGTTCAAATAAACGGATCATGTACTCTTTAAGCTCTTTAGAACCTGCACCATTAAGCTCAATACCAAACTCTGGTAAACGCCATAATAGTGGAGCTAAATAACAGTCTACTAAGCTAAACTCTTCACTCATAAAGTAAGGTGCTTCGCTAAAAATAGGTGCTACAGCAAGCAATGCTTCTGTTAGCTCTTTACGAGCTTGAGCAGCATCAGACGTGTTGTTACTGATTTTGTCAGCTAGGCTGTACCAATCAGTATCAATACGGTGCATCATTAAGCGGCTACGACCACGCATTACCGGGTAAACAGGCATTAGTGGAGGATGAGGAAAACGTTCATCAAGGTATTCCATGATGATGTTTGCCTGGTATAAACCAAGCTCACGGTCAATCAGTGTTGGCACTGTACCGTAAGGGTTAATTTCGTGAAGTGCTTCTGGCAAGTTATCTTTTTCAGCCAAATGAATATCTACACTTACACCTTTTTCCGCAAGTACAATACGTACTTGGTGGCTATACATACAGTTAGCACCAGAAAAAAGGGTCATTACAGGGCGCTTATTGGCAGCTACGGCCATGCCTATACCTCCATTAAATAACTAAAACAGCAAAAGGGGCTTAAGCCCCTATTGCAAAATTACCTTTAAAAATGTTCAACCTAATGAACATCTCTCCAGTATTCTTTCTTAAGCATAAATGCCAAGATAAACAGGATAATTAAAAATCCTATTACCTTAATACCTAGCGCTTCCGATTCAAGACGTGAAGGTTCACCCACGTACTCAAGGAAGTTTGTTAAATCACGAGCCGCTTGGTCGTATTCATCTACGCTTAATTCGCCCGTACCATCTGTTTCAGTAGCAATAACTTTAGTCACAGTGTGACCATGCTCTTCTACTTCTTTAGTGATAGGTGTTGGTAAACCTTGTAGTTCTTGAAGAACGTGAGGCATACCTACCGATGGGAAAACAATGTTGTTAACCCCAAACGGGCGAGATTCATCTTTATAAAACGATTTTAAGTACGTGTAAATATAATCTGGTGATTTTACACGAGCAATTAGAGTTAAATCCGGCGGAGCCGCACCAAACCATTTCGCTGCATCGTCTTTTGTAATCGCGTTAGTAATATGACTACCTACTTTAGAACCGTCAAAAATCAACTGCTCTAAACCAACCTCTGTTGGGATACCGATATCACGAAAAGTACGTTCATAACGTTGATACTGCATTTGGTGACAACCAAGACAGTAGTTCATGAACAACTTTGCACCGCGTTGTAAAGATGGTTGATCAGTAAGGTCGTTGTTCGCTTCCATTAAAGGAACCGATGGACCCGCTGCCATAACCATGTTCGGTAACAAGTTTACTGATAAAGCAAATAAACCAATAATAAGCTTCTTCATCATTTCGTTAACCTCTCTGGCAATGGCTTAGTTTTTTCGTTCTTACTGTATACAAACAACAGTACGAAGAACATAAAGTAAGTCACAGTACAGATTTGAGAAATAATCGTTTTCATATCAGTTTGCGGAGTTGCACCCACCCAACCTAGAAGAACGAAAGTTACAACAAAACCTGCAATGTTCCATTTATGGAAACCACAACGGTAACGAACCGATTTAACTCTACCACGGTCTACCCAAGGTAGTAACGCAAGTACCACAATCGATGCACCCATCGCCGCAACACCAATTAACTTATCAGGGATTGCACGTAAGATTGCATAGAATGGCGTAAAGTACCAAACCGGGAAAATATGCTCAGGTGTTTTAAGTGGGTTAGCTGCCTCGAAGTTTGGACCTTCTAAAAAGAAGCCATTCATCGCTGGCATAAAGAACACAACCCAACAGAACAATATTAAGAAACCAACCACACCCACAATATCTTTAACTGTGTAGTAAGGGTGGAACGGTATCGCATCAACAATATCTTTCTTGTCAGTGTAATACTCATGAAATTTAAATTTAGGCTTATCTTCTTCAGCTACTGAGCCTTTCTTACGTTTAATCTCAATACCTTCAGGGTTATTTGAACCCACTTCGTGTAGAGCAACAATGTGTAAGAAAACTAAGATTACAATAACCAGTGGTAGTGCAATTACATGTAATGCAAAGAAGCGGTTAAGCGTTGCACCTGATATTACATAGTCACCACGGATCCAAAGTGTTAAGTCATCACCAATAACCGGAATAGCCCCGAATAAGGAGATGATTACCTGTGCACCCCAGAACGACATTTGCCCCCATGGTAATAAATACCCCATGAATGCTTCAGCCATTAGCGCTAAGAAAATAAACATACCAAATAACCACAATAACTCACGTGGTTTTTGATAAGAACCGTAGATCATGCCACGGAACATATGCATATATACAACGATGAAAAACGCTGATGCACCGGTTGAGTGCAAGTAACGTAATAACCAGCCATATTCTACATCACGCATGATGTATTCTACTGAAGCGAATGCGCCTTCAGAAGACGGAACAAAGTTCATCGTTAACCAAATACCCGTTAGGATTTGGTTTACTAGTACCAACATGGCTAATGAGCCAAAAAAGTACCAGAAGTTAAAGTTTTTAGGTGCTGGATACTGTGCAATATGCATGTTCCAAACACGTGTCATTGGGATACGGTCGTCTATCCAACCAATAATCTTACCAAACATTAGGCTGCCCCTTTTTCTTCGCCCACTAAAATAGTGGTCTCATCAAGAAAAGTATAAGGTGGTATCTCTAAGTTTAATGGAGCAGGTACCGATTGAAATACACGGCCAGCCATATCAAATTTAGAACCATGACATGGGCAATAGAAGCCATCATCGGTTCCTTCAACTTTCTCACTAAAGTTACCTTGGAAAAAGCCCGGTGAACACCCTAAATGCGTACAAATACCTACAGCCAGAAAGATTTCTGGACGTAATGAACGGTAATCATTTGTTGATGATTCTAATTGTTGTGGCTCTTGCGAATGCGGATCACGAAGTTGACCTTCATGTTCTTTCATTTGCTCAAGCATTTTTGGGGTCCGTGATACAACCCATACAGGTTTACCACGCCACTCGACACGTATTAATTGTCCCGGTTCAAGTTTGCTGATATCTACTTCTACAGGCGCACCCGCAGATTTAGCTCGCTCACTTGGATTCCAAGACGCAATAAAAGGAACAGCAGCCCCAGCCGCACCAACACCACCTACAACAGAGGTAGCTATGGTTAAAAAGCGACGTCGGCCATTGTCTACAGGCGCATTGCTCATCCACTTATCTCCACTATGATTCTCAACACTTGCTATATTGAGAACATCAGTTACAGCAGGTTAATTATTCGAATTTTTAAAATAGAAGCGATCATAATTAAAACCCTTGATTAAAACAAGGTTATTCAAAGCCCTATGCTCGAATAAAACTAACTTGATCAAAATTTGATTAAGTAAGCTCGAGAATAAAGCCGAACGACTATAATAACGCTTCTGTAAAAACAATATACTGACCAAGATCAACACCACTAAGAGGAAACAGTAAAAACTGTACATAGTGCGGTTAAACTCACTCATTTTACTTCAATGCCAATTGTAGCAAAAAATTCCACCAATTAACTGATGGATTTAAACTAATTACGATAATTATTTAACTTTTTTGCAGCTATCTGAGTGTTTTTTAACTTTCGTTTGATTAATACGCAGTTATTAATCAATTTGATCATCATTAATTGCTGCAATCACCCAGTATCACCGTCGATATAAATAACTTTATATTAAGTTGCAAATGTAAACATTTTGATTTGAAAACAAAAAACCCAGCATAAGCTGGGTTTTTGAATTCTTGATAACGTATAGATTAACGTTTTGAGAACTGTGGACGCTTACGCGCTTTCTTAAGACCCACTTTCTTACGTTCAACTTTACGTGCATCACGTGTAACAAAACCTGCTTTACGAAGTTGTGAACGTAATGATTCGTCAAACTCCATAAGTGCACGAGTGATACCATGACGGATAGCACCAGCTTGACCAGTTGTACCACCACCAGAAACGGTGATGTAAAGGTCAAATTTTTCAGTCATATCAACTAGCTCAAGAGCTTGATGAACAACCATGCGTGCTGTTTCGCGACCAAAATACTCTTCTAGAGAGCGTTTGTTGATTACGATGTTACCAGTGCCTGGGCGTAAGAATACGCGAGCACTTGAACTTTTACGACGACCTGTACCGTAGTATTGATTTGCCATGATGGTGCTCCTTAAATGTCTAGAACCTGAGGCTGTTGTGCAGCATGGTTGTGCTCAGTACCTGTGTAAACTTTAAGTTTACGGTACATAGCGCGGCCTAAAGGACCACGTGGCAACATGCCCTTAACAGCCTTCTCGATGATCATTTCAGGCTTTGCAGCTTGAAGTTTATCAAAAGTAGTAGACTTAAGACCACCTGGAAAACCAGAGTGTGAATAGTACACTTTGTTTTTGAATTTGTTACCAGTTACAGTAACTTTTTCAGCGTTGATAACGATGATATAATCACCAGTATCTACGTGCGGTGTATATTCAACTTTATGCTTACCGCGTAGGCGATGAGCGATTTCAGTAGCGATGCGACCTAAAGTTTTACCTTCAGCGTCAACTACGTACCAGTCACGTTTTACTGTTTCTGGTTTAGCAACAAACGTTTTCATTTATAAAAATCCAATGTTTTTCAATTAAAACCACAAGTAGTTAATATTAACTACTGCTCTAAGTTTGCTATAACCCCTTCGAGTTTTAGACTTTTGCGCCGCTCACAAGTGGCTAGACTATATGAGGGCATAGAACGCAACGTGGCAGACGCGGGAGTATACCAGCACTTAAAACACATTGCTACTCGCCGGTTGTTTTTTCCACAAGAAATTTTAGAAATAAGAAGTACTATATATGCACCTCTTATTTTTAATGGCTAACCTATTACACTTTTACCTACTTATTTAAACCAAATGCTCTCTAGCTAAATACTCTAGAGACTGCATTTCTTGCAAACGGCTTATACAGCGCTTAAATTCAAAGTTTAAATTACCTTGGGTATAAAGTTCGGTAATAGGTTTTTCAGCCGATATAATTAAAGTTACATGGCGCTCGTAAAATTCATCCACTAAAGCAATAAAGCGTCTAGCGGCATCATCATTAGTTTGCCCAAGCTGTTTTACGTTAGAAATAATCACCGTATTATATAAACGGCTAATCTCCATGTAATCAACCTGACTACGCGCTGTTTCGCACAATTCACTAAACTCAAACATCACCACGCATTTAGCTACTTTTCGCGTTTTGATTTTTCGCCCTTCTATTTCTATCGGCTCATCTAATTGTCCAGGCTCTGACGATAGCTTATCGAAGTATTCAAATAGGTTTTTATCTGCATCTTCATCTAACGGACTATGAAAAATTTCGGCTTGCTCTAAAGTGCGTAACCGGTAATCAATACCTGAGTCTACATTAACTATTTCTGTATTGAGCTTAACCAGTTCTATAGCAGGGACAAAGCGTGCACGCTGCAGGCCATTTCTGTAAAGCTCATCAGGCACTATATTAGATGTAGCAACAAGTACTATACCCCGTGCAAATAGCGCTTCCATTAAGCCACCTAGCAACATAGCATCGGTAATGTCTTGAACAAAAAACTCATCAAAACAAATTATGTCTGTTTCAGCTTTGAAAGTGTCGGCTATTTTTTCTAATGGATTAGCCGTATTGTTTAGTTTTTTAAGCTCATTATGCACTCGGTGCATAAATCGATGAAAGTGCACGCGCATTTTACGTGTGCCCGGTAGTGATTCGTAAAAAGTGTCAACTAAATAAGTTTTACCACGCCCTACTCCACCCCAAAAGTACAAACCTTTTATAGGCGCAGGTTCATCTTTACTAAATAACTTAGCAAAAAAACCTTTTTGTTTTGGCTTTGCCTGAGTTAGGTCATCGTATAGACGTTGTAAATGGCGCACAGCATTTTCTTGTGCTGCGTCGTGTACAAAGTCATCTCGCTTTAAGTCTTGTTGGTATGTTTGCCAAGGAGTCATATCTATTTACAGTTAAAACACAGTTTAATTTGCAAAGCATATTAACACGCATCATAACTCGGGGTATATTACACTTAGTATGATTTATAATTGAATCGGCATTCGTTAGTTATTTTCCCAAAGGGGTAGTTTTTATGGGCACAGTTATGTGGGTAGGTTTAATTGTTATTGCTGCTGTTGTAGCATTTTTTATTGGCGCATTTGTTACTAAAAAACAATTCAAACAAGATGAATTAAAAGAGCAGGCAGAGCAAGCTGAAAATGCGTTAGAGCAGTATCGTCAAGATGTAGCTGATCATTTAGCGAATACTGGCAAGCTCGTAAATAAAATGAAAGAAAACTATGATCAACTGCTTAGTCACGTTGAAGAAACAAACCAACTTCTTCTAGAAGATAGAAATAAAGCACCAGCAGAACCTTATTTTTCTAAAGAAACAACAGAACAGCTACAAGCGTCTTTAAAAGAGCGTCGTTCAGATCGTTCTTCAGCCGCAGCACAACCAGCTGATTATGTATCGGGTGAATCTGGTTTATTTGCTGGTCAAAATAAAGTTTCAGAACATTCTAAAGTATCTTGATGAACTTTTTTTAGACCCCATAGTCTTTAGATATAACAGCTTTGTTGTTTTATCTTAATAAACCAAAAAGGGCTGCTTTTAAAGTAGCCCTTTTTGTTTTTGCTTTTCTTAAGTGGAGTTACCCCTGACTATGAAAATGAAAATGAAATTATCACTTATCAGCGCAGCTATTTTATCTACAAGCTTATTAATGAACCCTGTAGCGTCTTATGCAAAAATGCCAATTGCAGTAAATGGTCAACAACTACCCACTCTTGCCCCCATGCTAGAGAAAATATCTCCTGGTGTTGTAAGTATCCAAGTTTCAGGCTCTAAAGAAGTACGCCGCCGTGCAGATCCTCTCGAATACTTTTTTGGACAGCAACAGCCTCGCAGTCAAAAACGCCAATTTAGTGGATTAGGCTCAGGGGTCATTATTGATGCTGATGAGGGCTATGTAGTGACTAATAACCACGTAATCCAAGACGCCGAAAAAATGGTAGTTACTCTCGAAGATGGCCGTGAATTTGAAGCTACTAAAATTGGTACTGACACAGAATCAGACATCGCTCTTTTACAAATAGACGCTGATGACTTAACTGAAATCAAACTCGCAAACTCAGATAATTTACGAGTGGGTGACTTTGCTGTCGCTATTGGTAACCCATTTGGCCTTAGCCACACAGTTACATCAGGTATTGTTAGTGCCCTTGGTCGAAGTGGTTTAAACATTGAGGGCTACGAAGATTTCATTCAAACCGACGCAGCTATTAACCAAGGTAATTCTGGCGGTGCCTTAGTTAACCTTAATGGTGAGTTGATTGGTATTAATACCGCTATTTTAGGTGCTTCTGGCGGCAACGTGGGTATTGGTTTTGCGATTCCATCTAATATGATGAAAAATCTAGTCGATCAAATTATTGAACATGGTGAAGTGCGTCGAGGCTCGTTAGGCATTTCTGGTCGTCCACTTGATGCAGGACTTGCAAAAGCACAGCAACTTGATGTCAAACAAGGTGCTTATGTAATGCAAGTAATGGACGACACTGCTGCAAGTAAAGCAGGTATAAAAGCAGGTGACGTTATTGTTAGCATTAACGGTGGTGACATTAGTGGCTTTCATGAACTACGCAGCAAAATTGCTACGCTAGGTGAAGGCCGTGAGATAAAACTAGGCATTTACCGCGATGGTAAAATTAAAACAGTGAAAGTAACCCTTGATGGTGCATCAGGTGTTACAGCGACCGGTGAAGAACTCCATCCTGCATTCCAAGGCGCGACACTTGAAAATGTACAAAAAAACAGTAATAAAGGTGTTGAAGTTACTTCTGTAGATCCTCGTTCACCTTCTGCCCGTGTTGGCCTTGAAGAAGGCGATATTGTTATGCAAGTGAATCGTCAACGAGTAGAAACAATTCGCGACATGAATAAAATCATCGACAGTACAAAAGGTAATATAGTACTTGGCGTGCAACGTGGTCGTGAGTCTATATTTATTTTAATTCAGTAATAAATAGCACTATTAATGTAATAAAAATAACAGTGGCACTTGCCGCTGTTATTTTTTTTATGTCATCATAAAGAGATTGCTCACTTACATAATAAGAAAATCGTGCTGAAACTAATAAAATTTATTCTTCCCCCTTTATTTGCAGGCCTAAGTATTGCTTTTTTAGTGGTTTTTTTCAGCCCTAATATGCGAGCGGCTTTACTTCCAAATGTTCCCTTGCCAAGCGCAATGAGTTCGAGTCACCTGAGTTTTTCTGATGCAGTTAAACGAGCAGCGCCTTCTGTGGTTACTATTTTTTCAGAAAGTATTTCCAAAGAACCTCGTTATAAAAGAAAAAACACGGTACAAGAGCTTGGCTCTGGCGTCATCATGTCGCAAGACGGTTACATTCTTACCAACTACCATGTTGTTAATAATGCAGATCAAATTATGGTTATTCTAACCGATGGCAGACGCTTTTTTGATGTACAGCTAATTGGTTTTGATACTATTACTGATTTAGCCTTACTTAAAATCAATGCAGATCACCTCCCGGTAATTCCTGTAAATGATAGCTATGTATCCAGTGTAGGCGATGTTGTACTTGCCATAGGTAACCCGCTTAATTTAGGCCAAACAATCACGCAAGGCATTATTAGCGCAACGGGTAAGCAAAAAATTACAGACAGTCCGTACAATAACTTATTGCAAATGGATGCGGCTATTAATGTGGGCAACTCTGGCGGCGCATTAGTTAACTCCAATGGTGATTTAGTCGGCATTACTTCTGCGCAGTTTAAAACGCGTGAGAACTTGAATATTCAAGGAATATTCTTTGCAGTCCCTTACTCACTTGCTAAAAAAGTAATGGGTAAGCTCATTCGTCATGGTCGTGTTGTGCGCGGCTATTTAGGCTTTGAAGGCACAGCAGTAGATAGTACCGGTAAAGAAGTAAACGACAGCCTAACCCCAGTTACTGGCATGCGTATTACTAATTTAGACCCTTTGGGACCAGCATGGCAAGCGGGTATTGAAGAGCAAGATATTGTTATTAAAATTGCAGGGCTTTCGGTAGCAAATCCACAAAAAGTGCTGGAAGAAATAGGTAATACAGAGCCCGGTAAAGAAATAGAATTTGAGCTTTACAGAGATGGGAAAATAGAAAAAATAATGGTGGTGGTAGCTGAACTTGAAACAAAGCTATAAAGATAGTTCCCCCTACTAGTACTGCTAATTCTTACTGGAACGTTACTCCATCTGAAATAGGTTAACGGTTTTAATATAAGGCCAGATTATCTTCGCTTCTGGCCTTATTTAAGCTTATGGTTCTGACCAGTACTCTTAAGTTTAAACAATTATTTATTGATTCAACGCAGAGCTTTACTTTGCCTTTAAAAATACAACTCGTTAATCATAGAAATAAACCACCTTTGCCATCAAGATACTTTAGCCCAAGTTTATAGCACGCATTTTAAATTTAACGATTGCGTAATAAACTCGATATTGAGTATAGGCCAAATAGCTTGCTCCGTAAGAAAACAGCGCTGCAGAAAATGCTTTACCTACTCGTTGAACTGCTTTTTAGAAAATACAGCAGCAAAAATCGGCTCTACAAGAGGCATAAAAGCTACACCTAATTTACTCGGCTTCTAAGCTTTTGGAACAACCAACTTAACCCCACCAACGAAAGTCCTAATCCAATAAACGAAAGCGCTTTAAGTAAGCCCTCCAAGTTAGCCATATCAATTAAAAACACTTTAACAATAACTGCAGCTAGTAAGCCTAAGCCTACTTTTTGTATTAATAACTGGTTTTTTAAATGACCAAAAATAACAGTACCCGCCCCTATTACTAACCAAATAACAGAGTAGCTATAAAGCTCTGCATTACTTGCGCCTTTTGATAAGTAAATGTAAGGACCTTGCCAGTATTGGCGAATAAAGCTGTTTATTGCCAACAATATAAAGCCACCAGCAACGGCCAATATAAATGGTGTAGCTTTAGCATTTATTGGTTTTACAAGCTTGGCCAGCCAAAGCGTTAATCCTGCGGGTACTAACCACAATAGTAATAACCAGTTAAATATTGGCAGCTCACCTATGTAAAGTGATTCAAATAATGGGTTATCGTCAAGCAGTGTTTTAATAGCAAAAAGCCCTGCTAACCCTGCAAGTGCAAAGCCCGCCACTTGGTATAACTTAGCTAAAGTACCGGCAAGTTTTGCTCTGTGTAAATACACACACCCTAATGCCAGCCAGTTACAGGTAAGGAGTATTTGTTCATAAAAATTAAGTGAATCAAATTGCGGATAATGCCCTACTAACTGATAACTTGTTTCGGTGGTAATAAAAAGTGCTAAACAATGAAGCGCCGCACCTTCTAACCATATTTTAAGTTTTGATGAGTCAAAGCACCTAGCTGCGGCAAAAAATAACGCAATACATAACGGATAAACCACAATACTCCAATGCAAACCAAATACCGTTAGCGCATCGTAGCTTGGCGTCCAAAGCGCAAGCGTAAGGCGCAGTAATAACGCAGCAACCAAGGTTTTTATAGGCCAATGCGGCATAGGCACGTTATAGCGTTTAATAAGTACGCTTATAAGTAATACTTGTACAGCAAGTGCAATGGTTAGGCCGCTGTCACTTAGTAGCATGGTAATTGCTAACGTAATATTGGCGTTAGCACCTACCCAATAAGTAAAACGCTGAAATAGCGTTGTATTATGCTGCGCACACTTTATTAAAATAGCCGCCACTATAAATAATACAACAGCCCAAAGCGGATATGCAGTACTTAACGCAGAATTAGGAATAAGCGTATATAAAGTCGCTATCATTACAAATACACTAAATGCCCCAGTAATATGAAACGCTAAACGCTTAATCTGTTTTTTACCGTAATAAAGCCCAAAAGCGGTAAGTAACAATCCGAGTAATAAACCCAAACCGTATTCATTTTTGAATATAAAGAGCGCATTATCAAATAGGTTTGGCGAAAGGTGCGTGCGTTCAGCACTTATAACCAATAGCGCTGCACTTGCTAATGCTACTGCTTGCCAAATATCCCAGCGGCTATTTTTAAGGACTAAAAATAACATTAGTACAATACTCAACACACCGATTGTTTGCCACTGCATATCAAAGTGACTTATTAGCATTGTAAATATTAAGGGTGCTATAAAGGCGAGTAATAATGCATGATCTGGAAGCACGTTAATTAAGCGTTTTAAACTGTGCGGGCGATGTTCAGTAACATTCAGTTTTAGACCTAAGCGCGGTATAGCAATTAACCCAATAATACTCAGTAGAGCAAACGTTCCCATTAACCAAACTGTATTAATTTTAAGTAATGTAAAACCAACTAAATACCAACCAATATGCCCTGCCCATAATAAATACCACAACCAAGCTCGCTGTACTTTATGTGCAACTAACGCGGCTGACAAACTTACAAAGCCAACATACATAAATAATGCAAACAAGTTACCACTGCCAGTGCTAACCCATATTGGTACACTATAAGCGCCAATAATACCTAATACCGCTAATAATGGGCCTAACCTAAGCGCCATAGCACTTGCGCTAATTGCAATAACTGCCAGTGCAAAAAATGCCACGGTAGGGCTAAGCATATCGTAGCTACTGTAAGCTAAAAGCGTTAAAGCAAAACAAGTAATAAACCCGCCACTTGCAAGCGCTGCGGGTATGTAATTATTGAAGCCTTCAAATACAATGCGTTTATGGTGTAAATAAGCTGCGGCTGCAATTAAGCTAAGCCCAAATAATCCACCTAAACTCAGCCTCATTACAGGTGATAGTAATCCCGCTTCTAGGCTGTATTTAGCTAAAAATATGCCCCCAAGCGCAAGCGCTATTGCGCCTATCCAGGTCATCCAGTTTTGCTCAAACCCTGCGCGCAATTTATTAAATAGTAATTCTATGGCTGATGCTTCAGCTGGTTTGGTTTTTTTAGGAGGCGCTGATGGCTGATTTATTACAGGTGGCGACGCGTTTTGGGACGTTAAGTTTGACTGTGCTTTATGAGCAATAGGCTCTGATCTTGAAAGCGCTGCCTGAGCCGTAGATGCTTCACTTTGAGGTTCACTTTGCGATATCGATTTATGTGTTTGTAGATGTGTTATTTTGGCCCTTAAAACAGCAACTTCTTGTTTTAATCTATTTAACTGCACTTGCGCTATTAAGCCGCAAATAGCACCGGCAACTACAACCAGTATTACTATGACGGCTAACCCAACTAAATCATCCATGGCACACTCTTATTAATTATTATGCCCTGAGTGTACCTAATTATTAATGAGTAGGTAAATTTTGTTCAATAAAAAAGCCTAAGCACTCAAAGTGCTTAGGCTTTATGCTACTTAAATATGTTTAGATTTATTCAACACTATCGGTAATAGTGCGCTCTAGGGTCATTTTATAACCTGAGCTTGTTGTTTCATCATGCTCTAAAATCAATATGTAGTTACCCTCTTGTGTAAAGTCCATATCGCTTTGTTGAATAAGCACAATTTGCTGACCATTATCTTCATATACAACATAAACCGTGTAAATTTCGTTATCTACAACCTGTTCTTCTTGGTCATACTTATCTAGGCCATCGACTACGTTACTGGTGTCGTCTACTGTTTCGCCGTTAAGTGTAAAGTACACATCAACATCTGAAACCGATTGCCCTGCGTAGCTTTCAATTAGGTTTACAACCGATACCATATGGCTGTAACTACTTGGTGTTAGGTTTTCTTCAACGCTCATCATACGTAAACCGTTATCAACGTCGTTATAAAAAATACCCACCGCACTTTGCTCACGCTCTAGCGTCATTAAAAAGTTATCAGCTAGTTTTGTACCTTCTTCGTCGTACATCGCTACGCTGTAACTATTGGGCGAAAGTTCAACATAATCGGTATAAGAGTCACTAGCAACTGTATTTGTTGTGTTTACAGTTGTACCGCGTGTAGCAGAAAAGCTTACTGGCGAGTAGTCATCAACCGTATTTATAAAACGTAATTGCCCCAGGGCAGATTGATGTTTAAGCTCAGTAACGTAGTTATTATCGGTTACTACATCAAGCGTAATACCGCCTTCTTCTGTAGCATAACTTGGGCGGATCATTGCTACATAGCTTGCTTCATCGTATAAATAAACAGATGACGACTCGTACACAACATCACTGCTGCCCGCTTCGGTTATGTAAATAGTGTAATAACCTTCATCAACGCTTTGTAGATCTAACTCACTTAAATATTGAGCCGATGAAAAAAGTGTCGCGCTTTCAAATACGCCATCATCAGTTGCTAAGTAAATATCGTAGTTAGTATCCTCCCCTGCAATATTATAAAACCCTAAGTTAAACTCACCCGTATCGCTTGTGATAGGTACGCTAAGCTCTGTAAATGTAGGCTCATCAAAGTTGCCGCTCATTACTACTAACTGTGTTTTGTCACCTTTAATAGAAATTTCTTGGTCGCTAATTGTTATATAGCTGTCGTTAGCATCTAGGTATTCAAAACTTACATCATAAGTGCCTGTGCTGTAGTTATGGCGAGTAGTTACATCAGCAAAATCAGCGCCTGAACGTTCTGTTTCTTCAACAAACAAACGCGTGTATGGGCTATTGTAAGAGCCGTTATACAATTGGATGTAACCTGTAGAGCTTGAGCTATCATCAGAGCCGCAGCCCGACAAAATAGTAATTAGACTTAAGGGTAATGCAGCTTTTAAAAGGGAGTTGGTCATTAAGGTTATTCCTTATTATTAATATCCCCATTATGACCCAAACATTCTATTTTAATTTCATGATTTACAAAGCATTACCCTCACTGACATTTCCTTACGAAAACGTTAAAAAGTGTAGTAAATGTGCAAACAATAAGGACGTGTTTTTATATAGTTAAAAACGCTTACGGGGCAATTTCAAAACGATCTCGGCCACTCTTCTTAGCTAAATATAAAGCTTGATCAGCGCGCTTCACTACTTTATCTAAAGGCTCATTAGGCGTTTGCATTGCAACACCTATACTTACTGTTAAGTGGCGAGAATTTTGAACATTTATGGTGTGCGCAAGGTCAATTAATTGCTGCGAAAAATCACATGCTTGCGTCATATTATTTGTAGGCAAGTAGCCACCAAATTCTTCACCACCGAGGCGAGCAAATTTGTTTTGGTGCGTAAAAGCATTGTCGTATTTAGTTGCTAGTTCTTTAAGCACTACATCACCAACATCATGACCAAATTCATCATTAATTGCTTTAAAGTGGTCTATATCGATAATTAAAATAACGTAAGGTGAGTGCTGAGCATCTTTAGCGTGCTGATAAAAATAACGTCTGTTATGTACCTTGGTTAAATCGTCAATAATTAGCTCACGCGCTAATCGATTATTAATACTTTGTATAAAGCGCATCGTTTTAAATAAACCATAGGAAGTTAAAAGCATGCCGCTGGTTCTGCATGAATCTTCAAAATAAATACTTACCCAGTAAGGCTGTATCACTATCTCATCGATTAAATCAGCTGTATTACCCATGGACCAAAGCATTAATCCGAGAGTCGAAAATGTATATGCAAGCTTTGAAAGTTTGGAGTACTGAACCATCCAAAATAAAAAAATAAGAACAATTAAATTAATAAAATCAGTTGTAAAACCGTAAACATTATTTTGAACTTGTAAGGGAGGAAAGTTAGTTAGGGAGTAGGCTGAAAAAATAACAATATAAGCTAATAAAAATAGGCTTACAGTTTTATTTTTCCAGCTCATTTTAAAAAAATTAGAAAGCCTGATAGTGAGTTTTACCGTTTCAATCATATTAACCCTAAGCTTTTCGATACTATATTAAAAAACTATAGCACATTACCAAAAAGGCTTATTAGAATAAGGTGGTTAATAACCTTTAATAATGAGCTTAAATCACCAAGCTTAATCCCCAAACCCCTAACACAAGTAACGTTATTAAAACCATTGCCTTAGTTTTGTGTTTACTAATGATTCGCTCAGCTTCATTACCTGCATAATAAACAATAATAGCCAGACCAAAGTAACGAATAGAACGCGCAATACCTGAGGCCAACAAAAACAGCCAAATAGAGTACTTAGTCGCGCCTGCTGCAAGCATCGCTATTTGAAACGGAATAGGCACTATGCCTAGTGTTATTACAAACCAAAAACCTTGATCTTGCATTTGCTGTTTAACGTTTTCAAATTGCTCAGGGCTCGAAAACGTATTAATAATCCAATCGCCAACCGCATCAAATAAATAATAACCCAACGCATAACCAAACAATGCGCCTACAATACAGCCTAATGTCGCCATTAACGCGATAAGCCATAGCTTCTCTCTACGTGCTTGCATTAGCGGCACTAATACAGCCTCAAGTGGAATAGGAACTATGGTTGACTCTAAAAACGACGCCACTGTAATACCGCTAAGCATATGCTTAGAGTCAATAAAATTACGCGTTTTTTCTTTTAGTTTTTTTTGAATGGCCATAGTAAATCCTTTTCACTTATCAGTAAGAACAAGAGTATTCAATAAGCCAATAATTACACATTTAGGTTAATACACGCTGAAAACAGTGTACTAAATTTATCACGCCCTACTGCATTAACAAATTAGTAATATCCATAAGAATATTTTATTATGTGCCCATGCAGTTAGATTCCCTATCACGGTAGTTATTAATTTATGCAAAGTGCGCGTTTTATTCCCTTTAGAAAGCAAGATATTGTTGATATGTGTAGCGAAGAGCTTAAAAGCAGTACACAAAAAACATCGTTTAAACAATTTTGCGATTTACTAGCAAGCCTTATTCATTACGATTACCACTCAACACTTGAGTCACTTAAAAACAACTACGCCCCCTTTGATCCCAATAGTGACACGCGATCGTTAGCGCCAGTATCGGCGGATCAAAAAGCGCAGTGCCAACATGAGTTTGCTAAAGATTTTGCTAAGGTGCTTAATGCCGCTAATTTTGAAGTGATCACCAATGAAGACTTACAAGATGCATTAAACGAAGAGTCACTATTTAAGGTGCGCCTTGAAGTTGAATTTGACGACTTTGAAGAAGTGGTTTTTTATCGCCGTGGCGAGTCGCAACTCACTGAAACCATTACCAGCTTTTGGGGCTTGCGTAAAAAGCCGCTGCACTTTACTAATTACGACCGTGTTGCCGTGTTTATTCGCTTTAAAGACAGCGCTTATTTTGAAACTAAAAATAAAACGCCAATGGGATTTGAGCCAAGCTCAACCATAGTAAAGCTGTTTCAAAATGTGCCAAAGGCCGATCTCGAAATGCTATTTCCTAATAGCGAAGTACGCATGCGCCCTATTGATAAAGCAATTATTGGCTCATCGGCTTTAGTTGGCGGTGCGGTGGTGCTTATAACTAAGTTAGGCGCATCAATCGTATTATTGCTTGCTCTGTTTGCTTTTTGGGGTGGTTTTAGAAGTGAAGCTGTAGAAATGACCCAACAACATTTTATTACCTTTGCTATTGGTATGGGGGTTTTTGGCAGCTTTATTTTTAAAGAATGGAGTAAGTTTAAAAACCGCAAAATAAAATTTATGAAAGCCCTAAGCGATAACCTCTACTTTAAAAATCTCGATAACAACGCGGGCGTATTTCACACGCTTATAGATGCCGCCGAAGAAGAAGACATAAAAGAAGCCCTGCTTGCGTATACCTTTTTACTAAAATCAGAAAGTGGCTTAAGCGCACAAATGCTTGATGAGCAAATAGAGCTTTGGTTTAAAAGCAAATACCAGTGCGATCTCGATTTTGAAATTACTGACGCGCTTGAAAAACTGGTGCGTATGCGCTTAGTAACGTGCATTAATGGTGTGTATAGCGCAATAAATTTAGATCACGCAAAAACCATACTGGATGAGCGCTGGGATAATCTTTTTCAATATAATTAATGTAGTATTTTTGCTAAATAATACCTAAATAAAAAAGCAGCTGTAAGTACAGCTGCTTTTTTGATTAGCTTAAAATCGATAATATTTAGATTAACTCAGCCTCTTTTTGCTTATTAAACTTTGCATGCACTAATTTATAAAGTGCGGGCAAAATTAACAGCGTGAGTAAAGTGGATGAAATAATTCCGCCAACCACTACTGTTGCTAAAGGTTTTTGCACTTCAGAACCCGTCCCCGTATTAAGTGCCATGGGTATAAAGCCTAAGCTCGCCACTAGTGCTGTCATCAATACTGGGCGCAGGCGCTGTAATGCGCCGCTGTGTATTGCTTCAAACAAACTCAAACCGTCGCTTCGTAATTGCTTAATAAACGAAAGCATAACCACGCCATTTAATACGGCTACGCCACTTAGGGCTATAAAGCCAACACCTGCTGAAATTGAAAGCGGCATATCGCGCAGCAATAATGCAAACACACCACCAGTCAACGCCAAAGGCACGCCACTAAATATAATTAACGAATCTCGCAACGATCCAAAGGCGCTATAAAGTAAGCCAAATATAAGCAATAAAGTGACCGGCACAACCAAGGATAACCGCTTACTTGCCGATTGCAATTGCTCAAATGTGCCACCGTATTCAAGCCAATAGCCACTTGGTAAGTTAAGTGATTCATTCATACTTGCTTGCGCATCACTTACAAAACTTGCTAAATCGCGCCCTTCTACATTGGCAGTTACCACTACGTTGCGCTTACCACTTTCGCGGTTTATTTGGTTAGGACCTTTTTCAATGCTGATAGTCGCCACTTCACCTAGCGGTACAAACGCAAGTTCCGGGTTGCTATCTTTAGGTAAAGCAACTGGCAAACGGGAAAGTGCTGATACATCGCTAGACCAACGCTTATCAAGGCGCACTAATAACGAAAAGCGTTTATCACCCTCGTAAATTAGCCCGGTTTGCACACCACCAACAGCGGCGGCAAGTGTTTGTTGAATGTCGTTTACACTTAAGCCTAATAACGCCATGTGGTCGCGCATTGGTGTTACCGAAAGTGTTGGCAACCCTTCCATTTGCTCCAAACGTACATCGGTAGCGCCTGCAATATTACGCATTAAGCCTGTCGCTTTTTCGCCAAACGCTTTAAGTACGCTTAAGTCGTCACCATAAATACGCAGTGCCACATCGGCGCGCACGCCAGCAATTAACTCGTTAAAGCGCATTTCTATTGGTTGTGTAAATTCGTAATTATTACCAGGGACATCGTTAACACGGGTACGAATTTGCTGAACCAATTCTGCTTTAGTAAGTGCTGGATTAGGCCACTCATCTTGCGGTTTGAGTATTAAAAAAGTATCGGCAACATTAGGCGGCATAGGATCGCTTGCTACATCGGCAGTACCAATTTTTGAAAATACGTTAGCAACCTCAGGCTGATCTAATATGGCTTGCTCAAGTTCTTTTTGCATTTGCACAGATTGCTCAATACCAGTGCCGGTAATGCGCAGCGCGTGCATAGCAATATCGCCTTCATCAAGTTTCGGTAAAAATTCTGCGCCCATGTTTTTAACTTTAAAACCAAGCACCAATACTAATGCCGTGGCTATACCCACCATCAGCCACGGTAATTTAAGCGATATACCAAGTAATGGCTTATACACTTTTTTAACGCCGCGCATGACTGCGTTTTCGGTTTCATCAACCTTACCGCGAACAAACACTGCAATAGCAGCCGGTACAAATGTAACGCCAAATATAAGCGCGCCAATTAACGCCGCAACTACAGTAAACGCCATTGGCTGAAACATTTTGCCTTCAACGCCGCTTAGTGCAAATAAAGGTAAGTAAACCAGCATAATAATAACAATGCCAAATACAGCCGGTGTAAATACTTCTTTGGTGGCTGCGGTCACTACATTTAAACGCTCGTTTAAGGTAAGTAGCCTGCCATGTTTATGCTGAGCTACACCGAGTTGGCGCAGGCAGTTTTCAACAACAATTACAGCGCCATCAACAATTAAACCAAAGTCGATTGCACCTAGGCTCATTAGGTTACCCGATACGCGATTACCCACCATACCTGTAACGGCAAACAACATACTCAACGGAATAACCATTGCCGTAATAAGCGCGCCCGTTACATTACCCAGCAGTAATAGCAAAATAACTATCACTAAAACGGCACCTTCAAATAAGTTGGTTTGCACGGTTGCTATGGTTTTATCAACAAGAGTTGTACGGTCGTAAACTGCCTCAACAATAACGCCAGCGGGTAAGCTTTTTTGCACATCAATTAACTTATCAGCCATGGCTTTTGCCACTATGCGGCTGTTTTCGCCAATTAGCATCATGGCGGTGCCGAGCACGGTTTCCTCGCCGTTATAAGTGGCCGCGCCGGTTCTAAGCTCTTTGCCTAAAAGCACGTTAGCCACATCTTTAATGCGTACAGGCGCATCGTCGCGCTTAGCTATAACGGTATTGGCTATGTCTTCTAGTGTTTTAAGCTGCCCAGGCGAGCGTACTAAATATTGCCCGTCAAAGCGCTCAATATAGCCTGCGCCTCGGTTACTGTTATTAACCTCAAGTGCACTAATTACATCGCTAATAGTAAGCTTATAGGCAATGAGTTTTTCGGGCACTGGCGCTACTTGGTATTGGCGCTCAAAACCACCTTGGCTGTTTATTTCGGTAACGCCTTTTACTTTTAAAAGCTGCGGGCGAATAACCCAATCTTGCAAAGTGCGCAAGTCTTCGGCGTTGTAAGCAGTGCCGTCTTCTTTTAACGCATTAGGCGCGGCGTGCACACTATAAGTAAATATTTCGCCTAAACCACTGGCAATAGGACCCAAGTTTGGCTCTACGTTATTAGGTAAGTCGGAGCGAATACTTTGAATACGCTCACCAATTTGCTGACGCGCCCAATAAATATCGGTGCCTTCATTAAAAATAACCGTTACTTGCGAAAGCCCATAACGCGAAAGCGAACGGGTATAATCAAGCTTAGGTATGCCCGCCATGGCGGTTTCTACCAAATAGGTAATGCGTTGCTCTACCTCTAATGGCGTAAAACCCTGCGCTTTGGTATTAATTTGCACTTGTACGTTAGTTATATCGGGTACTGCGTCTACTGCTAAATTTTGAATGTTGTATACACCAAATCCAGCAAATAAAAATGTAAGCGCAAGCACCAGCATGCGGCGTTTAACCGCAAAAGAAACTATCCAATTAATCATGGTGCCTCCTAGTGAGCGTGGCTTGCGCCGCTTTTTAAAATATCAGCTTTAATGACATAACTATTGTCTGTTACGTATTCGCTACCCGCGTTTAAGCCTGTAAGTACTTCTACCCACTCACTATTTTTTGCACCTAAGGTAACGGGGCGTACTTCAAATACATTATTTTTACGAACAAACACACTGGGTTGACCGTTAAACTCTTGAATAGCTTGTGGCTTTACACGCACGCTGGCATTTATTTTAGCCACACTTACATCGCTATTTATATGCATGCCTGGGCGCCAATGCCCGTCTGGGTTATTAAGCTCTATACGGGCACGCGCTATGTGCCCGCCTGTCATCATTGGGGCTATAAAAAACACTTTGCCTTGCGTATTTAAATGATGATGTAAGTCGTATACCTTAGCGCTTTGACCAATGGCTAGTTTTTCAATGTTTTCAGGAAAAGCCGACAGCTCAACCCACACTTTATCAAGGTTAACTACCTGCATAAGTGCGCTGGTGCTTGCAAGCTCGCCACGCTTTAAGTATTGCTCGGTTACAACACCGCTAATTGGGCTTTTAATGGGGTAATTTTGCAGTGTTTCACGGTTGGTTACGCTGGCAAGTACTTCGCCTTTTTTAACGTTTTGACCAATGCTTACAAAAATATCACTGATCAATCCTGTATACGGTGCCATTACTTCTACCGTGCCGTGCTGCGTTGGGGCAATAACGCCAAAAAGCGTATCGGTAATATCCACTTCACCACTTTGCGCTATCTCGGTTTTAATGCCTGCGCGCTCAATAGCTCGCTCTGTTAACGTGGTTTGCCCTTCGTGTTGATCGTACTCATAGCTAATGCTCTCACCGTTATAATTAGCAGTAACGGTAAGTGCAAACGAATGCGGTTCGTTAATTGATTGCGTGCTCACAAGGTAGTCGCCCTCAGCTGTAAACTGTATATTTTGCGGGGCTTCAACTAAACGTTTTAAACTCATTGTTATGTTTAAGTCGTTTATATTAATTGGCTTATTTTGTTTATAGCCGTATACACGTAGCTCAACATTACCTGCAAATTCTTGCAATTTAAGCTCAAGTGTTAATTTAGGGTCAGTTAATAAAAAGCCGCCGTGTGGACCTTGTTTTTTCTCGTGTTGCTCTGTTTCTTTATGACCTGACTCGCCATGCTCAGCAGAGGCAAATACACCTGTGCTTACAAAGCTGCTGGCAAACGAAAGTGATACTAATAATGCGATTATATTTTTATTCATGATTGATGAGTCTCAATTAAAGATTGGCCTGTTAAACGCTCAAGAGTAAGTAGCACTTGGTACAGCTCTGCGTGAGTGGTAATAAGTGTGCGTTTAGAATCAAAAAGTGCTTGTTGAGCATCAAGCAATTGCAACACCGAAATTTGTCCGCGTTGATAACTTTTTAGGCTTTGCTCAATCAATGTTTGTGCCTGAGGAATAATTTGATCAGATAATAGCTTTGCCTGATTAGCTCTACCTTGATAATAAGCGTACAAAGTACGTACTTGCTGGCGTAGCTGGATGCGCAATTGCCCTTGCTGCTCATTTAAAAGCATGAGCTGACTATTTGCAGCTGCAATATTGCCGCTATTAGAATTGCTTAATTGCAGTGGCATAGAAAACGAAAACACTAACGAGCTGGAGTCATTTTGCTGGTTATAGCGCACGCCTCCCCCTACGTTAATATCGGTTTGTCCGTTTGCTTTTTGTAGTGTTAAGTTGGCTGTTTGCTGTAAATATTGCTGCTGTAATAATGCAAATTCAGGAGCTTGGTTAACCGCATCTAAAAGTGCTTGTGCTGATTTAAGCGCAGTAATTACATTAATATTGCCAGCAAAAGTATCGTAGGGTTGCTCCTCACTCCACAGCTCGTTAAGCGATAAACTTGCTCGCTCAAATTCACTATTAAGCATGGCTTTATCAAGCTCTACTTGGCTAAGTGCATAACTCATGCGCGTTACATCAGCTTGCGACGCAGCACCTGCATTAGCTCTTTGTTCAATCGCTTTAAGTGCTTGGGTAACTACCTGTTTACGCTCGTTGTTCAAACTTAATAATGTTTGAAATTTAAGCCCTTGGTAGTATCGCTCAGCAGTGGTTGCTAATAAGGCTAAACGGGTATTTTGATACTGTATTGCTTGGGCTTTTATATTGGCGGTTGCGTAATTAATACGGCTTTGGCGCTTATCGCCCAGCTCTATTAGTTGGCTAAGCCCAAGCGTTATTTCAGCGCCTTGAATGCCACGCGCCTTGTTTGTGCCCAGTAAGTTTTCAGCTTCAACATTCAATACAGGATTAGGCGAAAGAGCAGCTTGAGATTTAAGCGCACTCAATATTTTTTGATGATAAGGGTAGCGTTTTAATACC
The DNA here is from genome assembly GCF_015864365.1 of Pseudoalteromonas sp. SWXJ133. Classification (NCBI taxonomy): domain Bacteria; kingdom Pseudomonadati; phylum Pseudomonadota; class Gammaproteobacteria; order Alteromonadales; family Pseudoalteromonadaceae; genus Pseudoalteromonas; species Pseudoalteromonas sp. SWXJ133. Next base: position 99,124 of record NZ_JADYXJ010000003.1, read on the forward strand.
AGATTTTGTTGTTCGGTATTACTCAGTGCCTGCTTAAGGGTTAATGTTTTAACATTCGCCAAAGTACTAAAAGCAGGTAGCGCGCACATTAGCGCCACCAGCATAATTGGTTTTTTATTCATATAGCGTGTCCGTTTTTTAACAAACAGAGTTAACTTAATCACTACGCCTATTTTAAAAACAAGCGCGATCAAGCAACCTAAATATGTAAATAGCTAGCCTAATAGCGCACAAGCGCAGGCAGTTTTTTACAAAGTATTTAAAATTAAAAGCTAACTAAGTGAATTGGGTGGCGGTACATCTGGCGGGTAATTTAACCCGTTATAGCAAGCAGGCGAAGTTGCTTTACTTTGCTCTGGGCTTATTGAGTGGCTAGAAGTGCTGTTGTAGCCACAGTGGCAATGTTGGTGGGCATGAATCTCGGTAGTTGATGTTTTATCGCTTTGGTTATCATCGGCCGTGGAGTCGCCTTGCGATAACGAACTGGTTACGTGATCAACGTCTTCTTGCAAATGATACGCAGCGCCATCACAGCTAATAAAGCTATGTACAAGCACTAATAATATCACTATTAAAAAACGGTTTGAGCGCATTACCTACCTAAAACTCTAAAATGCAATTTAAGAAATCGCATAATACCTTAAATTTATTCAAATGTAGAGAGCCGCTAACGTTATTTTCTAAATTCGCTTGGCGACACACCTACCGACTTCTTAAAACGTTTGGAAAAATTAAAAATATTAGAGTACCCCACATAACTTGCCACATGCGAAATTGGCCAAGCCGTGTTTAACAGTAAGTTTTTAGCTCGCTCAATGCGTAAATAAATAAGTTGTTGTATTGGACTTTTACCAAATTGCGCTTGGCATAAACGATGCAAATGCGGCGATGAGTAATGCACATGTTCGCACATTGCCTCTATTGTCCAATCAAACTGCAAGCGCTTATCTACCTCTTCAAACAGACTAATTAAACGATTATGCGCCGCACCCTGAGAGTTATTTTGCAGCGTAGCATTTAAGTAATGACTTAAAATAGGCGTTACGCTTTCGCGTAAATTAGCATTGGGCTCGCTGTATAAAAGCTCCATAGCAAGGTGTAACGGCTCAAGTTTTTGCTCGGTTAATACCAATGCTTGCGCTAAGTTTAAATGCTGCCAACGTTTAGTATTTGCAAGGTTTAACCAAATAACATCCCAATGTTCAGCATCAATTTTCACTTCAAAGCTTTGCTTTGCTGGTAGCACAATAAGTGTATTGGCATTAAGTGTGTACTGCTCATTTTGTGTTGTTAATTTACCCTGCCCTGCAAGCGTATAAAAAAGTGTATGTTCTAGCGGTGCTGAGCGTGCTACGCAATAACGACCCGATAGGTTTGAGCAACCCGCAAGTGCTATTTCAAGGTTTGGCATTTGCGCGAGCGTTTGTGAATCAATAAAGCGTTCTATACAACGCGGACCAATATCGAGTATGTCTTTAATGTTATAGCGCATAATTACAATGATAGTTTTGGATAAATAAAGGAGAGCTTTAAGCATAACCCCTGCGATTATTTTTAGCTATATTTAGCGCATTATAATTGCCCGCTTATGCAATAGGATAAACATGACCTCTTTACAGCACATAATTAATCGCCGAGATTGGGAAAACCCAATTTCAGTACAAGTTAATCAAGTAAAAGCGCACAGCCCACTCAATGGATTTAAAAGCATTGACCATGCCCGTACTAACACGCTATCGCAAAAACAAAGTTTAAACGGTCAGTGGGACTTTAAATTATTTGATAAACCCGAAGCGGTTGATGAATCGTTGCTAAGTGAAACACTAAACAGCAACTGGCAAAGTATTACAGTGCCTTCTAACTGGCAATTACACGGCTTTGATAAACCTATTTACTGTAATGTTAAGTACCCATTTGCAGTTAACCCGCCTTTTGTACCAAGCGATAACCCTACAGGCTGTTACCGCACTGAATTTAATATAAGCGAAAGTCAGCTAACTCAGCGTAATCATATTATTTTTGAAGGCGTTAACTCGGCGTTTCACCTTTGGTGTAACGGACAGTGGGTGGGTTATTCACAAGATAGCCGTTTACCGAGCGAGTTTGATTTAAGCGAACTGTTAGTTGCAGGCACTAACCGTATTGCCGTTATGGTTATTCGTTGGAGCGATGGCAGTTATTTAGAAGATCAGGACATGTGGTGGCTAAGCGGTATTTTTCGCGATGTTAACTTACTTACAAAACCACAAAACCAAATACGTGATGTGTTTATAACCCCCGATTTAGACGCTTGCTATCGCGATGCAACGCTACATATAAAAACGGCGATTAATGCGCCAAATAACTATCAAATAGCAGTGCAAGTTTTTGATGGCGAACAGGCGCTATGTGAGCCACAAATTCAAAGTACTAACAATAAACGTGTTGATGAAAAAGGTGGCTGGAGCGATGTTGTATTTCAAACAATTGATATACAAAGCCCTAAAAAATGGACCGCCGAAACCCCGTACTTATACCGCTGCGTTGTAAGTCTGCTTGATGAGCAAGGCAATACCGTCGATGTTGAAGCCTACGACATTGGCTTTAGAAAAGTAGAAATGCTTAACGGGCAACTGTGTTTAAACGGCAAGCCGCTACTTATTCGCGGTGTTAACCGCCACGAACACCACCCAGAAAACGGCCATACAGTTACTACCGCCGATATGATTGAAGATATTAAGCTGATGAAGCAAAATAACTTTAATGCCGTGCGTACTGCTCACTACCCTAACCACCCTCGTTTTTACGAACTGTGTGACGAGCTAGGTTTATACGTAGTTGATGAAGCAAATATAGAAACCCATGGCATGTTTCCTATGGGGCGTTTAGCTAGCGATCCGCAGTGGGCTGGTGCATTTATGTCGCGTTATACGCAAATGGTTGAGCGCGATAAAAACCACGCCTCAATTATTATTTGGTCACTAGGAAACGAATGCGGACACGGCGCAAATCATGATGCCATGTACGGCTGGTCAAAAAGCTTTGACCCCTCTCGCCCAGTGCAATACGAAGGCGGCGGCGCAAATACAACGGCTACCGACATTATTTGTCCAATGTACGCCCGTGTAGATGCCGATATTAAAGACGATGCGGTACCTAAATACTCTATTAAAAAGTGGCTAAGCTTACCAGGTGAAACTCGCCCGCTTATTTTATGTGAATACGCCCATGCAATGGGTAACAGCCTAGGTAGCTTTGACGATTACTGGCAAGCATTTAGAGAATACCCACGCCTGCAAGGCGGCTTTATTTGGGATTGGGTAGACCAAGGTTTATCTAAAACAGACGAAAACGGCAAGCATTATTGGGCTTACGGCGGCGACTTTGGTGATGAACTAAATGACCGTCAATTTTGTATAAACGGGTTATTGTTCCCAGACCGTACGCCGCACCCTAGCCTGTTTGAAGCTAAATACAGCCAGCAACATTTACAATTTACATTGCGTGAGCAAAATCAAAACCAATACACCATTGATGTATTTAGCGATTACGTATTTAGACATACCGATAACGAAAAACTGGTTTGGCAATTAATGCAAAATGGCATCTGTGTTGAGCAAGGCGAGCATGTACTTAATATTGCTCCGCAAAGTACGCACACGTTAACTATTAAAACTAAAACAGCGTTTGAGCAAGGTGCGCAATATTACCTTAATTTAGATGTAGCATTAGTTAACGACTCACACTTTGCAAACGCTAATCACGTTATGGATTCAGAGCAGTTTAAGCTTATAAATAGTAACAATTTAAGCAGTAAGTCATTTGCATCATCATCTGAGCAAAACGCTATAAGTGTTAGCGAAACCGACTCCCACCTATGTATTGAAAACGATAAATTTAAACTGATTTTTAATCAACAATCAGGGCTTATAGAGCAGTGGTTACAAAACGATACTCAGGTTATTAGTAGCCCACTGGTTGATAACTTTTATCGTGCCCCACTTGATAACGACATTGGTGTAAGCGAAGTAGACAATCTAGACCCCAATGCATGGGAAGCTCGTTGGTTGCGTGCAGGTATAGGGCAATGGCAGCGCACATGCAGCTCAATTCACGCAGTGCAATCAAGCGTTGATGTACGTATTACTTGTGTATTTAATTACGAATTTAATGGCGTGCTACAGGCTCAAACACAGTGGCTATATACACTAAATAATACCGGCAATATTAGCTTAAATATTGACGTGCACTTAAACGACACTCTGCCGCCAATGCCGCGTATAGGGCTAAGTACAACACTTAACAAGCAAAGCGATACAAAAATAAACTGGCTAGGTTTAGGGCCTTTTGAAAACTACCCAGATCGTAAAGCCGCAGCACGTTTAGGTTATTACAGCTTGAGCTTAAATGAGCTACATACACCGTATATATTCCCAACTGATAATGGCCTGCGTAGCGATTGCCAATTGCTGAGTATTAATAACTTAACTGTAACTGGCGCGTTTTTGTTTGCCGCCAGTGAGTATTCGCAAAGTACGCTAACGCAAGCAAAACACACTAACGAACTCATTGCTGATGATTGCGTACATGTACACATTGATCATCAACATATGGGTGTAGGTGGCGATGATTCATGGAGCCCAAGTACTCATAAAGAGTATTTACTTGAGCAAAAGCAGTACAGTTATTCTTTAACTTTTTCAGCTAAATAATTTAGTAGTTAACCTACAAAAACAGCGGCCAAATTGGCCGCTATTTTTCTAATTTAAAAACTCTATTTTTTTAGCTAGCTTTTTAACTAATACGTTATCAAGCGAAAAGCTTCCCGCTCCTTGAATTGCTAAAACTACAGTTACTACAAGTAACGTTAATGCGTATTCATAGCCATTGTTTGCCATAAATAAGCCATTACTAATATGTACGCTAAAAATAGCAATCAGCATAGTAAAGCCGGCAACTACAGCAGCTGGGCGAGTTAACAAACCAATTGCTAATGCAATGCCACCAAAAAACTCAGCGCTACCTGCCATCATTGCTAACCAATAGCCAGGCTCTAAACCAATACTCGCCATCCATTGACCTGTACCTTCAAGCCCGTAACCGCCAAACCAAGCAAATAGTTTTTGTGCACCATGCGCCGCTAAAATAAGGCCAACTGGTACTCGTAAAATTAATGCTGCTACGCCTGCTTTTGAGCTAAGTAATGTGTTTAGTAATTTCATGAGTTTAGTCCTGTTTTAATTTATTTAATCGTTAGATTTTTTCTAACCGTTGAGCACAGTTTACTATCATCATTAAAAAACATTAATACAGACTTTATTGGTTAATTAGCAACGCAGTATTTATAATAAACCATAAAAAAACCGCCAACCTAAAGGTTGACGGTTTTTTATTAACGCTAAAACTTAGTATATTTAAGTAAGCGCTTAGCTTTGAAAATTAAGCAACTGCTTGCTCTAAAATTTCGCGACTTTCTTTAAGCGTAATAGCTTGGTTTTCACCAAGTGCCAGCATGCCGTGTGCTTCAAGTTTGCCAATAATATTGTCAATAGCAGCGGCTTTATCATCGCCATGCTCAGTAAGCTGGGTCGCTACGTCAAGGCTGTGGTAAAACGCTTCGATTGCTAAAATTGTTTTCTCAGCTAAATCGTCAGATTGCTCAAGACCAAATACGTTTTTACCCATTTGCTCTAGTTTTGCTTTTTTAACTGCAAATTGGTTGCGTAGTAAAGAAGGCTGAACAATAGCAAGTGAACGAGCATGATCAACGCCGTAAGCAGCTGTAAGCTCGTGGCCAATCATGTGTGTTGCCCAATCTTGCGATACACCAGAACCAATTAAACCATTAAGTGCTTGGTTAGCTGCCCACATAAGGTTTGCACGCCATGCATCGTCTTGGTTTTCAAAGTTATCGCCCAGTGTTTTAAGCGTTCTTAAAAGTGCCTCTGCGTAACCTTCTTGAACCAATGCTGTTTCAGGGAATGTTAGGTACTGCTCACAGGTATGTACCCATGCATCTACTAATCCATTCACAAGTTGGCGCTGTGGTAATGTTTTCATTACATCAGGGTCCATAATCGCAAATTTAGGAAGTACTTCTGGTGATGCAAACGGTAGTTTTTGCTTTGTTGCTTCTTTGCTCACAACTGAGTTTTGGTTAGACTCTGAACCCGTTGCAGGCAATGTTAATATTGCACCAATTGGTAATGCGCTAGTAATAGTGTGCTTACCAGTAGGAATATCCCAACCTTCTCCATCATAAACTGCAGATGCTGCAATGTATTTAACGCCGTCGATTACTGAACCGCCGCCTACACCTAGTACAAAGTCGATGCCTTGTTCTTTACAAATTTTTACTGCTTGGTCTAGTACTTCTATAGTTGGGTTAGCGCCAACGCCCGAGAATTCAACCCAATCAAAGCCTTCAAGTGCTGCTGCAACTTGGTCGTACACGCCGTTCTTTTTAATTGAACCGCCGCCGTACACTACAAGTACTTTTTGATCCTTTGCGATCAAATCAGTTAGTGAGGCAATTTGTTCTTGGCCGAACTGGATAAGTGTTGGGTTTACGTAGCTAAATTTCATTATTTTGCTCCTAGGTGACGGTTAAATACTAAATATAATGCTTAGTTACTAACTAAGCTAAACTTCAATGAGTGCATATTAGTGGCAAAATAAACATAAAAAAAGCCCAATAACTCGCAAAAGCTTGCCTAAAACTGTCAAGATTGATATTTTACGCAAAATTCGTACGATAGTAGAAGTTTTAATGTCCTCAATAGCCAACATGATGCAAAAATTTGCAGAGCACAATAATTTACTTAACTTTGAAGGCAACATGGAAACCATTATTCCAGGTGTGTATTTTCATCGTGCAAGTAAAAGCTCGCCGCGCCAGCCACTTATATATAACTCAGGTATTATTATTGTTGGGCAAGGACATAAGATAATTCATTTCCCTGATCATCAAATAAAATATGGTGAAGGCGACTACCTTGTTTTAGGTGTACCAGTGCCACTTGAATGCGAAGCTTTTACCGATAACAACCAGCCTGTTATGGGTATTGTTATAGATATAAACCCGGTAATGTTACATAAATTAGTAAACCAAATTGGTACACATAAGCCATTCACCACTGGGCAAATGAGTGGCGTTCAATCGGCTAAAATAGATGGCGCAATGGAGCAAGTAACCCACCGTTTACTTAGCGTGCTTAATAACCCCATTGAAGCTGACGTTTTTGGCGAAGATATAGTAAAAGAATTGGTATATCGTGTACTTTGTGGTCCACAAGGACATACTTTAATAGGGCTTGCTATGCATGATGGGCATTATGCGCGTATCGCCCGTACGCTCTCAACTATGCACAGTAGTTATGCCAATCAAATTACAGTTGAGGGGTTGGCTGAAGATGTAAACATGAGCGTATCGTCGTTCCATCGTGCTTTTAGGCAAGTAACATTTGAGTCACCTTTGCAGTATTTAAAAAAAGTACGCTTAGCTAAAGCTAAAGAGCTTATAACCAGTAGTGGAAGCAAAGCCAACGAAGCTGCATTAAAGGTTGGCTATACCAGCCCATCGCAATTTAGCCGCGAATTTAAACGCCACTTTAATAAAACCCCCAGTGAAATGTTAATTCAACTACATAACTAGGTAATGGCTTTAGATATGTAAGTTAACCGAGCGAGTCAATCTTAAGCACTGCTTTTTTGGTGTTTAGCATAACTTGCTTGGTAAATTGGCGATTAATAAATTGGCTAAAAATAATAGTAAATAACGTTGAGAAAATGGCAGCTGTTGCGTACACCTGCCAAATCATAAAGTTATGTTTTAACATAAACGCAATCACCGCAAAAAATACACATCCACCTAATGAACCAATAATACCGCCATTAAGAATTTTAAACGTTGAGGCTTGTTTGTCACTAAAATGGGCAACACTGCCCATTACCGCCAAAATAACCGGAAAGGTAGATATTAACCCGCTCCACGCAGACCCTATATGCTGTGATATAAACGTAACAAGCACGATAAAGCTCGTCACTAATATCATTTTTACCGGAAGCTCCCAGCGGGCATTTAATGGTTTTGCATCAACTGATATATTTAGCTTTGTAGAGATAATAGTTAAACCAAGTAAAATACAAAGTGAAACCACACTCGCTACAATAATATTCACGGGTAAAAATAAAGTAATAACGCTAAATACACACCAAATACTCAACGCTGTAAAAAGCGATTTAAGCATTCCAAACCTTCGTGATACAACCAAGTAACTAAAACAAAATAAGCCTATACCGCTCATACCATAAAGAGAGGCCACCGCTGAGTTAGCTGCAAATAATTTACCTTGCTCTAATGCTATAAAATAAGAAATAGGCCCAGAGGTAATAGGCAGCCAGGAATTATGCCGCTAACAAAACTACCAAAGCGTTTTTGGGCGAATCTTATTAGTAAAATAAGTAAAGGTGCAATTATGAGTTTAAGCAGCATAAATAACAGTAAAGTATGAGATTTTAAATTAAATCTACGTGTCTATACCTACATTGTAGAATGAATAAAAATCATGCATGTAGTGTGATTTTTTCCCTTGTAAATGTTAGGCGATTTTTCAACATATTATTACGTTTGTCAGTTCTAAATGTGTAATACCAATCTGCTTATATATGGGGTCTATTTAACGTTAAGAAAATCACGCTAGAACTAGGAATTTTTTTATCTAGTTGTTCTAAATAAAAATTTTAACGACATTATAGTAAAATTTAATTCGTTAAGTTGCTCAAAGGTTTATGCAGGTTGATATAAACACTTATTAGAACTATATGTAAGACACAAATAAGGCGTAGTTAAAAACTACGCCTTATTCTTTTGCTAAAGTAGTCAATTAAGTTAAATCGCTCAAAACATAAAATCCTGAGCAAAGCTCACTATTAACTACTTCTACGTTTAATGTTTGCGCCTAATGCACTTAGTTTATCTTCAATGCGCTGGTAACCTCTATCAACGTGATAAATACGGTCAACAACCGTTTCACCCTGTGCCACTATACCCGTTAAAATTAAACTAGCTGAAGCGCGTAGATCGGTTGCCATCACTTGCGCACCCGTTAAGCTTTCAGTCTCACCACAAATTGCGGTATGCCCTTCTAAACGAATATTAGCGCCCATACGCTGTAACTCTGGTACATGCATAAAACGGTTTTCAAAAATCGTTTCCGTAATAGTCGCACTACCATTTGCTACTACATTCAATGCTGTAAACTGAGCTTGCATATCCGTAGGGAAACCTGGATGTGGAGCTGTTTTAATATTCACGGCTCTAAGTTCTCGGCCGCGCATATCAAGATAAATACTGTCGTTATGCACCTCTAGGTGTGCATTCGTTGCGCGTAGTTTTTCAATCACAGGCTCAAGAGAATGAAAGTCAGTGTTTTTACAAAGTACTTCACCACCGGCCATTGCTGCAGCGACTAAAAACGTACCTGTTTCTATTCTGTCTGGTAAAATGCTGTGCTCGCATCCTGCTAAACGCTCAACGCCTTCAACTTCAATGCGGCTAGTGCCTGCACCCGTAATTTTAGCGCCCATAGCAATTAAGCAGTTAGCTAAATCAATTATTTCGGGCTCGCGTGCAGCATTATCAAGTATGGTTTTACCATCAGCGAGGGCTGCTGCCATCAATAGATTTTCGGTAGCGCCTACGCTTACCATTTCCATAAAGATTTCAGCACCTTTTAAGCGACCGTTTACCTTGGCATTAATATAACCATTTTCAACGTTAATTACCGCGCCCATGCGCTCCAAACCCTGAATATGAATATCAACTGGGCGAGCACCAATAGCGCACCCACCAGGCAAAGACACTTGAGCTTCACCAAAACGTGCAACCAAAGGTCCCAACGCAAGCACTGAGGCACGCATTTGCTTAACTAAGTCGTATGGCGCTAATGTTTTATTAACCGTTGCGCCGTCAATCACTAGCGTATCGCCGTGCCAATTAACATCAGCACCTAGAGTTTTTAATAATGCTTCAGTAGTCACTATATCGCGAAGGCGCGGTACATTAGAAAATGTACTTTTTCCATCAGCTAATAATGAAGCAAACAAAATAGGAAGTGCGGCATTTTTAGCGCCAGAAATAGTCACTTCACCAGCAAGTGAAGTACCACCTTGAATTACAAATTGATCCATTAAGAGGCCCTATTTATTGCGGTAAAATAAATTTTTGTTCACGCTTCCACTCTACAGGAGTAAATGCACGAATAGATACTGCGTGAATTGTGCCATCTGAAATTGTATTCATTAATGGGCCATAAACTAGCTGCTGCTTTTTAACTCGGCTTAAACCGTCAAAGCATTCACCTACTGCAACAACTTCATAATGACTACCATTGGCTTTTACATGCACTTCAGCTAATTGAAGTTCTTCGCGTAATAATGTTTCGACTTGGCTAGTTTCCATAACTCTCACTCAAATAGGGTTGTAACCTGACCCAATTGCATTAAATTTTGCAATTGCTCAGGTAGGTTTTGCAATTCAAGGCGAATGCCTTGCTGCTTTAATTCTGCAAAAGAGTGAATTAACCAAGCTAAGCCCGCTGTGTCAACCCTAGATACACCACTTAGGTCGAAATAGATGATTTTATGCTTGGTTAATAGCTTGTTGTTCAGAAGCTGTTCATCGCCAATTGAATTTCGAGTAAGCTCACCGCTTACTCGAAAATGTTGTCCATCAACTTGGCTTATTGCCAATTTAGTCATTCGAGTTACTGCCTCTAAACTGAACTGGTAGCTGACTCTTTTGCTCTAAAAGGTTACTTACATTATCAATACCTTGCTGACGCAAAATACCTTGTAGTTCACTTTGTTTTGCATCTAGTAAACTAATGCCTTCAGCAATCATATCGTACGCGCGCCATTCACCATCACGGTCTTCACGTACTTTAAAATCGATTCTGATATCAGGTTTACCGTCTTCAATAATTTTAGTCTTAACGACAACGACATCTTTACCTTTAAATGCTTGCTCGGCACCAAACTCAACTTTTTGGTTTGTATATTGAGTAAACACACCGGCATAAGTAGCTACTAAGTACTCTCTGAATACACCAATAAAGCGCTGAATTTCTTTAATTGCTTTGGCTTTTTCAGCTTCGTCGGTAATTGCACGTACTTTAGATACTTCACTACCTAGTACGCGAAGTGCTGCATATTTGTAGTCGATATAAGGCATTAATTCTTCTTCAACGATTACGCGAAGATGCTCTTGATCTTTAACAATTAATGGCTGGTCTTTTTTAATACGTGCAAATGTATTATCGGCAACTTGGCGTACCATTTTGTTCGGATCGATTAATTTTACATCTGCTGCACTTACGCTTTGAGTTAGCGTCATTGTGCTAATTGCTACAATAGCTAAAAACTTTTTCAACATAATAATTACTCACTACCTTGGTTGAATAAAAACTGCCCGATTAATTCTTCAAGTACAATGGCAGACTTAGTATCAGTAATTGAATCGCCATCACCTAGTGCTTTGCTTTCCACACCAAATAAATCGTCAATTGCTTCATCTTGCTTGTTTTCAGTCACTGTTTCGCCTAAACAACGTTGCTTAGCAGAATCTGGAGAAATTACAGGGTGAATACCTAAGTACTGCTCACCTAAAATACCCGACGTTAAAATAGAGATTGAGCTTGTGTCTGAAAAGCGACATAAGTACTGTGCATCAATAGTCATATTAACGACTGGTAAAAATTCTTGTGGGTGAACATAAATTGATTCAACACGACCAATTACAACACCACCTACTTTTACTGGTGCACGTGCTTTTAATGAGCCAATGTTTTCAAACTTGGCATTAAGCGTATATGTTTCGCCAGAGCCACTAATACCTGAATTGGCAACTTTAAGTGCGAGCATCGCAAAAGCTAAAATGCCAAGTGCTACAAAAAAACCAACTAAAATTTCTAATTTCCGTGAATTCATTATCTATACCCTATTAGCTGGTAAACATTACCGCTGTCAAAATAAAGTCAAAACCTAAAACTGCTAATGACGAATGAACAACCGTTTCGGTGGTTGCTTTGCTGATCCCTTCTGAGGTCGGCACACAGTCATATCCTTTATAAAGCGCAATCCAGGTCACCACTATGGCAAATACAAAACTCTTAATAATACCGTTTAGTATGTCTTGCTGAAACGACACTTGTGATTGCATGATTGACCAAAAACTACCTGTATCAACCCCCAGCCAATCTACACCCACTAAATGAGCGCCTATGATTGCTACGGCTGAAAATATCAATGCAAGCAATGGCATGCTTATAAAACCCGCCCAAAAGCGCGGTGCAATAATACGTTTTAGCGGATCGATTGCCATCATCTCAAGTGATGAAAGTTGCTCTGTTGCTTTCATTAAGCCAATTTCAGCAGTCAATGCGCTACCTGCGCGTCCTGCAAATAGTAATGCAGTAACAACCGGGCCCAGTTCTCGCAATAAACTCAGAGCCACTAACGGTCCTAAACTATCCTCAGCGCCATAACCAACTAATACGGTGTAACCTTGTAGAGCCAACACCATGCCGATAAACAAACCCGACACCATAATAATGAGTAACGATTGCGAACCAACCATATAGAGCTGGCGAACAAGTAACGGTGTGCCTTTTTTAAAATTAGGAACATGCGCTAATGCACTAAACAGCATATAAGCCGAACGGCCAAGAGCCGCAAAACGTCCTAGCGTTTTATGCCCTAGCTTTTGAAATAAATCCAACATTATGCTTTTTCTCCAAGCAGTTCATCTGCATAAGCTTGAGCCGGAAAATGAAATGGTACTGGACCATCCGACAAGCCTTTTAAAAACTGTTGAACTAAAGGAGATTCATGATTGCGCATTTCATCAGGAGTACCACAACCAATTACACCTTGATCGGCGATAATTATAACGTGATCGGCAATACTCATTACCTCTGTCACATCGTGTGTCACAATTAAAGACGATAAACCCAATACTTCGTTAAGCGACTTAATTAGCTTAACCAATACGCCCATCGAAATAGGGTCTTGTCCTGCAAATGGTTCATCGTACATGATTAGCTCTGGATCAAGTGCTATAGCGCGCGCAAGTGCAGCACGTCTTGCCATACCGCCCGATAACTCAGAGGGCATTAAATCTTTAGCGCCACGTAGCCCAACCGCTTGTAATTTCATTAATACAACTAATCGAATAAGGTCTTCACTCAGCTTTGTGTGCTCTCTTATAGGAAACGCAATATTGTCAAATACCGACATATCAGTAAACAGCGCACCACTTTGAAAAAGCATGCTCATTTTAGTACGTGCTTCGTATAACTCTTTACGAGACATTTTAGGAATGCTGCCACCTTCAAATAAAATATCACCTGAATCTGGTTTAAGCTGACCACCAATTAAACGCAACATAGTGGTTTTGCCAATTCCGCTTGGCCCCATGATCGCAGTAATTTTACCTTTAGGAACGCTAAAACTCATATTTTTATATATAGTTCTATTGCCTCTCGAAAAGCTAACATCCTTGACTTCTACTATTGATTGCGACAAGTCGCTCTCCATAAAAATGTTCACTAGTGCACCTATTTTAAAGCTTTTTTGTCAAAGATGGAAAAAACAATTCGTAAGATTTTGTAATACATCCATGAAAAGGATTATAAGACTCGCTTAAAACAGCTTAACCCCGGCTTAAATTTTTAAATTAGCTGTTTAAAAGCAGCATTGTTACGTAGTTGACCTTACTCTTTTATTTATACTTTCATCTTGGCTTTTGTTACTATTCGCGCCATCCGTATTTTGTATAACTGGCTTAACACAATGGTTACCTCGTTTGTTATTTTAATTCTTGGTTTTGCAGCTCTTGTTTGGAGTGCAGACAGGTTTGTTTATGGCGCTGCGGCTCTTGCTAAAAACTTTGGTGTACCTACACTTATTGTTGGTTTAACCGTGGTAGCTATGGGCTCTTCAGCACCCGAAATGATGGTTTCAGCCTCTGCCGCTCTGGCTAACAAAACCGACACAGCGGTTGGCAATGCTGTTGGCTCTAATATTACAAACATTTTACTTGTGTTAGGTATCACTGCTCTATTTCGCCCTCTTTCAGTTTCATCAAGTACATTAAAACGTGAAATGCCATTAGTGATGCTCGTATCTTTAGCTACTTGGTATGTGTTCTCAGATAACTACTTTTCATTTAATGAAGGTGTTGCACTTTTGGTTGGCTTTATCGTATTCATCGGTGGGTTAATTATTGTATCTATGCGTGCAAAAAACCAAGATGACCCATTTGTCTCAGAAGCCTGCGACGACGTCCCTAACGATGTACCTACGAAAAAAGCGGTATTTTGGTTAGTTGTCGGCATGATACTCCTACCTGTTAGCTCTCATTTTTTAATAGGTTCGGCTGTAGATATTGCTAAATACTTCGGCTTAAGCGACTTAGTCATTGGCTTAACAATTATTGCCATCGGTACTAGTTTGCCTGAACTTGCCGCTTCGGTTGCAGGTGTACTTAAAAATGAAGATGATTTAGCACTAGGTAATATTGTTGGCTCAAACATATTTAATATTCTAGCGGTATTACCACTTGCCGGTATTATTAACCCTTCTGCCATTGACCCATCATTAGTAAGCCGAGACGTATTAATTATGATTGGCGCAACACTTGCTCTTATTATTATGTCATTGAACTTTAGAGGCACCCAACGTATCAATAGAGTAGAAGGCGGCTTATTGCTAATAGCGTTTTTGGGTTACCAAGGGTATATTTTTAGTCAAGTAGGGTAAATAATGGCAACGCTAAATTTTATTGAACAAGGCCTTCGCGTTTTAGATGTTGAACGCCAAGCACTTAGTGATATTGCACAATATGTAGATGAGAATTTTCATAACGCATGCCAATTAATGTACGACTGTGAAGGCCGTATTATTGTCATTGGTATGGGTAAATCAGGTCATATTGGCAATAAAATAGCAGCAACCCTTGCAAGCACTGGCAGTCCTGCATTTTTTGTTCACCCTGGTGAAGCAAGTCATGGTGATTTAGGTATGATCACTAAAAATGACGTGGTTATGCTTATTTCTAATTCAGGTGAGACCAGCGAAGTTTTAAATATCATTCCCGTTTTAAAACGACTTGGTGCCAAAATGATATCGATGACTGGCAATACGCAATCAACCATGGCGACCCTTGCTAATGTGCATGTGTGCATTAAAGTAGAAAAAGAAGCCTGCTCATTGGGACTAGCTCCTACATCAAGTACCACTGCAACACTTGCGATGGGCGATGCCATGGCAGTTGCATTATTAGAAGCTCGCGGCTTTACTGCTGATGACTTCGCGTTATCTCACCCAGGTGGTAGTTTAGGTAAGCGCTTATTACTCACTTTAAAAGATGTTATGCACGGCGGCGTAAATACACCTATTATTAGCGTTTCACAAACAGTTAAAGACGCCCTTATTGAAATGTCTGCTAAAGGGTTAGGCATGACAGCCATTGTTGATGATAATCAGCAATTAGTAGGCCTATTTACCGATGGCGATTTACGTCGTATTTTAGAGCAAAGAATTGATATTCATACAACACAAATAGATGTTGTTATGACTAAGTCATGTACTACGGCTACGCAAGATATTTTAGCCGCTGAAGCGCTTAATATTATGGAACACAAACGTATAAATGGCTTAATCGTTGTCAATGAGCTAAATCAGCCTATTGGCGCATTGAACATGCAAGACCTATTAAAAGCAGGAGTGTTATAAATGCAATTTGAAGAACTCTATCAACCGCTGAGCGATGATGCAAAAGCACGCGCTAAAAAAGTAAAGCTACTTATATGCGATATTGATGGTGTATTTTCTGATGGCCGTATTTATCTTGGTAATCAAGGTGAAGAGCTAAAAGCATTTAATACAAAAGATGGTTTTGGCATTAAAGCGCTTATAAACAGTGGCTTTGAAGTTGCTGTAATTACTGGTCGTCATTCACAAATAGTGCAACAACGTATGAGCAGCTTAACCGTACAGCATATTTATCAAGGCCAAGAAAATAAGCTCATTGCCTATCAAGAGCTAAAAGATAAACTCAACCTTAGTGATGAACAAATTGCTTATATCGGTGATGATGGTCCTGACATGCCCGTTATGGAATTCGTCGGCTTTGCTGTTGCAGTAAATGATGCCCATCCACTTATTAAACGTTTATCACACTATGTAACGCAAATGCCTGGCGGCTTTGGCGCAGTGAGAGAGCTTACCGACCTGCTCATGCTTGAAAATGGTAAAGCATTAACTACACAAGGCACTAGTTCATGAATGCAGCGCGCATAATATTAAGCGTTTTATTCATTAGCTGTATGGTTTGGCTTTGGTACCCTTATTTTACACAAACTAATGTTGCACCTCAGGCTGAGCCTGAAGTTATTGCAAAACCTGACTACATAGCTATTGAACTCAAACAAACAGCCTATGACGAGCAAGGTAAAATTAGCCACAAAGTCACTGCTGCTAAAATGGAGCTATATCAGCAATTAGGTTTTACATTTTTTGAAAAACCCATTTTTACTTTATATAACGAAAAGCAAACGTGGCAAATAAATGCAGACGAAGCAACATTATACGAAGACAAGCAATTAATTTTAGAAGGTAATGTGGTTGCCAAAAACTTAACCGATAACGCCATGATAGACAAAATCAATGCTGATAATATTCAGGTAGATATAAAGCTATTAACAATGCGTTCGGAGCAACCCGTTATCATCACCGGACCCAATTTAAAAATCACTGGTAAAGGCCTAGAAGCCGACTTAAAAACCGAAGTGATAAAACTAATTAACCATACGCGAACCATATATTATGACCAATAAAATATTAAAATCACTTATTATTCCTACACTTATACTAGCGTTTAATAGTAGTGCTGCAGAGCAAAACTCGCAACCTGCTGCAAATCAAATTTCAATAAGCGCCGATAAGCAAGAAGGCCAATTAAAAGCTAACGTGGGTATTTTTGAGAAAAACGTTGAGATTATTCACGGTAATCGCCGAATTACAGCAGACCGCCTCGAAGTACATAAGCGCGATGAACTTGGTGATAACCAGCAACTATTAATTGCCACGGGTAGCCCTGCTCGCTTTGAAGAGAAGCAATCAGATGGCACAACTATGAGCGCCAGTGCAGACGAAGTTCGTTACGATGTATCTAAACGTTTTTTAACGCTCGTTGGTAATGCAGAAGTATCGCAAGCAGGACAAAAAATTAATGCTAAAAGTATTACCTACGATATAGAACAACAGTTAATCAGTGCCGAAAAAGATGAAAACTCAACTGACCGCGTTCACACTATTTTAGTGCCTATCGAAACTAAAAAAAGTAAAAAAGACGATAAAGGTCAGCCATGAGTACATTAAAAGCAGAACTATTAGCAAAGAGCTATAAAGGTCGTGAAGTTGTCAAAAACGTCGGCCTTGAAGTCAAAGCAGGCAGTATTGTTGGTTTACTTGGTCCTAACGGCGCAGGTAAAACCACCACGTTTTATATGATTGTGGGACTTGTACCTAGCGACAAAGGTAAAATTTCTATCGATGATAACGATATTACTCTTTTACCTATGCATAGTCGTGCTAGATTAGGCATTGGCTACTTACCACAAGAGTCTTCAATTTTTAGAAAACTGACTGTTTATCAAAACTTAATGGCAATTTTAGAAACACGCAAAGAGTTAAATAAGCAAGCCCGAGAAGACACGCTCGATAAATTATTAGATGAATTTAGCATACAACACATTCGTGATAGCCAAGGTATGGCATTATCGGGTGGCGAACGTCGCCGCGTGGAAATAGCACGTGCGCTGGCAGCCGATCCTAAATTTATATTATTGGATGAACCATTTGCAGGTGTTGACCCGATTTCGGTATTAGATATAAAGAAAATAATAGAACATCTCAAAAATCGTGGGATTGGTGTATTGATTACCGATCATAACGTAAGAGAAACCCTTGATGTTTGTGAAAAAGCCTACATTGTTTCTCATGGGGAGCTGATTGCATCAGGTACTCCAGAACACGTATTAAATGATAAAACAGTACGCGATGTTTACTTAGGCGAGCAATTTAGGCTGTAACATTTACGCCATGTCTTTAAGCATCTGCTAGTATTAATTATAACAACATAAAAGGATTGTTAGAGATACATGAGGCAATCACTACAGCTGCGCATGGGCCAGCAACTTACAATGACTCCACAGCTGCAACAAGCTATTCGTTTGTTGCAACTCAGTACATTGGATCTCCAGCAAGAAATACAAGAAGCTCTCGACAGCAACCCGCTATTAGAGGTTGAAGAGGCAGATTATTCAGAAGACGCTGCAGGTAAAAACGAGCAAAAAGCTGATACCGATGACATAACTGTTAGCGCATCTGCCGATGATGCTCCAAGCGAATATGAACAAGATAGTGGTGAAGCACTTGCAAAAGACACGCTAAGTGACGACATGGCTATGGATGTTAGCTGGGATGAGTACATGAGTGCCGCCCCTGCAGCATCATCAGGTCCAATGCCTGAAGACGAGTCAATATACCAAGGCGCCTCTACTGAAACGCTCCATGAGTATTTAATGTGGCAGTTACAACTAACGCCATTTAGCCCTACAGACGAAGCTATTGCTATTGCGATTGTAGAAGCCGTCGATGATTCAGGTATTTTAACACTAAGCTGCGAAGAGATTTTAGAAAGCTTTAATCAAGAAAACGAAGATGATAACGAAGTCGAACTTGATGAAATTGAAGCTGTATTAAAACGCATCCAACTGTTTGATCCTGTCGGTATTGCTGCGCGTAGTTTACAAGAGTGTTTGTGTATTCAGCTTAACCAGTTTGACAAAGAAACACCTTACATTAATGAAACAAAAATGATTTTAACCGAGCATATTGATTTATTAGCTGCTCGTGACTATCGTACATTAATGAAGAAAACTAAGCTCAAAGAAGAAGAGCTTAAAGAAGTAATGACATTAATACATACTCTTAGCCCTAAACCTGCAGATACTATTGTAAGAGAAGAATCTGAGTATGTTATTCCTGATGTGTCAGTTAAAAAAATAAAAGGCCGCTGGGTTGTTGAACTAAACCCAGATAGCATGCCTAAAATTCGTGTTAATAGCCAATACGCAGCAATGTCTCGCACTGTAAAATCCAGTGGTGACAGCCAGTTTATTCGCTCGCATTTACAAGAAGCTAAATGGTTTATTAAAAGCTTAGAAAGTAGAAATGACACGCTATTAAAAGTAACCAATTGCATTGTTAAGCAACAACAAGGCTTTTTTGAACACGGCCCTGAAGCCATGAAACCAATGGTTTTAAATGATGTTGCTGAAATGGTAGAAATGCACGAATCAACGATTTCGCGCGTAACAACCCAAAAGTATATGCACACACCCCGTGGTATATTTGAGCTAAAATACTTTTTCTCAAGCCATGTAAGCACCGAAAACGGTGGTGAATGTTCATCTACGGCTATACGTGCTCTTATCCGAAAATTAATCGCTGCAGAAAACTCAGTAAAACCATTGAGTGATAGCAAAATAGCGGATATATTGGCTGAGCAAGGAATTAAAGTAGCGAGACGCACAATCGCAAAATATCGCGAATCTCTGTCTATTCCACCGTCAAATCAACGTAAAAGTTTGATTTAAGACGCTAAACTAAGAGGGTAATGCTTATGCAACTAAACTTAACTGGTCGCCACGTAGAATTAACCGATTCACTAAGAGACTATATTAATACTAAATTTGCGAAGCTAGAAAGACACTCTGATCATATTAATAATGTTCATGTCATTCTCGATGTAGAAAAATTAAACCAAAAAGCAGAAGCCACGATACACGTAAGCGGTGCTGAGCTATTTGCCTCTACAGAACATCAAGATATGTATGCCGCCATTGACTCGTTGATCGACAAGCTCGATCGACAAGTAATTAAACACAAAGAGAAGCTTGCTCGACACTAATATGATGAAATTAAGCTCACTTATATGCCAGGACTGCAGCAAAGCTGCGGTCCTTTTTAATAGCAAAAAAAGAATTTTAGAGTTCATTAGCGAACTTGCTCACGACAAACTTCCGTACCTACCGCAACAAGATATTCTTAATGCTTTAATGAGCAGAGAAAAATTGGGTAGTACAGGTATAGGGCGTGGCATTGCCATTCCTCATGGAAGAATGAGCGGTGCAGAAGAGCCTTTGGCTTTAGTACTCGTTAGCGAAACTCCAATAAATTTTGATGCGATCGATAATCGCCCTGTTGATATTTTCGTCGCACTCATCGTACCAGATGGCGATAACCAGCAGCACTTAAAGACTCTAGCAACCATTGCTGATAAACTAAACAACAAAGATTTTTGTAAACAGTTACGCAGTGCAAAATCAGATACTGAGCTTTACCAAGTTATTGTCAATCAATCATAGTTTTATAAAGGGTGTTAAATGGAGTTAATTATCATAAGCGGCCGTTCTGGTTCTGGAAAGTCGGTTGCTTTACGCGTTGTAGAAGATTTAGGTTATTATTGCGTAGATAATATTCCAGTTAACTTGCTTCCTTCATTAGTTCGCAGTGTGTCTGATAGCTACGATAAAATTGCTGTTAGCATTGATGTGCGTAACATCCCTAAACAACAAGATGAATTTAACGATATTCTTGAATACTTGCCAGGCTTTGCAAACCCTACGTTATTTTATTTAGATAGCGACGATCAAACATTGATCAAACGTTTTTCTGAAACTCGTAGATTACACCCACTATCAATTGACTCGTTGCCTCTTGATTTAGCCATCAAAAAAGAAAAAGAATTACTTGATGTATTAATCACTCGCGCCGACTTTATGATAGACACGACTGATTTGAGTGTTCATCAACTTGCTGAATCTATTCGTGAAAAGATTTTAGGTAAAAAAGATAAGCAACTGATTGTCACGTTTGAATCATTTGGTTTTAAATACGGCATACCAAAAGAAGCCGACTATGTATTTGATGCACGCTTTTTACCAAATCCACATTGGGAACCTGAATTAAAACCTTTAAATGGGTTAGATCAACCCGTTAAAGATTATTTGGCCAATCACAGCATTGTGCAAAAATTCACATGGCAAATTCAAACATTTGTACAAACGTGGTTACCGCACTTAGAGCGAAATAACCGCAGTTATTTAACTATTGCTATTGGGTGTACAGGCGGACAACATCGCTCTGTATATTTAGCGCAAACCATCGGTGAAAGTTTTGCAATGACACATCCCAATGTAAAAATTCGCCATCGCGAACAAGAAAAATAATATAGCGGAATAAGAACCTGTTCAGCTTAGGTAGAGTAAATTATGCATTGTGAAGACACTTTTTTAATAAAAAATAAATTAGGATTACACGCCAGAGCTGCTACCGTGCTTGCCCAGTTGGCAGTGCAGTTTGATGCTACAATTACATTATTTCAAGACGACAAAGAAGCGGCAGGCGATAGCGTACTTGCACTAATGTTACTTGAAAGTAGCCAAGGCAAAGAAGTAAAAGTTGTATGCAAAGGCCCCGATTCTGAGCAAGCTTTGCATGCTGTTGGAGAATTAATAGCACAACGTTTTAATGAACAAGAATAAACAGTTATAAGAATAATACTCGCATTACAAATGCCTCGACTAAAACAGATATATAAAATAAATACGGTTAGTGACGCCAGTTAACTCACCTCTCCCCATAAAGTAACATAAGAATTTATAAAGGACGCCAATGCCTGAAGCTTTTGAACAAGATTACCCGCTACAACAACTAAAGCAGGTGACTAAGTCACTCAATAGTGGTCAATTTGTTCAAGTTAGGCGCATGCTCGCAAAAACAGCTCCTTGTGATACCGCATTATTATTAGAATCATCACCGCATAAAATTCGCCGACTCCTTTGGCAGTTGGTTGATCCTGATGTGCAAGGTGATGTTCTTGAAGAACTATCTGAAGATGTTCGTTTAGGCATTATTGCCCAGATGGAACCTAAGCATATTGCAGCCGCAACAGAAGATATGGGCCACGATGACTTAGGTGAAGTATTACGTAGTCTACCAGACACCGTCTACAAAGACGTTGTTAGCGCGATGGACATTCAAGACCGTGAACGTGCAACACAAGCACTTTCGTATCAAGAGCGCTCTGCAGGCGCGCTAATGAACACCGATACGGTGACCATCCGCCCTGACGTAACACTCGATGTTGTACTTAGGTATATTAGGCTACGTGGCGAGTTACCAGAAGGTACCGATGATTTATACGTTGTTGATAAGCATAACTGCTTTATAGGCGCTTTATCGCTGAGTACATTATTAACTAACCCGCCAGAAAAAATTGTTCGCGATTTAATGGATGAAGATTGTGAATCCATTCCAATCTCAATGGATGAAAGTGAAGTCGCGCAATTATTTGAACGTCATAATTGGATATCGGCACCCGTAGTTGATGATAACGATCAGCTCCTTGGTCGTGTCACTATCGATGACATCGTTGACGTAATCCGAGAAGATGCTGAGCATAGTTTATTGGGCTTAGCCGGTCTTGATGATGAAGAGGATACATTCGCTCCTGTACTAAAAAGCTCTAAAAAACGCTCAGTTTGGTTAGGTGTCAACTTACTAACTGCACTTGCAGCTGCTTTTGTAGCTAGCTTTTTTGAAGGCACTTTAGATGTTTTACCTATTTTAGCTGTACTTAACGGTATTGTTCCTTCAATGGGCGGTGTTGCAGGTAGCCAATCGCTAACTCTCGTTATTCGTGGTATTGCAGTAGGTCATATTAATCAAACTAACCAACGCTTTTTAATGATGAAGGAGCTTGCTATTGGCGCGTTAAACGGTGTTTTGTGGTCGTTGTTAATTGCAGGTGTTATTGCACTATGGCAATGGGACTTTATGCTTGGTGGCGTACTTGCCTTTGCTATGTTTATGAATCTGGTTGTGGCCGGCGTTGCTGGTGCGAGTATCCCTATTATTCTTAAAAAGATGAATATAGATCCCGCTCTTGCAGGTAGTGTAGTTTTAACTACAATTACAGATATTGTGGGTATATTCGCCTTTTTAGGCACCGCAACATGGCTGCTGATATAAGTTTAAAATGTAAATTTTTGAAGTTAACATATTTAGAGAAAAATCAGCCATTATGACAACTAATACCAAAAATAAAAAAGACACACCTAAAAAAGCGCCAAAACAAAAAGGCCTATCAATATTAAAGAGTGTGTTGATATATGGTTTCATATTTTTCGTAATTTATAACGCTGTAAATTGGTGGCGACAACCTGTTATGCCAGCAAATCCTCAATTACAATTAATAGATTATAAAGGGCAAAACATTGATTTA
This sequence comes from Pseudoalteromonas sp. SWXJ133, assembly GCF_015864365.1. Taxonomy (NCBI): domain Bacteria; kingdom Pseudomonadati; phylum Pseudomonadota; class Gammaproteobacteria; order Alteromonadales; family Pseudoalteromonadaceae; genus Pseudoalteromonas; species Pseudoalteromonas sp. SWXJ133. Next base: position 122,519 of record NZ_JADYXJ010000003.1, read on the forward strand.
GCAGCAATGAGCCAAGATAAACCAACACTTGTCTATTTTTGGGGAACTTGGTGCCCTATTTGTAGTATTACCTCCCCTGCCATAAACGAACTCGCAAACGAGAATAACTACCCTGTAGTGAGCATCGCAGTAAAATCAGGTTCGGATCAAAAACTACATGAGTATCTAAATGATCATGGCTACAGTTTTACCACTGTCAACGATCAACACGGTGAGATATTTGCCGATTGGCAAGGGCAAGTCACGCCATCTTATATAATCTTAAAAGATAATAAAATGACGCAAGGGCTAACAGGCATTCAGCCGTTATGGTCACTTAAATTACGTTTGTGGTTATCATCAACGTTTTAAGAAAAAACTAACTGCAAGTATATAGGCACTAAATACGTGCTATCTCAAGAGGGGTTTCTAAAAGCTCGCTCTTTATCACCTACAATAATATAGATAATAAAGAGCAAGGTTTACTTAATTTACGCATGAAAAGGGCTTAAAAACCCTTGGCGTAATTAAACTAATCTACTAGTTATTATTAGATTGAATCACTAACGTGTACTTTGACGATTACCGCCTACTTTTGGTTTAGTGTTTGCCTTTTTAAATTGGCTAAAGCCGGTATGTCGCGTTAGTGCAGGACGTCCGCCTTTACTGCCACCTTTACCTGCTTTTTCATCACGCCCTTCTTCAGGCACTAAACAGTTAGGCCCTTTACCAATTAAATTAGCTTTACCCATTTTACGCAGTGCTTCACGTATCATCGGCCAACCTGCTGCATCATGGTAGCGTAAAATAGCTTTATGTAATCTACGTTGGCGAGCACCTTTAGGTACTGGAACAACTTCTGTATTGTTTTTTATATTACGTAAAGAGTTCATTTCTGTGTGGTAAATAGTCGTCGCATTAGCCATCGGTGATGGGTAAAAATTTTGTACCTGATCAAGCTTAAAGTCGTTTGATTTAAGCCATAAAGCCATGTTTACCATGTCTTCATCTTTTGTCCCTGGGTGAGCAGATATAAAGTAAGGAATTAAATACTGCTTTTTACCGGCTTCTTTAGAGTACTTATCAAATAATTCTTTAAATTGATCGTACGCACCCATACCTGGTTTCATCATTTTTGATAATGGACCATCCTCTGTATGCTCTGGCGCTATTTTTAAGTAGCCACCTACATGATGCGTTACTAATTCTTTAACGTAACGCGGGTCGCGTACAGCTAAGTCGTAACGAACACCAGAAGCAATCAATACCTTTTTGATACCCTTAACTTCACGTGCTTTTTTGTATAAGTCTATTGTTGGCGTATGATCTGTATCCATATGCTTACAAATTTCAGGGTACACACATGATAAACGTCTACAGGTACTTTCTGCCTTTTTGCTCGTACAACGCAGTTTATACATATTTGCCGTTGGGCCACCTAAATCAGAAATAACACCAGTAAAACCGGGTACTTTATCTCTAATCTGTTCAATTTCTTCAATAATTGATTCTTGCGAACGGCTTTGAATAATACGCCCTTCATGCTCCGTAATTGAGCAAAACGAACAACCTCCAAAACAGCCGCGCATAATATTAACTGACGTTTTTATCATGTCGTAAGCAGGAATTTTAGAGTCGCCGTAACTTGGGTGAGGAATACGCTGATACGGTAAACCAAACACGGCATCCATCTCGTGTGTTTCTAATGGGTATGCTGGCGGGTTTACCCAAATAGATCGATCGCCGTGTCGCTGAAACAGTGCTCTTGCACAACCAGGATTTGTTTCTTGATGTAGAATACGCGAAGCGTGGGCGTATAAAGGTTTGTTAACACTTACTTGCTCATAAGCAGGTAGCTTAACGTAAGTTTTTTCCCATGGCTTAGGTCGCGCAGGCTGAACCATAATTGGTTTTGCAGCTTCTACCTTTAAGTCTATACCCGCTTGTTTAAATTCAGATTTACTACAGCCAACATCATCAGCGCCGTATGGATTTGGAATAGGGTCGATTTTACCAATTTTATCTATAGCGGTGGAGTCACTTCCACGCCAACCTGGTAAAGGTTCTTTTCTGATAACAGCCGTGCCGCGAATATCTTGAATAGTATCCATTGTTTCGCCTGCGGCAATACGGTGTGCAACTTCAACTAACGGACGCTCTGCGTTACCGTAAATTAAAATATCAGCTTTTGCATCAAACAAAATACTACGACGTACTTTTTCTTGCCAATAGTCGTAATGAGCTATACGACGAAGACTCGCTTCAATACCGCCAATAACAATTGGGATACCTTTGTATGCTTCACGGCATTTTTGCGAGTAAATCATTACGGCGCGATCTGGACGTTTACCACCTACGTTATCTGGCGTGTAAGCATCATCGTGGCGCATACGCTTTTCAGCTGTATAGCGATTGATCATCGAATCCATGTTGCCAGCTGTTACACCAAAAAATAAATTCGGTCTGCCTAGTTCCATAAATGCATCTTTAGAGTCCCATGCTGGCTGGGCAATAATTCCCACTCTAAAGCCTTGCGCTTCAAGTACACGGCCAATTACCGCCATACCAAAACTAGGATGATCGACGTACGCGTCGCCACTAATTATTATTATGTCGCAGCTATCCCAGCCAAGTGCATCCATTTCTTCACGTGTAGTTGGTAAAAATGGCGCGGTGCCATAACATTCAGCCCAGTATTTAGGGTATGAAAATAAGGCGCGCTTAGCTTTGAGTGTGCTCATAATTGTGGCCGTAGAATAACAAAAGGCGCGAATTATACCCTACTAAATTGTTTATATATACAAAGTAGTCAAAGCATATCGCGCCCTAAATTCTAAATCGTTCATTAGCTTAAATAATAAGTTAATCTTTTTAGCGTTTATTTATAAATTCTATTAATTCATTTTCAGGCATGGGTTTAGCATACATAAAACCTTGTACTTCATCGCATCCTAAATTTTTTAAGAACTGGGCTTGCTCTTGTGTTTCGACCCCTTCAGCAATCGTTTTTAAGCCCAACTTAGCACCAAGTGATATAACTAAGGCAGCAATAGCGCCAGTGTCGTCATTTGGTAAATCTTTAATAAATGCACGATCTATTTTCAACCGATCCAAAGGTAAACTTTGAATGTAACTCAGCGACGAAAAACCAGTACCAAAGTCATCAATAGCAACTTCCATTCCGAGTTCTTTTAGCTCGCTTAGCGTACTAATAACCGTTTCCAGCTCATCCATTACTACGCTCTCGGTGATTTCTAATTCTATGTTTTTTGGCTTAACACCATATTTTAACAATGTATTTTTAACAGTTTGCGCATAACCTTTTACTTTAAACTGTGGAACAGACACATTAACTGCAATACAAATTTCTGTGCCCATATTTTCTAGGCGCTTTTGCTGTTGGCAAGCTTGTTCTAATACCCACTGCCCTATATCAACAATTAAGCCCGCATCCTCTGCAAGTGGCACAAACACAGCCGGCGATATATACACGCCATCACTTGCCGGCCAGCGTAATAATGCCTCACATCCAATTAGTGATAAGTCATCTAGTGCAAGTTGAGGTTGGTACCATACCTCTAATTTATTTCGAGCAAAGTCATGACGTAACTGCCTAATAATCCCTATCCGCCAAGCCATCTTATCTTGCATATCAATATTGTAATAAACGCCTTCTTTATGCTTTGCTTTTTTAGCTTGGTCAAGTGCAATATAAGCAACTTTCAGTGTATCAATACCGCTACTTTGAAAGTCTTGTTGTTGGCATAAGCCCACTCTAAAATCGATAGGGAGTAAATGTTCTTCTGCGTAAAATGAAATACCTAATTGCTCATTCAACTTTTTTAAGTCAAATTCGTCTTGGCGAATAATAAAACCAAAAACATCAGCGCCAATACGTGATAGTAATTTAGCTGTTGGGTAATTTTCTTTTAACCTTTGCACAATGCCAATTAATACTTTATTGCCGACCTCTTGCCCTAAGCCGTTATTAATATCTGCAAAATTAACTACATCAAGTAATACAAATACATGATCGTTCACGTGTGGCTTTTGATAACTCACCACACGCTCAATAAAATTAGTACGATTTGAAATACCAGTAAGCACATCTTTATAAGCAGCATCTCTTAACTTTACAAATAACCTTATGTTATCAAGTGCTACACTTACATTAGTTAAGAAAATTTCAGCAAATTGCAGCTGTGCTTGTAAGGGAATGTGGTCGCACTCTATATATAAAGCCGCTTTTCGATGCTTACTTTTTAATATAAATGTTGAACTTGAGTCTATGTGTTGGTGCTTTGACAAACCAAAACACGACTCAACTTGTTCAAATACTTTGCTATCAACATTAATTAATTTTTTGCCAAAATAGCTTTCGTAATGCCCGCAACCACCTAAGACCTGAATAAAGTCATCGCCATCTAACTTACTGCAAACAAGCCCTCTAGGTGAACATTTTAAAATAATACTCATGTGCTTGATGATTTCTTTGCATAATTGCTTAACATCAGTAAGTCCTAAAATAGACTTTGATGCTGAAACAATCGTGTTCATTGCATCACTTTGATATTCAAGCTGACATACCTGCTCGTATGAGCGAATAGCGGTTATAAGCGAAGTTACTAACTTAGAACGAGTCAGCTCTGTTTTCGTTTTATAGTCATTTATGTCGTATTCTCGTATTACTTTTTCTTCTGGTGTAATACCTGCTTGCCCTGTTCTTAAAATAATTCTTACATGTTGATTATTTAATTCGTCACGCACCCTTTTTACAACCTGCAAACCGGCATCGTCAGTTTCCATAACAACGTCTAAAAAAATAACCGAAATATTTTTATTTTTAGCTAGCACTTCTATTGCTTCTGCACCCGAATAAGCATCGTGAAATCGCAAGCTAGCCCCTAAAAACTCAACGCCAGACAAAGCTAATTTTGTTACAGAATGAATCTCAGGTTCGTCATCAACAATTAAAATATCCCAAAACTTAGTCTGCTCAACAACAGCATCGTCTTCAAAATCTTGTTCAAAAAATAAAAAATCGTTTTGATCTGACGACATTCGCTCTCCTAAGTAGCAATCAATAAATTATTTTTGGTTTATAATCTAATTCATACTATAGTCGATTAAGAAAAAGTTGTTGTATTTCAACTTGAAAAACTAATAAAAGGTGTGCTTATTAAACCATTAAAAATATTAATCAAATGCGTACTGTTATTACTATTAGTATTGGCACTGGTAGGGCTAATACTGCCTCAAAGTTATAGTGTAAATAAAACAATCGAAATTAATGCCAATCTTAAAGTAATAAAGCCGCTTATCACCGACTTTAGCCAATGGCAAAAATGGTCTCCATGGGAAAAAGTAGACCCCAGCATACATTTTACTTTGGGCGAACCCAGTTCTGGCCTAGGGGCTCATCAGTCTTGGGAAGGAAAATGGGGGTATGGTGAAATGATCATAACTTCGGTAAGCCAAAATAAAGTCAACTTCAACATACTTTTAAATGCTGAACATATTATTAGAGGCACTTTTAACCTTAGCGAGCAAAACGGTATAGTTACGTTAATATGTAATATTAAAGGTCAAACAACTGCTCCTTTAATATCTGGTTACACTGCAATTTTGAGCGAGTACGTACTCAGTAATACAGTTTCACTGGGTTTAAATAACCTTCAAACTGTTGCACAGCTTAGTGATCCACAAAGGATAATGCATAGTCATGACAGTCAAAACAGCACAGGCGAGAATTAATCTTGCCAACATCATCGAATCCTTACTTGGTTACCCTATAACAAAAGTAGGTAATAACGGTGTACTACCTACTAACGAGCAAAGTTACGATATTAAGGGCAAAATTAAGCCGCTTTATCATATCAACAGTGAAAACTCTGTTTTAGCTCGCGCTCAAAAGCGCCAAGATTTATTACTCATTAAACAACAACAAAATATAGAATCAATTTTAGCAGTGGCTATGGGGGTTTGCCCTGATGTAGCAAGTAGTAAACAGCCCGATGTTGATTGGGTAGAGCATTTTATAGCACTGTGTGAAGATACTTCAAATGCGTCAATGCAAACTTTGTGGGCCAAAATTTTAACGGGAGAAACACTCAATCCTGGTACGTTTTCAATTAAAAGCCTTCAAACTTTAAAACATATGACACAGCGAGAAGCAGACTCTTTGCAAAAATGTGTGTCGCTCTCAGGTTATAACGAAAAAGACGACAGCCACTTTATTCTACTCGGTTTTTACAAGAAACCATCTTTGTTTGATTTACTACGAAAAGGAAACAAAGTGTCTCTAAATTTAGGAAAAACAGGTATTAGCTTTCCTGATATTTTAACGCTCATGGATCTTAATTTACTGTATAGAAAAGAAATTGAATCTGCAGTGCTTAAAGCGGGGCAAGAACTTACCCTTTCATTTTTATCGCAAAAGGTAACATTAAAAGCAAAAAGTAGTGATTTGGTATTGAGCTATTACAAATTTACACAAACAGGTGATGAACTATCTAAACTCATTAATTTCCCTATAAATAAAGTGTATAAGCAGTTGATTAATAATGCGTTGGACGGAGAGTTTGATTTAGCGTGGCACGCTATAAAGTAATATGCCACGCTTTGTTTAATTAGAAGGTACTAATTAAAAATGAACCTGAATACCCGCAAATGGGCCAGATGCATCGATATCAGTAGTAATATCATCCACATCATCAAGTTCTAATATCATAGAGCGGTATCCTGCTTTAACAGCAACATCTACTGCTAGATTGTCGATAAGTTCCCACGCTACACCTACTTGGTAATCTTGTACTTTGCTATCGTCAATAGCCAAAAAGCTCCCCTCAAAAAACACACTTAAACCAGTAAATGGTAAGCCAGCTTCGGCACGGCCGTATGCAAGAGGAACAAAACCAGAGAAGTCTTTGGTTTCGGTAAAGTCAGCTCCACCTTGTTGAGAAGTACCATTTACAACAATATCACCATCAAACTGCTTAACGTTTAAACCCAAATCAATTGAGATTAAATCGTTATCAAAAATCTCATAATAAAAAATGTAATCAATGTGCGTTAAATCACTTACTGTATTTACAGTAGAGCCCACAATATAATCAGAGCCATTAAAACTAAATGTATCTGTAAGCCGCGCAGAACCATTTAACTCAAGCTCTGTATACTTTAATTTAATGTTTGGAACTAGTGGCACTGGGTGCTCAAGCGCTGCGTAGTAACTTACAAATGTTTCATCCTCAAAATCAAAATCTTGAGATGATTTATCTTTATAAGAAAATTGACCATCGTTATCTGACTTCCACCCATCAACACCTACATATAAACCTAGTAGGGTGTCAGCTTGCGCTGCTGGTGCTAAACATGCCATTGAAAGGGCTGCTGCTAAACAATATTTTTTCATTTTTTATCCTTGAGCTAATAGCTCGCTAAGTTCGATTAAAGCCGCATTGGCTCTAGAAATATAATTTGCCATAACTAAAGAGTGGTTAGCAACATAGCCAAAACCATTCCCGTTTAAAATAAGTGGGCTCCATACTGTTTCTTGAGTTGCCTCAAGTTCACGTATGATTTGTTGAACGCTTACACGTGCATTTTTCTTTTCAAGTACATCATTAAAGTCATACTCTATCGCTTGTAAAAAGTGTAGTAACGCCCAAGTAGCACCGCGCGACTCGTAAAATACATCGTCAATTTCTAACCACGGTGTTCTTACTTGCTGCTGCAGTGGAGCAAGAGTTGCTTGTTTATTAGATGAATTACCCGCTAAATCGGTGTTCACTTTTTCTTGGCCTACGCTTGCACTTAAACGCTGGCTTAAGCTACCTAAACGTTTTTCAGCTTCTTTAAGCCAACTACGTAGGTTATCTGCTCGTGCGTAAAATTGGCTATCGCGCTCATGCTCATTGGCAATTTGTCCACGATATACCATTAAGTAGTCAATACCTTTTTGGTATTCACCTTCAGCACTTGGCCATGCCCATGCTTCAGAGCTTATATTAAACTGTGGCTGCGCCTTTTTAAGTGCTTCATGCTCAGTAGACTGTGATTGCGAACGGCTAAAATCTTTTCGCATAGAAAGCGATAAATCACGCACCATTTCTAGCGCGCCATATTCCCACGCCGGCATATCATCCATAATAATACTTGGTGGTATTACATCATTTGATAAGTAGCCACCGGGTTTATCTAGTAAGGTATTTGCTACTGTAATTAATGTAGAAGTGGTTACGTAACCCGTAACTATTTTTTCATTACGAAGCTGCGCTTGCTCTTTGGCGTTTGCAACAACATCAAAGCGTGAAGGCTCAGTGCTCCAGTAAACAGCAATTGCGTAAAATATGATAAGCAGTAAAACAACTATTCCTGCTATTTTTCCTTTGTGTTGCGACATGTGTACTCCTAATGATGAGCGTGTTGAGTAGATGGTTTTGACTGCTTAGCTTGCGCTTCAAGCGACACGACTTGAGCATTAGTAAATAAGCGATTACCGTCACTAAAATATAGTGTGAGTTTGCGCTCTTGTCCTACTTTTAATGACTCTTGTGGTTCAAATGCCATTAAATGATAACCCCCAGGTTGAAAGCTGACACTTTCGTGCGCCTTAATTTCAACCGATTCAACTTGTTGCATTTTCATCATGCCGTCTACATGTGAATGCTCGTGTATTTCAACACGCCCTAAGCCATCAATAGTTGCCTTAGTTAAAGTTGCTGCGGCTCCACTGTGATTTATTAGCGTTAAATAACCTACAGTTGAAGTACTGCCAGGTAAAAACTCTCTAACTTGCGCGTTAGTTACTTCGAGCACAGCCACATCAGAACCATGTTCGTGCCCTGAGTGCGCCGCCAACGATGACGAAAAAAAACTAAATATTAATGCAGAAGCCATCGAAAAACATAGTTTCGTCATCATTCTTATCCTTATGAAAACTTTAAATTACAGGCTAAATTTAACATAGTTAACCTATAATAGTCAGTCAAATTAAGGATTAAGAGGCTACTTTTTTGTTATCGGCAACAAGCCAACACAACACTGCAACAAATAGTAACGGCCATGCAATCATTATAGATCCGAATAAAAGCGCTAAAACAGTCCCTGCTAATGCCACTACACCCGCACCAACTAATCCCATAGTAATTAAAGCCACTACAGCAACTACAGCAACAATTGCGGCCAAAGCACCTACAAGCTCAAGCCCAGCCCAGCTAATATCAGCAATCCATAACGGCAACTGCCAAGAATCAATCTGCACAAACGTTATTAAATCAGTAAACAGTAATAAATAGATAATTACACATACTGCCAAAGCTTTCATAGTAATTCTCCTTATACCAACCGGCTTATATATGAGGTCTATTTAACGATAAGAAAATTGCGCTATAACTAGGCAAGAATTTTTATATCTAGTTGTTCTACATAAAATTTTCAACAACGTTATAGAGTGATTTAATTTGTTAAATTGTTCAAATATTTATGCCTGTTGGTATTAATACTCTTTATTTTCAAGGCAGCAATGCGCTATAAAATAACCAAGTGCAATTGCAAACGGAAAACTCAAAAACAACAAGATAGTAACTACGCGTGTTGCCCATACAGGAAAATCCAATCTACGAGCTAAACCACTACAAACACCCGATATTTTTTTATTTAGAGTATCTTTATACCAACCTCGTTGACGATTAAAGCTGTTCATAGCAATCTCCTAAGCAGTTTGTTTTAAATTAGTATTTAAGTTCGCTTTTAAGCGAGCCAGTTCAGCATCAATTTTTTCATTTTTAACTAACGACTCAATTTGGGCACTCGTAGAGCTTACTGTATCAGTCAGCTCATAAGCCTCTACTTTAGCTTCAATATCTTCAACACGCTGCTCTATTTGTTCAAAACGAGACAACGCATGAGCTACTTTATCGCTTTGTAGTTGCGTACTGATCCGCCCTCTAGCAATAGCAACATTATGACGCTGCATTAATTGAGCTTGCTTAGTTTTAGCCATAGCCATTTTTTGCTGCAGACGCTCACAATCAACCTTAATTTTTGCAATAGACTCTTGCAGTGTTTCTAGTTGAGTTTGCTTATTTTCGATACTTTCGTTAACGCGCTGCTTTTCAAGTAAGGCAGACTTAGCAAGGTCATCACTGCCCTTCTCAACCGCACGTTCTGCTTTAATTTGCCAAGCTGCTAATTCTGTTTTTTTAGTATCAATTTGGCGATTAATTATTTTCTCTTCACACAATAAAGCGGCTGCTGTACTACGGCACTCATTCAACGCATCTTGCATCTCGGTAAGCATCAAGTTTAAAAGTTTTTCTGGGTCTTCAGCTTTATCAAGCATAGCGACAATGTTTGATTGAATTACATCATTTACGCGGTTAAATATTCCCATGGTATTCTCCTGTTGATTTTTAATTAATTTCAACAAGAAGATTCCAAGAGTTGTGCCAAGTTCATCAAAACAAAAATAAAACATTTAAAATCATAGTGATAAACAACAAGCACTCTAGTTTTTAGTGACTTCCAGCTGAACAGCATAGAGTGTAATTGGCCAATAAATTATGCTTTTGACTAATATTTAGGATCAAAAAAGCCACTCGAAAGTGGCTTAAATTTAAAACTTTTAAAGCTTAGCTTTATTCTGGTACAAAGCTTAATGCTTTATCCATTACCGATAAATCAGCTTGCTTACCATGACCACTTTCAGAAAGGTGGCGTCTAAAACCTCGTGCACCAGGCTGCCCCTGAAAAATACCGAGCATGTGACGTGCAATATGCCAAAAATTAGCACCCAAACGCATTTCTTCTTCAATGTAGCTGTACATTGAGCGCACTACGTCGTGGCGTGATTGTGTGTTTGCAGCATCACCATAAATTTTCTCATCAACGTCATTGAGCATAAATGGGTTACTGTAAGCTTCACGCCCAATCATTACACCATCAATATGTTGTAGATGTTCTAGGCTCTGCTCAATTGTTTTAACGCCGCCATTTAGGCTTAAGTCTAGCTGCGGATAATCTTTTTTAAGCTGGTAAACACGTAGGTAATCAAGCGGTGGGACTTCACGATTTTCTTTCGGGCTTAAACCATTAAGCCATGCTTTACGAGCATGAATAATAAAATCATCACACCCTACTTTATGAGACGCTTCAATAAGCGCACATAAAAACTCATACGAATCTTGCTCATCAATACCAATACGCGTTTTAACAGTTACAGGAATACTTACTTCGTTTTTCATTGCTGCAACACACTCTGCAACTAATTGCGGTTCAGCCATTAAGCATGCGCCAAATCGACCATTTTGAACTCGGTCTGACGGGCAACCTACATTTAAATTTATTTCGTCATAGCCACGCTCACCTGCCAGTTTTGCACATTGCGCAAGCGCTTTAGGGTCAGAGCCACCAAGTTGCAGTGCAACTGGGCCTTCGTGTTTATTAAAATGTAAGTAGTCGCCTCGACCAAATAAAATAGCCCCTGTGGTTATCATTTCAGTATAAAGCACGGTATGTTTAGTCATTTTGCGATGAAAAGTACGACAATGGCGATCAGTCCAATCAAGCATTGGAGCCACAGAAAAGCGTCTATTCAAAGTACATTTATTCAAAGCAAACCTCAGGGTATTAAAGTTATTAAGCACAGCCTAAAAGGCGCTGCATTTTACACAAAAGCTTGGCGGGCATCAATGTTAAGAGAACACCTGCAAGCCAAAATAATGGGCTATACCGTTTAAAATATTAGTCACTGCAACTGAACTTAAAATAAGCCCCATTATTCTACTTATTATACTTGCGCCACTGTCACCAATTAATTTATGTACGTGCGTTGCAAGCAGTAACAAAACCAGTACAACTGCTAATACAGCAAGCATCATTGAAGACGTTAGTAACTGCTCAACCCAGGTATACTCTTCATTACGAGTCATTAATACGGCGCCTAACATAGCGCCAGGGCTCGCGATAGACGGAATCGCAAGCGGAAAAATAGCGGTTTCAGTGCTGTCCCGTACACTTTTAATTTCGGCTTCTGGTTTACTTTCACCAAATATCATTGAAAGTGCAAAAATAAGTAATATGATACCGCCGGCTATTTGAAAAGCGGAAAGCGGAATTTCAATTGCGTTAAGTAATTGCTCACCTGCGAGTACAAAAAATAAAAGCACTAATGCAGATACACCTACCGCTTTAAATATAACTTTACGTTTAAATTTCTCATCATCACCACGTGTGACTGCAATAAATACAGGTACAGTGCCAATGGGGTCAATAACCGCAAAAAAGAAAATAAATATAGCCAATAGTTCGTGCATTACTGGGTTTCCTAGGTAAAAAGCGCTTAATAAAAACGCTGCAACTACAACACAGTATGTTAGTATATCACGGTAGCATAAGGATAAGAGTAATGATGAATATAGAATCACTCGTAAGTAAAGCAAAACAAGTTTGTGACAACCGTGGTGCGCGTTTTACGCCTATCCGCGAGAAAGTATTTCGTCTATTAGCCAGTGCACAAGGTGGTGTTGGTGCATACGATTTGCTTGAGCAATTAAAAGTAACTGAAACAGGTGCTAAACCTGCGACAATTTATCGTGCATTAGACTTTTTAGCTGAACTAGGCTTTATTCATAAGATTGAAAGCACAAATGCATTTATGCTGTGCCATCATTTTGATCATATTCACCCAGTACAGTTATTAATTTGTGATACCTGTGGTTTTGTTAAGGAACTACATTCGACTGTTATATCACATGAGCTAAATAGTTTAGCGGCCGAAGGCGGTTTTGTTGTATCAGGGCAAACAATAGAAGCACATGGTAAATGTGAGCCTTGCAGAGCATCATAATCCTCCAAAATCACTTTAGTGGCTATATTCAAATTTCGCACTATATAGCCATTTCACAGTACTAACTTAAGAGTAATCACTATGAATGTAGAGTTCATCAATCCTTTTTTATCTTCTTTAATTAATGTTTTAAGCACTATGGCTCAAACTCAATTAAAACCAGGTAAGCCACGTATTAAAACTGACGAGATAGCCTGTGGTGATGTTTCAGGCCTCATTGGTATGGTTGGGCCGCAAACGCGTGGATCATTTTCAATTACATTCGACGAAGAACTAGCACTCACCATCATGGAGCGCATGCTTGGCGAACGCCCTGACACTATAGATGAAGAAGTTACAGATATGGTTGGCGAAATAACCAACATGGTAACTGGTGGTGCTAAAAACTTACTTGGCGAGAAAGGTTTCGACTTTGATATGGCAACGCCTATTGTGGTGTCGGGTAAAGATCATACAATTACTCATAAAAGCCAAGGTAAAAAAATCATCATGCCATTTAGTTGTGATGCGGGAAATGCAAACATTGAAGTTAGCTTCGATAAACTATGAGTTGGCAGCAAAAGCAAATTACATTAAAACCTCGCCCGCGAGGTTTTCATATAATTGATGGCGAAATATTATCTCAACTTCCTGAACTGGCGAGTTACAAAATAGGCTTGTTACATTTATTTATTCAGCATACCTCAGCGAGCCTTACAATAAACGAAAATGCAGATCCCACTGTTCGTATGGACATGGAAAGCCATTTCAATAAATTCGTTCCTGAGCGTCAATCTTATTATCGCCACGATTATGAAGGTGACGACGACATGCCCGCACATATTAAAACCAGTACGTTAGGCTGCGAGTTAAGTATCCCTATTTCAAATGGTTATTTAGCGCTAGGTACATGGCAAGGCATTTATTTAGGTGAACATCGTGATTCTGGTGGCTCTAGACGAATTATAGCGACTATTCAGGGGGAGCTGTTTTAACAAAAGCTTCAGGTTTCAAAGTATTAACTCTTCCTACCTCACTCATACCTTCAAAGTACAACATCTTTCTTGTAGGCGCAAAGCTTGCTCGCGCGAGAAGCGATAGCTTCTAATAACCAAAACTTCAATGCTGAATGTTACATATAGAATAAAGTAGATAAGAGAGATTTTAAATTATAATTTTATTTATGATTTTTAATACAGAAAATTTTGAAAGGATATAAAAAGATTGGAGCGGTACACGAGGCTCGAACTCGTGACCTCGACCTTGGCAAGGTCGCGCTCTACCAACTGAGCTAGTACCGCATTTTTTATTTCTTCAGTTATTTTACGTTGGTGCGCGACAGGTCGCGTTCAACATTCTAGCAACTGAGCTAGTACCGCATTTTTTATTTCTTTAGTTATTTTACGTTGGTGCGCGACAGGTCGCGTTCAACATTCTAGCAACTGAGCTAGTACCGCATTATATTTTCATTCAACACTACAATTTCTTTTGGTTAGAAATTGGAGCGGTACACGAGGCTCGAACTCGTGACCTCGACCTTGGCAAGGTCGCGCTCTACCAACTGAGCTAGTACCGCATTTTCACTTCTTCAGTTATTTTACGTTGGTGCGCGAC